>CAZRKS010000332.1:0-2643 GCA_964600315.1 uncultured Steroidobacteraceae bacterium | reverse complement strand
ATGCAGGCGATGTCGCCGTCGAGCGAGACGTAGTTGAGGTCCGCCTCGCCGGCGACGCGCTCCATCTCGTCTTCCTGCGACGGGTCGCGCCACGCGACGAGGTCCTTCTGCCGGAAGAGCGCGTTGTCCTCGAGATTGATCTTGGCGTCGAGCGCGACGACGTGGCCGTCCGCGGTGACGATCAGCGGGTTCACCTCGACGAGGCTCGCGTCGCACTCGAGGTACAGCCTGTAGAGCCCGCGCGCGATGCCCTCGAACTCGGCGACCTGCGCGCCGCGCAGCCCGAGGCCGAAGGCCAGCGCGCGGCAGTGCGAGCCCAGCAGACCGACGGCCGGGTGGACCTCGACGCGCACGATCTTCTCGGGCGTCTTCGCGGCCACCTCTTCGATGTCCATGCCGCCCGCCGCCGAGGCGACGAACGCGATGCGGCCGGTGTCGCGGTTGAGCAGCAGGCTCAGGTACAGCTCGCGCTCGATCTTCGAGCCGGACTCGACGTAGACCTGATGGATCGGCAGGCCCTCGGGGCCCGTCTGCTTGGTCGTGAGCCGCTGCCCGAGCATGCCCGACGCCGCCGCCGTGACTTCATTGACGCTCTTCGCGAGCTTGACGCCGCCCGCCTTGCCGCGCCCTCCCGCGTGGACCTGCGCCTTCACGACCCAGAGGCCGCCCCCGAGGCGCCGTGCCGCATCCGCGGCCTCTTCCGGGGTCGAGGCGACGAACCCGGTCGGCACGGGAATGCCGTAGCGGGCGAAGAGTTGCTTGGACTGGTATTCGTGCAGGTTCATGGGTCCGGGGCCGGTGCTGAATGCGGGACTCGGTATTCTACAGACTCAACGCCTCGGCGAGCGACCGGGGCGAATGAGTGGCCACGCCATGCTGGACCGTGCCATACAGCGGTCCGAAGTGCTTGCGGTCCCCGGTGATCAGTGCGTCGCACCGCAGCCGAATGGCCGCGGCGAGGATCGGGCCGTCTTTCGGTGGCAGGACTGACGCGACGTCCGGCGGCAGCCGGCTCGCACGGAACGTGGCTACCTCAATCGAGGTCAGCAGCACCTCGAGGGCTCCGACCGCCTCGATCCCGTAGGGGGCCAGGTTGCGCCGAGCCTCCGCGACGACGTAGGTGTCGGCAACGAGGTCCTGACCGGCCTGCAGCAGACGGGCGAGCAGATCGCGAATGGCGCCGTTCGATTTCGACGCCGAAAAAAGGACGCTGGCGTCGAGGAACAGCCGCACCGATCGGCACTCGGGTCAACGGGCACGACTCGACGCGCGTCGGCGGCGGGCAGGGCCTCGACTCGGCTTCGAAGCGGCCTGTATCACGGACGCGAGTTCCGCTTCGGCGGCGTCGAACTCCCGCACGCGCTCGGGCGAGTAGACCTCGACGGGCAGCGTCACGGCCGGACGCAGCAGAAGACCCTCCGCCGTGAGTTCCGCGATCAACTGGTCTTCGGCGCGCAGCCCGAGCGCACGGCGCAGTCGCGCCGGCAAGGTGATGACGCCACGGCGGGTCATGGTGATCGGGGTTCCCACGTTTGCAGTTTTGCAGAAATGCAGTAATCCAGCAACGCGGGAAATGCTGACGGGACGCATGCAGCCACGTTGCCGTGTTGAAGCAGTCCGCGCGAGGCGAGAAACTGTTTTGAATGGCCACAAATCCGCCCCTGTCGCGCCGCCCGCCGGAGGTCGTCCCGGCCGAACTGCCGTGGCGGGTGCTGGGGCTCATGAACGTGTTCCGGCTGATCGCACCCATGGTGCTGCTGCTGGTGTTCTTCTTCGACGCCCCGAACCGCAGCGTCGGAACCCACAGTCCCGGGCTCTTCATCGGCATCTGCGCGGCGTACTTCGCGTTCGGCCTGGTCTCGATCCAGCCGATCCAGCGGCGCTGGCCCTCGGTGAAATGGCTCGCGCTGTTCCAGGTCGCCGCGGACACGGCCGCGATCGCGCTGCTGATCCAGGCGAGCGGCGGCGCCTCGAGCGGGCTCGGCACGCTCCTGATCCTGCCTGCGGGCGTCACCGCCCTGCTCGTTGCACCGCGCCTGGCGCTCCTCGTGACGTCGCTCATGGCCATCACGCTGCTCATGCAGACAGCGCTCGCGAGCCTGGCCGGCCTGAGCCAGCGCGCGGACTTCCTGTTCGCGGGACTGACCGGGGCGAGCCTGTTCGCGATCACGCTGGTCGCCCTGCCGTTCGCGGCGCGGCTGCGCGAGAGCGAGGCGCTCGTGCAGCAGCGCGACATCGACCTCGCGAACCTGAACGAGCTGAACCAGTTCATCGTGCAGCACCTGCGCGAGAGCATCCTCGTGGTCGACACGGAGGACCGCATCCGGCTCGCCAACGGCACGGCCGCGCGGCTGCTGCAGGGCGGCCCGGTCTCGCCCGGCGTGCGGCTCGGCGAGGTGTCGCCGCGGCTCCTCTATCTCCTCGAGACCTGGCGTCAGCAGGAATCCGACCGGCGCGACTGGACCGGCGAGGTGGTCTCGGCGGACGGGGGCACGGTGATCCGCCCGCACTTCGTGCCGCTGTCCGAGACCGGTCCCGGACCGGTCCTCGTCTTTCTCGAGGACACGAGCGTCGTGGCGGAGCGCGTCCAGCAGTCGAAGCTCGCCGCGCTCGGGCGGCTGAGCGCGAGCATCGCGCACGAGA
>CAZRKS010000331.1:0-2644 GCA_964600315.1 uncultured Steroidobacteraceae bacterium | reverse complement strand
TCGGCAAGAACATCGTGGGCGTCGTGCTCCAGTGCAACAACTTCGAGGTGATCGATCTCGGCGTCATGGTGCCGGCGGACCGCATCCTCGAGGCGGCGCAGCGCGAGCGGGCGGACATGATCGGCCTCTCCGGGCTCATCACGCCGTCGCTCGACGAGATGGTGCACGTGGCGCGCGAGATGACGCGCCGGGGTTTCGAGGTGCCGCTGCTCATCGGCGGCGCGACGACCTCTCCGGCGCACACGGCGGTGAAGATCGATCCCGAGTACGGCGGCGCGGTGGCCTACGTGAAAGACGCGTCGCGCGCCGTGGGCGTGTGCCAGTCGCTGGTGGCGGCGGAGCGTGCGGAGTTTGCGCGCAAGCTGAAGAGCGACCACGCTCTGAGGCGCGAGCAGCACCGGGGGCGCAAGGTGAAGGCGCCCGCATTCACTCTGGCCGAGGCACGCGCGAACCGCTTCCGCTGCGACTGGTCGGCCTACCGGCCGCCGGTGCCGAGGTTCGCCGGCGTGCGGCGCTTCGAGAGCGTCGCGCTCGAGGAACTGGTCCGCTACATCGACTGGATGCCGTTCTTCAACGCCTGGGAATTCGCGGGTCGGTTCCCGGACGTCCTCACCGATCCGGTGGTGGGCGCGGCCGCGAGCAACCTCTACGCGGACGCGCGCCGCGTGCTGAAGCAGATGATCACCGAACGCTGGGTGCAGGCGAGCGCCGTGATCGGCCTCTTTCCTGCGAACTCGGTGGACGAGGACATCGAGGTCTATGCCGACGAGTCGCGCCGGGAGGTCGCGTACCGGCTGCATCACCTGCGTCAGCAGAAACCGAAGCCGGCCGGGCAGCCGCACTACGCGCTCGCCGACTTCGTCGCGCCGCGCGACTCGGGCGTGCCCGACTGGGTCGGCGCGTTCGCCGTGACGTCGGGGGTCGGCCTCGACGAAAAGGTGCGGGAGTTCGAGTCGCGCCACGACGACTATGGCAGCATCATGGTCAAGGCGCTGGCGGACCGGCTCGCCGAGGCGCTCGCCGAGCGCATGCACGAGCGCGTGCGGCGCGAGTTCTGGGGCTACGCGCCGGAGGAGCGCCTCACCGGCGACGATCTCGTGCGCGAGAAGTACCAGGGTATCCGGCCCGCGCCGGGCTATCCTGCGTGCCCCGATCACACCGAGAAGGCGACGCTCTGGAAGCTGCTGGACGTCGAGCGCAATACCGGAATCCGGCTCACCGAGGGCTACGCGATGCACCCGACCGCCGCCGTGAGCGGCTGGTACTTCTCGCATCCGGAGTCGACGTACTTCGCCGTCGGCAGGATCGATGCGGACCAGGTAGCTGATTACGCGCGCCGCAAGGGAATCACGCCGCAGGAGGCCGAGCGCTGGCTGGCTCCCGTGATCGGTTACGCCTCCGCGGCCGACGCGGCGTGACGCACGGACGCGCGCGGGTCGGCGGCGCGCTCAGCCGCCGCCGGCGATTTCGAACGCTGCGCCCGTCGTCACATTGACGACGGTCCCGGCCGGCAGGCTAACCTCGCCGCCGGTGCCCTTCGCCACGGCGGTGCCGGCGGCGCCGCCGATCAGGCCGCCGAAGATCGCACCGTTCTTGTGATTGACCTGGTGGCCGATGACCGCGCCGGCGGCCGCGCCGCCGACGATCTTGGCCGCGTCCTTCCCGGTGTCGCTGGCCGCCTGCTGCTGGAATTTCGCGTCGATCGCAGCGCTCGTGCCTCCGGTCACCGACAGGCTGTCGAAAGTGATGGCGAGCGTGGGCGTGCCGCCGACCGTGCGGCTGCCGGACACGACCTGGGTCACCGAGCCACGGACCGGAGATCCGGCGGCCGCGACGCGCCGGCCCCCGACCACGAGATCACTCGCGAGCCGGCCCTGCACGGCATCTCCCGGATTCGCCGTCTTGCTGCTCACGTCAGCCGCGAGCTGAATGCCCAGCGACGTTCCCGCGGGAACGAGGATCGGCGGCGGAGGGGGCGGTGCCGAGGCAGTCGCCGCAGGCGCGGCCGGGGCCGTCGCCACGGGCGGCCTGCTCGTCGACGTGCTCTTCTTCGCCGGCGCGCGGTTCGAGGCGGTCTTCGCGGCGGCGGCCGCGGCTGCGGCGGAATTCTCGGCATCGCGACGCGCGAGTTCCTGCTCGATTTCACGCTGCTTCAGCAGCGCCTCGCGATCCGCCAGTTCCTTTTCCTTCGCGGCGAGCTCGGCTGCGCGATCGGACTCCGGCGGCGGAGCCGCGCTCGCGGGAGCCGGCGTCGACGAGGCTGCGGGAGCATCGGCCGCCACCGGCTGCGGCGACCGGCCGCAGCCGGCGAGCAGTGCAGCCGTGATCGCGACGGCCAGGGGCAGGTGAATCGTGCGCAGATGAGTCGTGAGCAAGCGAGGGTTCCTCGGCAGGGGTCTGCCACATTCGAGTCCGCGGTCAGGGCAAAGTTCCCGCGAACAGGGGCTGCCGGCCGCCGGCCGGCTCAGGCGGGCTCGAAGTCGTCGAGCTCGGCACGCCTGAGCAACCTGCGGTAGCGCAACGTGCCGTGCGGCCAGTTGTTGGTGATCGTACCGTCCGCGAGCTTGTACCAGCTGCCGCGGGTCGTGGCCCACACGGACTTCGCGAGGTCCCGCTGCAGGTCGCGATTGTAGGCCTCCATCAC
>CAZRKS010000330.1:0-2649 GCA_964600315.1 uncultured Steroidobacteraceae bacterium | reverse complement strand
TACCTTCCCCAGCAGTTCGCCGAACCCCGCGCTGAAGAGCTTCATCGCATCGTGCGCGAGAACGCGCTCGGCATGCTCGTCCGGCCCATGGGGACGGGCTTCGAAGCCGACCACCTGCCGTTCATGCTGGAGGCCGCGGCGGACGGCCCGGGGACGCTGATCGCCCACGTCGCCCGCGCGAATCCGGTCTGGCGAGAGATCGGCAATGGCGACCCGGTGCTCGTCGTCTTCCGTGGCGTGCAGGGCTACATCTCGCCGAACTGGTATCCCGGCAAGCACGAGACGCACCGCCGCGTGCCGACCTGGAACTACGAGATCGTGCATGCCCACGGGACGATCCACGTGCACGACGATGAGAAGTTCGTGCGCGGCGTCGTGGCCCGCCTGACCCGCCGGCACGAGGCGGACCAGCCGCAGCCCTGGAAGATGGGAGACGCACCGGCCGACTACCTGGCCGAGCAGCTGAGGCACATCGTCGGCATCGAGGTCAGGCTGACCCGCCTGGAGGGCAAGCGCAAGCTCAACCAGCATCACGCGGTGCCGGACCGTGAAGGCGCTATCCGCGGTCTGGAGTCCGTCGGCAATGCCGGCCTGGCGCAAGCCATGCGGGACACTGCGAAGCCGCCCCCCTGAGGGCGCATGAACCGCAACGGCCCACGCCGCACAGGAGACGACCGGGTGTACAGCGCGACCTTCACCTTCGCCAAGGGCGAGTACGACGACGAGTTCCATCGCCGCGACCAAGCGATTGCCGAGATCGCGAAGGCGATCCCGGGCTATCTGGGCGAGGAGGCCGGGGAGAACCCGGCGAGCGGGCTGATCTCGACCGTCTACTACTGGCAGACCCTGGAGGCGCTGCAGCAGCTCGTCGAGCACCCGCTGCACAGCGCCGCCAAGGACCTGCAGGGCCGCTGGATCCGCGGCTATCACATCACCATCGCGCAGGTGCTGCGCAGCTACGGCGATGGCGGCATCGCCCATCCGCTCGGTGCCATGCGATCTGGGCATGAGTGACGAGCATGAAGGAGACGCACCCATGGCGTGGCTGTTGCTGACCATCGCGGGGCTGCTCGAAGTGGGCTGGGCCATCGGCCTGAAGTACACCGAGGGCTTCACGCGAGTCTGGCCGAGCGTGTTGACGCTCGGGGCCATGGTGTTGAGCGTCGTGCTTCTCGGCGTGGCGATGAAGTCGCTGCCGGTCGGGACCTCGTACGCCGTGTGGGTCGGCGTCGGCGCCGTCGGCACGGCGATCCTCGGCATGGTGTTGTTCGGCGAGCCCGCCACGACCGGCCGTCTGGCGAGCCTTGGACTCATCGTTGCCGGCATCGTCGGATTGAAGCTGGCCAACACCTGATGGCACCCCAAACAACTTTGCCCATCGAGACAGCATGAACATGAAGGCAGACAACACCCAGCTCCAGCCCGACTCCTGGCTCGTCACCGCCGGTCGCTCCTCGGAGCCCGGATCGCCGCTGAACGTGCCGCTCGTACCTGCATCGAACTTCATCATCGGCGGCAAGCGCGAGTACTCGCGCGACGACGGCACGCCCACCTGGGAAGCCCTCGAACAGCTCGTCGGTGGCCTGGAGTCGGGGCGGGCCGTGGCCTTTGCCTCCGGCATGGCGGCCATCGCCGCGGTCTTCGATCAACTCCATGCCGACGCGACCGTGGTGCTGCCGGACGACTGCTACCAGGGCGTGGCCGGACTGGTGACGGCCGGCGCCGATCGCGGTCGCTGGTCGGTGCAGCGCGTGGCTCTGCACGATACGTCTGGCTGGATCGACGCCTGCCGCACGGCCGACCTGGTCTGGCTCGAGTCGCCTTCGAACCCGTTGCTCGGCGTGGCAGACCTCGAGGCGATCTGCGCCGCGCCGCGCAAGCCAGGCGCCATCGTGGCCGTCGACAACACGTTCGCCACGCCGCTGAACCAGCGCCCGCTGGACTTCGGCGCGACGGTGTCGCTGCAGTCCGCAACCAAGTTCATCGGCGGCCACTCCGACCTGCTCGCGGGCGTGGCGACGACGAAGGACGAGGCGTTCTGGCACGCGCTCAAGAAGTCGCGCGAGCTGACCGGCGCGACGCCGGGTACGCTGGAATCGTTCCTGGCGGTGCGCGGTGCACGAACGATGGCACTGCGGCTGCAGCGGGCGCAGCAGTCGGCGATGGTGCTGGCCGAGCGGTTGGCTGCGCACCCGGCGGTCGAGTTGGCTCGCTACCCCGGTCTGCCCTCACATCCGACGCATGCGACGGCCAGGCGGGTGCTCAGAGGCTACGGCACGATCATCTCGTTCGATGTTCGCGGTGGCGCTGCGCGGGCCGATGCGGTGTGCCGTCGTACGGGCCTGATCCAGCACGCGACCAGCCTTGGTGCTGTCGAGTCGACGATGGAGCGCCGCGCGGCGATTCCGGGACAGGAGCATCTGCCACCGTCGTTGCTGAGGCTGAGCGTCGGCATCGAGGACGTCGAGGATATCTGGCGAGACCTCGACAATGCCTTGGTCGCGACAAGCGCGTGACAGCGCTATGCGCTGAGGCCACTTGGCAGGCACGAATGTCTGCTGCTTACATGGATGATTGACCGTTGAGGGTCGAATTCTGGTCAAGATTCTGCGCGCACGAGGAACTACAGCCTGTCCCAGCCCGGACGTT
>CAZRKS010000329.1:0-2684 GCA_964600315.1 uncultured Steroidobacteraceae bacterium | reverse complement strand
GCCGTAGGAGAAGCCGCCGCACGCGACGAGTCCGCGGAAAGCGCCGAGCCGCACGCGTCCCGCAATCAGGTCCGTCATGTGCACGTCGACCGGGGCGAAACCGGCCCGATGAAAAGCCGCCGCCATCTCGAGCTGGCTGTTGACTCCCTGCTCCCGCAGGATCGCGATCGGGGGCCGCGCGCCCTTGAGCACGATGGGCGCCGCCACGTCCTGCTCCGGATCGAACGTCAGCCGCGCGTGCAGGCCGGGGTCTTCCGGGTCTGTCGCGCGCCGGTATTCCTCCTCCGCGCAGGCCGGGTTGTCGCGCAGCGACTGCAGGCGGAACGTCGTCTCGGACCAGGCGCGGCGCAGCTCCGTGCGCGTCGCAGAGAAGAACGGCCGGCCCGCCGCGGTGACGGTCACCGAATCCGCATTCACCACGCGACCGATCGTGCGCACGCAGTCCTCGAGCCCCGACTCGCGCAGGATGCCGAGCACCCGCTGCTCCGCTGCCGCCTCGACCTGCAGCACGGCGCCGAGTTCCTCCGCAAACAGCGCCGCCATCGCCTGACCCTCGCCGCCCACGGCGAGCAGGTCCGCCTCGACGCCGCAGCGGCCCGCGAAGGCCATTTCGCAGAGCGTGACGAACAATCCGCCGTCGGAACGGTCGTGGTACGCGAGCACGAGGCCGGCGTGACGCAGTCGCCCGAGGGCCTTGAAGAAGGCTCGCAGCTGCAGCGGGTCGTCGCAGTCCGGCGCCTCGCGCCCGACGCTTCCGTAGACCTGCGCGAGGCAGGAGCCGCCGAGGCGATTGCGACCACCGCCGAGGTCGACGAGCACCAGCCGCGTGTCGCCGCGATCGGTGCGCAATTGCGGCGTGAGCGTCCGTCGCACGTCCTGCACCGGCGCGAACGCCGAGACGATCAGCGACACGGGCGCCACCACCTTGCGCAGCTCGCCGTCCTGCTGCCAGGCGGTTTTCATGGACAGCGAGTCCTTGCCGACCGGGATCGCGATCCCGAGCGCCGGGCAGAACTCCTCGCCGACCGTCTTCACGGCATCGAAAAGGTCGGCGTCCTCGCCCGGCTCGCCGCAGGCCGCCATCCAGTTCGCGGACAGACGGACATCCTCGATCCTGGCGATGTCCGCCGCAGCGATGTTGGTCACGGCCTCGCCGACCGCGATGCGCGCCGCGGCCGCCGAATCGAGCAGCGCGAGCGGCGTGCGCTCGCCCATGGCCATGGCCTCGCCGCGCGTCGAGAAATAGTCGCTCACGGTCACGGCGACGTCGCTGACCGGCACCTGCCACGGCCCGACGAGCGGGTCGCGGCTGATCATGCCCCCGACCGAGCGGTCGCCGATCGTGATCAGGAACGTCTTGTCGGCGATGGTCGGCAGCCGCAGCAGGCGGAACGCGGCGTCGCGCACGTCGAGGCCGCGTCCGTCGAACTCGTCGCGCGCGCCTGCGAGGCGCCGTACGTCGCGTGTCATGCGCGGCGGCTTGCCGAGCAGCGTGTCGAGCGGCATGGCGACCGGCACGTTGCCGAACAGGGGGTCGATCACTTCGAGGCGTCCGTCGGACGTGACTTCGCCGATCACGGCATGGGGGCAGCGCTCGCGCGCGCAAAGCGCCTCGAAGGTGTCCATCCGCTCCCCGTCGACGATGAGCACGTAGCGCTCCTGCGCCTCGTTGCACCAGATCTCGAGGGGGGTCATGCCGGGCTCGTCGCTCAGCACCTTGCGCAGGTCCACGCGCCCACCGCAGCCGCCGTGAGCGACCGACTCCGGCACCGCGTTCGAGAGTCCGCCCGCGCCCACGTCGTGGATCAGCAGGATCGGGTTCTCGGCACCGAGGCCCGAGCAACCGTCGATGACTTCCTGTGCGCGCCGCTGGATCTCCGGATTACCACGCTGCACGGAGGCGAAATCGAGGTCCGCCGAGCTGGCGCCGGCACCGACCGACGAAGCCGCGCCGCCGCCCAGCCCGATCAACATGGCCGGTCCGCCCAGCACGACGATGCGGGCGCCCGGGACGATCGCGGCCTTCTCTACGTGCTGCCGGCGGATGTTGCCGAGACCGCCGGCGATCATGATCGGCTTGTGGTAACCGCGCAGCGCCGCGCGGCCCGTCGCCTCGACACGCTGCTCGAAGGTGCGGAAATACCCGCAGATGCCCGGTCGTCCGAACTCGTTGTTGAACGACGCGGCGCCGATCGGGCCTTCGAGCATGATCTGCAACGCGGAGACGATGCGGTCGGGCTTGCCGAGCTCCTGCTCCCAAGGCTGCACCGCGCCGGGAATGCGCAGGTTCGACACCGTGAATCCGACCAGCCCCGCCTTGGGCTTCGAGCCGCGGCCCGTCGCGCCTTCATCGCGGATCTCGCCGCCCGAGCCCGTCGCCGCGCCCGGGAACGGCGAGATCGCCGTCGGGTGGTTGTGGGTCTCCACCTTCATCAGGATGTCGATCGGTTCCTCGGAGGCCGCGTACCGGCCGCTGCCGTGCTGCGGGAACCAGCGCCGGCCGGGCCAGCCCTCGATCACCGCCGCGTTGTCGCGGTAGGCCGACAGCACGCCGCGCGGATTCTTCGCGTGCGTGTTGCGGATCATGCCGAACAGCGTTCTGTCGCTGCGCTCGCCGTCGACGAGCCACTCGGCGTTGAAGATCTTGTGCCGGCAGTGCTCGGAGTTCGCCTGCGCGAACATCA
>CAZRKS010000328.1:0-2714 GCA_964600315.1 uncultured Steroidobacteraceae bacterium | reverse complement strand
TTGCATGCGGGCGGCTAGAATAGCAGAGCATGTCCGTGAACATCGTCCTCGTCGGTCTCTCTCACCCCGGCAACATCGGCTCCGCGGCGCGGGCCATGAAGAACATGGGGCTCGAGCGCCTGCGCCTGGTCGCGCCGGAGCGCTTCCCGGCGACCGAGGCGACGGTCAGGGCCGCCGGAGCCGACGACGTGCTGCAGCGCGCCCGGGTCTTTGCCGACGTGCGGAGCGCCGTCGCCGACTGCGGCCTGGTCGTGGGCACCACGGGGCGGGCCCGGCACCTGCCGTGGCGCGTGCTCGAGCCGCGGGCCGCTGCCCGCGAAATCGCGAGCGCATCGGCCACGAGCGAGGTCGCGATCCTGTTCGGCGCGGAGCGCACCGGGCTGTCGAACCAGGACCTCGAGCAGTGCCAATGGCTGCTCTCGATCCCGACCGGCGCGGCCTACGCCTCGCTCAATGTCGCCATGGCCGTGCAGATCGTCGCCTACGAGGTGCTGCTCGCGACGCGCGACGAGCCCGACGCCGCGACTGCCGGCGGCGTTCCGCTCGCGAGCGCGACCGAGATGGAGCACCTCTACGGGCATCTCGAGCAGGTGCTCGAGGAGATCGACTTCCGCGACCGGACGGGCGAGGGTCACCTGATGGCGCGGATCCGCCGGCTCTTCAACCGCACGGTCCTCGACCAGAACGAGATGAACATCCTGCGCGGCATCCTGACGTCCGTGCAGGGCAAGCGGCGCCGCGCCGGCGAGCCGCACGCGGCGGGCGGCGAGGGCCGGCGGTGAGCGAGGTCGTCTACCTCGACAACGCGGCCACCACGCCGATCGATCCGCGCGTCGTCGCCGCCATGCTCGAATGCTGCGGTCCGGACGGTGACTTCGCGAATCCGTCGGCGGTCGGACATGCGCCCGGACGCCGCGCCCGCGCCCGCGTCGAGCAGGCGCGTGCCGAGGTGGCGCAGGTGGTCGGTGCCGTCCCGGAGCAGATCGTGTGGACGTCGGGCGCGACCGAGGCCGACAACCTCGCGCTGTTCGGGGCGGCACGATTCCAGCGTCCGCGGGGGCGACACCTCGTCACCTCGCGCACGGAGCACCCGGCGGTCCTCGATCCCTGCCGGCAGCTCGAGCGCGAAGCATTCGAGGTCACCTATCTCGAGCCGGCGGCGGGCGGCATCGTGGCGCCGGAGCAGGTCGAGGCGGCGCTGCGCCCGGACACGATCCTCGTGTCGCTCATGCACGTGAACAACGAGACCGGTGTCGTGCAGGACGTCGCCTCCGTCGGGCGCCTGTGCCGCGCCCGCGGCGTGCTGCTGCACGTGGATGCGGCGCAGAGCGTGGGCAAGCTGCCGCTCGACGTCAACCGCGACTGCATCGACCTGCTCGCATTGACGGCGCACAAGGCGCACGGACCGAAGGGCGTGGGCGCGCTCTGCGTGCGGCGCGAGCCGCGTCTCGGACTGGTGCCGCTGCTCTACGGCGGCGGGCAGGAGCGCGGGCTGCGCTCCGGAACCGTGCCGACGCACCAGGTCGTCGGCATGGGGCGCGCACTGTCGCTGGCGGCACAGTCCATGGAGGTGGACGGTGCGCGCATCAGCGCCCTGCGGGACCGCCTGTGGCGGGCCCTCGCGGTCGTGCCCGGCGTCGAACTGAACGGCGATCCCGTGCGCCGTGCGCCCGGGATCCTGAGCGTGACCGTCGACGGCGTGGAAGGCGAGAGCCTGCTGCTCGCGCTCGACGACCTCGCCGTGGCCTCGGGCTCCGCCTGCGCCACCACGAGCGGGCAGCCTTCGTACGTGCTGCGTGCGCTCGGGCGCAGCGACCGGCTCGCGCAGAGCACGCTGCGCCTGAGTCTCGGGCGGTTCACGACGCCCGAGGAGGTGGACTACGCGGCGCGGCGCATCTGCTTGGAGATCGGGCGCCTGCGCGCCGTCGCGCCGCCGGGGATCGGTGCATGGGCTCGGTGAGCGACGATCCGCGGTACGGTGCGGAGGTGCGCCGCCGGCTGCGCGAGCTTCCCGGCGCGGGCGATCTCCCGCGCGGACCCGGAAGGTTGTTCGGCGCGGCCGGCGATCCCGAGCAGGGGGCGAGGGTCGAGTTCACGCTGTTCGTCGCTCACGATCGCGTGGCCGAGGCACGATTTCGCGCTTTCGGGTGTCCGCATTTCATCGCCGCCGCTTCCTGGCTCACGGAGCGACTGCGGGGCGCCCGGCAGGCGGACCTGGCTGGCTGGGACTGGCGCGAGGCGGCCGAGGCGCTCGACATTCCGCCGGCCAAATTCGGGCGCCTGCTCACACTGCAGGATGCGGTCCGCGATGCGGCGCGGAACTGGCCCGGCGCGACCGGGTCTACGGTGTAGAATCGCGCGAACCTCGACGGGGACGGAGACGATGTCGGTTTCACTCACTGCGGCGGCGGCCGAACGCGTGCGCAGCTTTCTCGCAGCCCGGGGCCGGGGTGTGGGGTTGCGCCTCGGCATCAAGAAGACCGGTTGCTCGGGCTACGCGTACGTCGTGAACTATGCGGACGCCGTCGGTGTCGGGGACACCGTGTTCGAGCAGGGCGGGGTCAAGGTGATCGTCGATGCCGAGAGCCTGCGCTACGTCGACGGGACCGAGATCGACTTCGTGCGCCAGGGGCTGAACGAGGCCTTCAAATTCCGCAACCCGAACGTGCGCGGCGAGTGCGGCTGCGGCGAGAGCTTCAACGTCTAACTGCCCG
>CAZRKS010000327.1:0-2715 GCA_964600315.1 uncultured Steroidobacteraceae bacterium | reverse complement strand
CCCCGTCAGCGCCCCGGATCGAAGGAGATGTGCCATGGCCTACTTCGACTGGAATCCCGAGCACGACACCGGCATCGCCGGCATCGACTACGACCATCACCGGCTGGCGCAGACGCTGAACGACATCCACGGCCTGATCGAAACGGGGGCGCCGGCGCGGACCATCGGCGAAGCCCTGGCCGGGTTCCACGCGACCGCGGCGGCGCACTTCGCCCTCGAGGAACGGATCCTGCAGGAAGAACGGCACCCGGAGCTCGCGACGCGCCGCCAGACGCACTATCGCCTGCTGGACCAGGTGCGCGACATCATGGACGCATTCGAGACCGGGGCCTATGAAACCAGCGAGCGCCTGCCGGCGACGCTGCGTCAATGGCTGGCCGAGGCCATCGACGGCGACGCCCGCCTGTTCGCCCAGATGCACGACGCCGGATTGCACCGCTGGGGTCTGAGCCGCCCCTGAGCGGGACCGCTATTCGCTGCCGATCTTGCCGACGCCGGCCGCGCGACCGAATTCCGCCTCGGCGTGCGCGAGGTCCGACACGCAGAAACCGAGGTCGCGCAGCAGGCCGTCCTCGAGGCCGTACACCCACGCGTGCACGGTGAGCGCCTTGCCGCGCTCCCAGGCCTGCCGCACGATCGTGGTCCGGCACACGCGCAGCGCCTGGTAGAGCACGTTCAGTTCGCAGAGCCGGTCGCGGCGCTGCGGCTCGCCCGGCAGCGCGAGCAACGACTCGCGATACAGCAGTGCGAGGTCGCGGATCGGCCGCAGCCAGTTGTCCACCAGCCCGAGCTGCCGGTCTTCCCACGCCGCAGTCACGCCGCCGCAGCCGTAGTGCCCGCAGACGATGATGTGCTCGACGCCGAGCACGTCGATCGAGTACTGCAGCACCGACAGGCAGCTGAAGTCGTTGTGCATGACGAGGTTCGCCACGTTGCGGTGGACGAACAGCTCGCCCGGCAGCAGTCCCACGATCTCGTTGGCGGGCACGCGGCTGTCGGAGCAGCCGATCCAGAGGTAGCGTGGCGCCTGCTGCGCCGCGAGTTCGCGGAAAAAGCGCGGCTGGGATGCGACCATGCCAGCGGCCCAGCGACGGTTGCGGTCGAAGAGTTCGGGTAGCCGGTTCATCGCCTGCCGATGCTATACCATCCCGGCGGTCGGCCGCCTGTGCCGACCTCGCTCCGGGGAGACCACGCGATGGACTTCGAGACCCTGCTCTACACGGTCGACGGGCCGGTCGCCACGATCACGCTCAACCGCCCGGAGCAGCTGAACACCATCGTCCCGCCGATGCCGGACGAGATCGAGGCGGCGGTGAACGCCGCAGTCCGCGACGAGTCCGTCAAGGTCATGATCCTGCGCGGCGCCGGCCGTTCGTTCTGCGGCGGATTCGATTTCGGATCCGGCTTCCACCACTGGGACGATGCCATCACGACGGCCGGCGAATGGGACCCGGGCAAGGACTTCATGTTCGCCACCGCGCCGGCGCTCGCGCCGACGCAGAAGTTCATGAGCCTGTGGCGATCGCCGAAGCCGGTGATCGCGCAGGTGCACGGCTGGTGCGTCGGCGGCGGCAGCGACTATGCACTCTGCGCGGACCTCGTGATCGCGAGCGAGGACGCGCGCATCGGCACGCCCTACTCGCGGATGTGGGGCGCCTACCTGAGCGGGATGTGGCTGTACCGGCTCGGACTCACGAAGGCCAAGGAATATGCGCTCACCGGCAAGCCGCTGTCGGGGCGCGAGGCCGCCGACTGCGGGCTCGTGAACCACGCCGTGCCTTTCGCGGAGCTCGAGGCGACGGTGCGGCGCGCGGCGGCACAGCTCGCGTCGATCCCGCTGTCGCAGCTCTCGGCGATGAAGCTGATCGTGAACCAAGCCTACGAGAACATGGGGCTCGCCGCGACGCAGACGCTGGGGCCCATCCTCGACGGCCTGATGCGCAACACGCCCGATGCGAAGCAGTTCATCGAGCTCGCCCGCGAGCGCGGCGTGCGTGCCGCGGTGGCGCAGCGCGACGGCCCCTTCGGCGACTACAGCCGGGCGCCGCCGGACGAGCAACCGGATCCGGACCACGTGATCCGGCCCTGAGCCGTTCAGTCGAGCGTCAGCACGACCTTGCCGAACTGCGAACCGCTCTCGAGCCACGCGTGCGCCTCGCCGGCCCGCTCGAGCGGAAACGTCCGGTCCACCGGCAAGGCGACGCGGCCCGATTCGATCCACGGCCACACGTGCGTCTCGACGGCGCGCGCGAGGCGTGCCTTCTCGTCCGCGTCGCGCGCCCGGAGCGTGGACGCCGTCACGGTGAGCCGCTTCAGCATCATGCGCCTCAGGTCGAGCTTCGCTTCGTGGCCGGCCAGGGTCGCGATGATGGCGAGCCGCCCGTCCGGCGCCAGGACCTCGAGATTGCGCTCGAAGTAATCCGCCCCGACCATGTCGAGCACGACGTCGACGGGGCCCGCCGCGCGCACCGCGGGCGACCAGTCGCCGGCGCTTGCGTCGATGGCGAGATCCGCGCCGAGTTCGCGGGCCTTCGCCGCCTTGTCGGCACCGCGCGCCGTCGCCAGCACCCGCGCGCCCGCCGCCTTCGCCAGCTGGATCGCCGTGACGCCGATGCCGCTGTTCGCGCCGTGCACGAGCAGCGTCTCGCCGGCGCGCAGCCGGCCGCGCTCGAAGACGTTGCTCCACACGGTGAACACGGTCTCCGGCAGGCTCGC
>CAZRKS010000326.1:0-2721 GCA_964600315.1 uncultured Steroidobacteraceae bacterium | reverse complement strand
AGCCGACCTTGTCGACCTTGGTGCCGGCCGGAGTGCCGGGGCACTTGTCGTCGGCATCGCACACGCCATCACCATCCTCGTCACCGCACTTGGCCGGCGGCGGCGGCGGCGGCGGCGGCGGGGGCGGCGGCGGCGGGGCCGCGACCGGAGCCGGCTGGAACATGCGATAGCCGATGGCCACGGTGTAGACCATCGGGTTGATGTCCATCTGGCCGAGCTTCACGCTGTCGCCGTCGGTGTTGAAGTTCCTCACCTTGAGGTCGGTCGTGAGGCCGATGTAGCGCACGTCGAGGTTCGCGAACCAGTGGTCGGTGAAGTAGAAGTCCGCACCGATCTGGGCGTCACCGCCGAACGAGTCGCTGGTCTCGAGCTTCGAATTCGGGCCGAGCGCGTCCTTCTCGAGCTCCGAGTTGGTGAAGATCGACCAGTTCACGCCGATGCCCATGTACGGGTTGATCTTGTGGCCCGGCAGGAAGTACCACTGCAGGTTCAGCGTCGGCGGCAGGATGTCGACGTACGCGACGCGCTCCTTGGTGCCATCACTGAACTTTGCGTCGACGCCGTGCGTGAACGGGTACGCGAGCAGCAGTTCGGTGCCGATGTGATCCGTGATCATGTAGGCGATCGTGCCGGTCACCGAGATGTCGCTGTCCGCCGTGAGATCGGCGTAATGCGCGGGATTCGTCCACGGAACGTAGTTGGCGAGCGGTTGCTTGAGGCCCGGCGACGAGGTCGGGTTGACCTGCGACACGCCGAGGCGGAAGAGCCAGTCGCCCTTCGGCTGCCCGGGAGCGACGTCGGCCGACGCTACGACTGGCAGCGCCAGAGTGGCGGCGACCGCGAGCGGGATGAGGTAACGAGATGACATTGAGACAGTCCTCCTTGTGGCTTTTACGCCAAGCATTGTATCTAGGATGGCTGCAAACCGCTCACCGGCGCACCCCACAAGAACACAGTCGCCTGCGCTGGCCCGGCAGCCCAAGACAGACATAGTGTACCGAATTTCGCCAAGAAACATACGGGTTTGCCGGCGGCGGCCCGGAACGCACCGGCCGGGGTCCCGATTGCGCCGCCCCGCAGGCGACGTCCCGAAGCCTGATGCGAGGACGCAACAGATTCTCGCGCAAGTCGCGGCGCCGGTGGCGCGACGGCGGCGGGATAGCGGGCGCCGCGTGCGCGGGCGACTTTAGCCGCTCCCGGGACGCCGCCGATCACCGCCGCGAAAACATTTGCAAACAATGAGTTATAAACTCTTCTCTCGCATCCCTGCCCTGCCACGGCCCGCGGACCCGCCATGACGCTCACCGCGCAGATTGCCGTATTCCTCGCCGCCACCGTCATCGCGGTGCCGCTGTTCCGCCGGTTCAGGCTGAGCGCCGTGCTGGGCTATCTCGCCGCCGGCATCGTGCTCGGCCCCTGGGGACTCGGCCTGTTCGAGGACGTCGAGCGGATCCTGCGTTTCGCCGAGTTCGGGGTCGTGCTGCTGCTGTTCGTGATCGGCCTCGAACTGCAGCCGTCGCGGCTCTGGGTGCTGCGCAACGCCGTGTTCGGCGCCGGCACGCTGCAGGTCGCGGTGACGACGGCGGCGCTCATGCTCGTCGCGCACACGCTGGGACAATCCTGGACCGCGGCGCTCATCGTCGCGTTCGCGCTGTCGCTCTCCTCCACCGCGCTGGTCCTGCAGGTGCTCGCCGAGCGCGGCGAATTGACCGCGCGCCACGGCCGCTCGGCCTTTGCGATCCTGCTGTTCCAGGACCTCGCCGTGATGCCCGCCCTCGTGGTCCTGCCACTGCTCGGCGGCGCGGCGGCCAGCGGCTTCGACTGGAGGGCGGTCGTCTTCGCGCTCGGGGCCGCCGCCGCCGTGATCGTCGCCGGGCGGCACGCGCTCAGGCCGGCGCTCAGGATCATCGCAGCCACCGGCGTGCAGGAAGCGTTCACCGCGGCGGCGCTGCTCGTGGTCGTCGGTACGGCGTTGCTCTTCCAGTCCGCCGGACTCTCGATGGCGCTCGGGGCGTTCATCGCGGGCGTGCTGCTCGCCGACAGCGAGTACCGGCACGAGCTCGAGGCGGACCTCGAGCCGTTCAAAGGACTGCTGCTCGGGCTCTTCTTCGTCGCCGTCGGCATGTCCGCGAATCTCGGCGTGCTCTTCGCTGCGCCGCTCGCCGTCGTCGCGCTCACGCTGGCCTACGTCGCCGTGAAGATGGCGGCGATCGGCGTGGCCGCCCTCGCCTCCCGGCACGACCGGGCCACCGCGATGCGGCTCGGCGTGACCCTGGCCGGCGGCGGCGAATTCGCCTTCGTGCTCTTCACGCTCGCGGCCGGTCGCGGGTTGATCGCGCGGGACGCCAGCGATCTCCTCGTGATCGTCGTGACCCTGTCGATGATCGTCGCGCCGCTCCTGATCGCTGCAGCCGACGCCATCGCCTGCCGCCTGCGAAGGCCGGCTCCGCCGCCGGAGTTCGACCGCATCGAACCCGGGGAGCCGCGCGTGATCATCGCCGGCTTCGGACGCTTCGGGCAGGTGATCGCCCGCGTGCTGCGGGCGCGGCATATCCGCTTCACGGCCCTCGAGGCGAGCCAGGCGCAGGTGGATTTCGTGCGCCGCTTCGGCAACAAGCTCTATTACGGCGACGCGTCCCGGCTCGAGATGCTGCGCGCCGCGGGCGCCGCGCAGCAGCTCGAAAAACTGTTCGAGGCCGATGCACGATGATCACGAAGACA
>CAZRKS010000325.1:0-2731 GCA_964600315.1 uncultured Steroidobacteraceae bacterium | reverse complement strand
GCGCTACAGCACACCCACCGCGCGCGCGAGCCTGAGCTTCGCGAGGCCGGCGTCGAGGACGGCCTCGTCACGATTGTTGTGCGCCTGGACGCGCAGCGACTCGGCCTCGAGCAGCTGCGTCTGCGTGCCAAGCCCCGCGCCGTAGCGCTCGCGCGCGATGCGCAGGTTCTCCTCCGCCTGCTCGACGGCCTCGGCCGTGACGCGGATGCGCTGCCGCGTTTCCTCGACGTCGAGCCAGCCTTGCCGCACCTGCAGCGCGATCAGCGACTCGGCGTCGGCACGCTGCTGCTCGGTCGCGCGCTTCGAGCGCTCGAGCGCCGCCGCGCGCTTGCGCGCCTGGCCGCCGTCGAACAGCGCCCACTGCACGCCGATCCCGACCGACGCGAAGTCTTCGTCGTCGAGAAACGTGTTTTCGAGATAGTTGTAGGCCCCGGTGACGGAGAACTGCGGCAGGACGCGCGAGCGCTCGGTCTTCGCGAGCTGCCCGTAGGCCGTCGCCTGCTCGTCCAGCGCCGTGAGTTCCGCGCGTCGCTTCGCGGCCTCCTTCGCGAGCGCTTCGACGTCGTCCGCCATCGTCGCAGGCTCCGGCAGGACCTCGTCGAGGTCCACCGGCCTCGCCAGCGGCTCGCCGAGCCTGCGGTTGTACGACGCCAGCGCCAGGTCCGCGGCGTTGGCTGCCTTGAGCCTGCCCTGGCGCGCGTCGGCGAGGGCCACCTGGACCGCGAGCAGGTCGTTCTTCGGCGCGAGCTCGCGCTCGAACATGGCGCCAATGTCGCTCGCCATCGACTCGAGGGTCTTCACGTTGCTGTCCGCGACGGCCAGCGCCTTTCTCGCGCGCAGCACGCCCACGTACGCATCCGCGACCGCGAGCTTGAGGTCTTCCTCGGCGCCCGCGACCCGCGCACCGGCGCCACGGCCGCGCGCTTCCGCCGCGGCGATGCTCGAGGAGATGCGCCCGCTCGTGAAGATCGGGACGGTCACCGTCGCGGCCCCAATCCAGAAGTCGTCGCCGCCAAAGAGTTCCGGCGCGACGACCGGCAGACCGGTGAAGCCGAAGTCGAATGCCGGCGCATCGTCGAGCCGGGTGTAGGCACCGCCGACGGCGAGCGACGGCCAGCGCTGGCCGCGCGCGGCAGCCGCGTCGAGACGGGCGGCTTCGGCCTCGCTGCGCACGGCCGCGAGCGCATTGTCCTGCGCGCTCGCGAGCGCCCACGCCTCGCCGAGCGTCTCGGCAGGTGCCGACGGCGCGGCGACCAGCATCGCCGCGAGCATTCCGATCGACCGCCGGCCTGCCGTCCTCATGCGTTCGCCTCCTACGGCTTCAGCGACTCGATGCCGAGCGTGCTCAGCACGTACTTCTCGTAGAGCGGCGCGACCGAGCCCGTCTTCACCTTGCGCAGGAAATACTTCTCGAACGCCACCTTGGCGACGTGCACCCACTTGCCCTGCTTCGCCCAGGTCACGTTGCGCGGCGGGATCTGCGGCAGCGCGACGAAGGCGGCGCCGGTGTCGCCGAAGTCCGCGAGGCAGATCGCGTTCCAGGTGCCGCGCGCGGTGGCGGGCCGGCCGGCGACTTCCGCCGCGACGTTCTCGCAGATCGCGCTCACCATGGACTCGATCATGTAGCCCGTCTTGGGTGCACCGGTCGCGACGGGCGTCACTTCCACGGGCGGTATGGCGACGCACACGCCCGCCGAGAAGATGTTGCGGTACTTCTTCGAGCGCTGCTGTTCGTCGATCAGCACGAAGCCGCGCGGATTGCAGAGCTCGGGGACCGCCGCGACCGGGTCCACGCCCTTGAAGGCCGGAATGACCATCGAGTAGCGGAAGGGCAGCTTGTGCTCCTTCTTCACGCTGCCGTCCTCGGCGTGCTCGGCCACCGTCATGACGCCGTCCTCGACGCCGGTGATCTTCGCGTTCGTGATCCACTGGATGTGCCGCTGGCGCAGCTCCGACTCCATGAGTCCCTTGCTGTCGCCGACGCCGCCGAGTCCCATGTGGCCGATGTAGGGCTCCGGCGTCACGTAGGTCATCGGCACGCGGTCGCGGATCCTGCGGCGGCGCAGGTCGGTGTCGAGGATCATCGCCGTCTCGTAGGCCGGTCCGAAGCAGCTCGCGCCGGCGGCGGCGCCGACCACGACCGGCCCGGGCGACTCCACGAACTGCTGGTAGCGCGTCCACGCCTGCTGCGCGTGGCCCTGCGTGCACACGGACTGCGTGTGCCCCTGCGGCCCGAGGCCCGGCACTTCCTCGAAGGCGAGCTTCGGGCCGGTCGTGATCACGAGGTAGTCGTAGTCGAGCGTCGACCCGTCGGCCAGCGTGAGCTTCGAGCCCGGCGCGTCGATCGCGCTCACCATCTGCGGGACCCAGTCGACGTCCTTCGCGGCGAGCGGCTTCGCGAGCTCGACGCGCGTCTGCGGCGCGGTGCGCCAGCCGACCATCATCCACGGATTCGACGGCGTGAACTCGAAGTACGGGCTGCTGCCGACCAGCGTCACCCGGTGGTCGCGGCCGACCTTCTTCTTCATCTCGTACGCGCAGGCCACGCCGCCGAGTCCTGCGCCCATCACCACGATGCGTGCCATGTGTCTCCCCCTTGGCCGTTCAGGCGGCCTGCTGTCGATTGCGATAGCTGAAGTACAGGATCGGGATCAGCACCAGCGTGAGCGCGGTGGCGACCAGGATCCCGAAGATCAGGGACACGGCGAGCCCGTTGAAGATCGGGTCGTCG
>CAZRKS010000324.1:0-2747 GCA_964600315.1 uncultured Steroidobacteraceae bacterium | reverse complement strand
CGAGCTGCACGGTGTTGGCGTCGCCTTCCTTGTAGACGGCGAGTTCGATGGCCTCGCGCCCGTCCACGCGCGTGATCGCCTCGCGGTCCTTGTAGCCGCGCGTCACGGTCGCCACGTCCCTGAGGTAGACCGGTTGGCCGTCGCGGTTGGCGATGATCGCGTTCGCCATCTGGTCGATGGAGCCGAACTCGTTCAGCGTGCGCACCAGGAAGCGCTGCATGCCCTGCTCGAGCCGGCCGCCCGAGAGATTGACGTTCTCGGCGCGGATGCGGCGGGTCACCGTGTCGATCGACAGGCCGAGCTGCGCGAGCTTCTGCTGGTCGACGAAGACCTGGACCTCGTCCTCGTAGCCGCCGCTCACCTTGACCGCCGCCGATCCCTCGACGGCCTCGAGGTCCGGCTTCAGCCGGTCCTCGGCGAAACGCCGCAGCGACTTCAGGCGCTCGACGCTCTCGTCGCGCGCACTGTCGCCCGTGTCGAGGAACGCGAGCCGCAGGACGGGCTCGCTCGACGGGTCGAAGCGCAGCAGCAGCGGACGCTTCGCCTCGAGCGGCAGCTGCAGCAGGTCGAGCTTCTCGCGCACGTCGATGCCGGCGAGGTCCATGTCGGTGCCCCACACGAACTCGAGCGTCACGTCGGACTGGCCGGCGCGCGACACCGAGCGCACCTGCCGCACGTTGCGGATGATGCTCACGGCTTCCTCGACCGGCCGGGTCACGAGCGTCTCGATCTCGAGCGGCGCGGCGCCCGGCAGCTCGGTGCGGATCGTGAGCGTCGGGTAGGAGAGGTCGGGAAGCAGGTTCAGCTTGAGCCGCGACAGCGACACGAGGCCGAAGAGTGCGATCGCCACCGTGCACATGACCACGGTCACGCGCCGGCGGATCGCGAAATCGATCAGCTGCATGGGAATCCCCCGGTCACAGCGCCCATGGCGCCGCGTGCGGTTACGACGCCTTGGCCTTGTCCGCGGCCGGTGCCGCCGCGGGCGCGGCGCCGTCCACGACCTTGACGGCCGTGCCGGTCTTGAGGCCCGCCTGGCCGACCACGACCACGCGCTCGTCGCCCTCGAGGCCGTCGACCACCTCGACCCAGCCGCTGTTGGCGAGCCCGGTGCCGATGCGGCGCTGCTCGGCCTTCCCGCTCACGATGACGAACACCGACTGCTCGCCGTCGGCGTCGACGATCGCGCTGCGCGGCAGCTGCAGCGCATTCTCGCGGCGCTCGTAAACGATGTTGATGCGCGCGAACATGCCGGGCTTCAGGCGTCGGCTCGGGTCGGGCACCTCCACCTCGGCGCGGAACGTGCCGGTCTGCGGGTCCACGGTCGGGCTGATGCGCGCGATCGTCCCGACGAAGCGCTCGCCGCCGAGCGCGTCCACGACGACCTCGGCCGGCTGGCGCGCCGCGATCTTGCGGAACTCCTTCTCCGGCACGTGCACGTAGGCGATCAGCGGGTCGAGGTTCGTCACACGGAAGGTCGGGTCGTTCGGCTTGATCGTGTTGCCGATCTTGATGTGCCGCGCCGAGACCACGCCGGCGATCGGCGCGCGGATCTGCGTATAGCCGAGTTCGAGCCGGGCGCTGTCGTAGGCGGCCCGCAGTGCGTCGAGGTCGAACTTGGCGTTTTCAGCCGTACCCTTCGCGACCAGGCCCTTCTGGCTCAGCTCGAGCTGCCGGTTGTAGTCCCGCTCGAGCTTGCGCAGGTTGGCCTCGGTCTGTGCGACCTCGAGGCGCAGGCGGTCGCCGTCGAGCCGCGCGAGCACCTGGCCGGCGGCCACCGTGTCGCCTTCCTCGACGAAGATCTCGCGCACCTCGCCGCCCACCTTGGCGACGACTTCGGCTTCATCGTGAGCCTCGATCGGCGCCGTGCCGGAGTACACCGCGACCATCGGCGCGCGCTTCAGCGGCTGGACCTCGACCGGCACCGACGTGTCGGCTTCGCTGGCGTCCTTGTCCTTGGCCTTGCCGTTGCTGCACCCGGCCGCGAATCCGGCCGCGGCGAGGAGGGCGGCGGCCCACAGCCACGAGGGCCAGCGGGCACCGGGGTGTTGGTCAGTGTGGAAGTTGGTCACGGTCGGACCCTTGGCGTTGAGCATTATCGTACGAATGCTATGGTCTAATGGTGTTGTAGTCAAGTACAACACCAGACCGACCCCTGAGGGCCGGTGTGCCAACCCGGGTCAGGCGTCCGGGCGCGCCGTGGCGAGGTAGCGGGGCTCGATCTGAGTCAGGTCCGCCGTGATCCGGGCCGCCTCCTCGAGGATCGCGTCCGGCGGGTCCTTGATCTCGTCGACCGACTCGAGGGCTGGCTCGCCGTGCGCGGCGCGCCGGGCGTTCTCCCGCGCCAGCTGTTCCTGGGTGCGGCGTTCGCGCTCGGCACGGCGCGTCGCGAGGTTGAGCGACACGGACTTTTGCTTGCGCATCGCCTCGACGGCCGCGATCTCGCCCTCTGCGTAGCGGAAATCCGGGTCACTGGCGGCACGCGCCTCGTGGTCCTTCTGCAGTTCCGCCAGCATCGGCGTGAAGGACCCCTCCGGCTTGAATTCGGCGGACCGGATCCGGTTCCACGGCAGCGACCCGTCGCGCGAACTCTCGCCGACCTCCTCGGGGCTGATCGCCGACGGCAGGCGGATGTCCGGCTGCACGCCGCGGTTCTGGGTGCTGTCGCCCGTGACGCGGTAGTACATGCCGATGGTCACGGTGAGCTGTCCGTAACCCGGGTCCTGCCCGAGCGCGTAGCGGTCGAG
>CAZRKS010000323.1:0-2763 GCA_964600315.1 uncultured Steroidobacteraceae bacterium | reverse complement strand
CGCGCCCGGCAGCACCAGCAGCCCGCTCGCGAGGTGGTAGAGACCGAAGGCCGTGCCGCGCTCGGCGACCGCCGCGTGGTCGCCGATCACCGACCGCTCGGCGGGCTCGGTGATGGCGAGCGTCGCTGAATACGCCATGAAGAGCAACCAGACGCCCGCGCGCCCGGGGTCCGCGAGCGCGAGCAGCAACAGCACGATCACCCGCAGGCTCCAGCCGCCGAGCAGCAGCGGCACGCGGCCGACCCGGTCGGAAAGGATGCCCGCAGGCATCGCGGTCAGCATCTTCGCCACGCTCGCCGCAGCCCAGACGAGCGGCACCCAGACGACCTCGAGCCCAGCCTGTCTGGCCCACAGCACGACGAACACCTCTGGCACGCTCGCGAGCGCCAGCAGTCCGGCCGCGACGATCATCGCCTTGAGGCGGCCGTGCAGCGTATTCCAGGAGAAGCGAGGCGGCTCCGGTACCGCGACCGCTCCGTCGGCGGGAACGCCGAACACCAGCAGCAGTACGACGAGAAGTCCGGGCACGATCGACGCGAGGAAGACGTGCTTCAGGTCGGCCTGCGCGCTCAGCAGCGCGAAGGCGGCCAACGGGCCGATCACCGAGCCCGCGTGGTCCATCGAGCGGTGAAAGCCGAAGGCCCGACCGCGCTGCTCCGGGCCCACCGCCGCTGCGATCAGCGCGTCACGCGGCGCGCTGCGGATGCCCTTGCCGACGCGGTCGAGGAAACGCAGCGCGAGCACCGCGGTCCACCCTGTCGCGAGGCCGATCAGCGGGCGCATCACATTCGACAGCGAGTAGCCGCCGACCACCAGCGACTTCGCCGGCACGCCTCGGTCCGCGAGCCGCCCGGAGATGAGCTTGAGGACGCTCGCCGTGGCCTCGGCCAGGCCCTCCACCAACCCGACGATGGCGGGCCCCGCACCGAGGGTTGCGGTGAGGAAAATCGGCAGCAAAGGCGTGATCATCTCGCTCGCCGCGTCGTTCAGCAGCGAGACGAGACCGAGCACGACGACGGTGCGCGGGAGCGCGGTGCGCAGGCTGGTCGTAGACGGGTGCATGGGTAACGCGTTTGTCCTCGGCCTATGCCCCGGAAATGTCATCCTCGTCCAGGCACCTGAGCTTTGCCGCCTCGCGAGTGAACATCCTCAAAGGCGACCTCATTGCATGTCCTGCAGGCTGACCAGGAAACGGCGCAGCGAGACGATCGCGATGCCCTCGACTGCGCCGAGGCGCAGCATGGCGTAGTCGCCTGTGACGACGAGGTCGGCCCGCCCAGCGACGGCACATTCGAGGATGCGATTGTCAGGCTCATCGGCGAGCAGGCTCAGACGCGACCGTGGAGTCACCCGCTCGGTGAGTTCGGACAGGAACAGCGCGACGCGGGCGAGTTCTTCGGAGTCGCGTGCGAACTTGTGACCGAGTACACCGAGCACCTCGCCCAGGATGGGCTCGGACAACAATGCCGTGCATCGCCCTTCGAGCAACGCATGCATTGCATCGTCGGCCGCGCCGCCCGGCAGCGCCAGGGCGGAGACATAGATGTTCGTGTCGAGAACGACCCGCACGGCGCCGTCATTCGCCGCGTTTCAGGTATCGCTCGAGTTGCCGCTCGGTCAGAACACCTTTTTCTCGTGCGCGGCGTGACCAGTAGTGCTGCAGGTCGCCGTATTCAGCGCGCAACCTCGAGAGTCGGTACGCACGCACCGCGTCCTGCACGACTGCGCTCAGAGTCTTTCCTTCCTCGCGAGCGATGGCAATTGCAAAGCGCGCGAGGTCGGGGGGCAGAGAAATCGCCTTCTTGACGGATCGGGCCGGCGAGTCGTTCGGCATGGCCGTCATCCCATGACTGGTATGACTGAATAATACCGAAATCACCGGGTTCGCGCGACTCAGGCGGCTCAGCTTGGCCCAGGCGCCTTCGTCATCACGCTCTGTCGGCGCGTCGGTCAATGCGTCCTCCCTCAGGCCGGGAGTGTAGCCGGACTGGTGCCCTACTCGACGAGGATCCGCAGCATTCTCCGGATCGGCTCCGCGGCGCCCCACAGCAGCTGGTCGCCGACCGTAAACGCCGTGAGGTATTCGCCACCCATCGCGAGCTTGCGCAGCCGCCCGATCGGCACCTCGAGCGTGCCGCTCACCTTCGCCGGCGACAGTTCGCGGATCGAATCCTCGCGCGTGTTCGGCACGAGGCGCACCCAGTCGTTGCCACCGCCGATCAGTCGCTCGATTTCGGCGAGCGGCAGGTCCTGCTTCAGCTTGAGGGTCATGGCCTGGCTATGGCAGCGCATGGCGCCGATGCGCACGCAGAGACCCTCCACCGGGATCGGGTCGGCGCTGCGGCCGAGAATCTTGTTGGTCTCCGCGCTGCCCTTCCACTCCTCGCGGCTCTGGCCCGTTCCGAGATCCTTGTCGATCCAGGGGATGAGGCTCCCGGCGAGCGGCGCCCCGAACTGCGCCTTTGGCAGGGCATCCCCGCGCAGGCAGTCGGTGACCGCGCGGTCGATGTCGAGGATTGCGCTCGAGGGGTCACGCAGCAGGTCCGCGACCGACGCATGCGCCGTGCCCATTTGCGCGAGCAGTTCGCGCATGTTCGGGGCACCTGCGCCCGACGCGGCCTGGTAGGTCATCGACGTGATCCAATCGATGAGCCCGGCGCGGAACAGCCCGCCGAGCGCCATCATCATGAGCGACACGGTGCAGTTGCCGCCGATGTAGTCGCGGATGCCGGAGCGCAGCCCCGCGTCGATCACGTCGCGATT
>CAZRKS010000322.1:0-2770 GCA_964600315.1 uncultured Steroidobacteraceae bacterium | reverse complement strand
ATCGCCGCGGGCACCATGATCAGCGCCACGCCGACCTGCACGACGCAGAACACCAGCATCACGACGGTGAGCAGGCCAGCCCCCGGCACGCCGACCACCAGCAGGCCCAGGCCGGCCAGCAGCGACTGGATCAGCGCGACGCCCAGGATCCCGCGGGTCACGCCGCGCACCGCGGCCGTCGCGCGATCCACCAGCTGTCCGCCGCGGGCATCGCCGAGGCGACCGGCGAAACTGCGGGCACCGGCCGAGCCCGTGCCCGCCGTGGCCAGCGTCACGCCGCTGATCACGATCGCGAACACCGCTTCGACCAGCACCAGGCCCACCTGCGCGGCCGCCCCCAGCAGCCAGCTGAACACGCCCTTGAGGTAGGGTTCCAGTGCCGATAGCGCCTCGTGGACGTTCTGCGAGGCCAGCATCCAGAACGCGTAGGCGCGCTCGCCGATCAGCGGCCAGCCCGCGACCTTCGCGGAGGGTTCCGGGATCGAGAGGCGGCCTTCCTGGAAGGCCATCACGTCGGGCAGCTGCGGCAGCCAGAAGGCCACGGAGCTCTTCAGCAGCGCCGGAGGCTTGCGGCCCTCGCCGCGGCCGTGGCTCACCAGGAGCACGCGCAGGTCGTGGCGCAGGCAGTCGCGCACGTGGTGGAACAGCGCGAGGCGCGCCTGCTCCACGGAGTGGTCGTGCAGGTCCAGTCGGGCGTCGATGCGGTATTCCCCGTGGCGCAGCCGCTTGAACACGCCGTACTGGATGCCGGGGCGCAGGAAGCTGAGCTCCGCGTGCGGGTCGAGCAGCGGGATGTCGTCGATGCGCAGGAAGTTCGGGTCGCGCTGCAGCAACTGCTCGGCGGCCCAGCGCCGCTCCAGCGTGCCGGGCGTGATCTCGGGAGCGCGCTTGAGCAGCAGGGGCGCGTCGCCCTGCAGCGGGGTCACGTCCTCGCCGAGCAGCGAGCGGAAATCCCCCTCTGCCCGGGCGTTCTCGGCGTTCATGCGCGGCTCCGCGGGTGTGTTCCGGAAGGGCCGTGGCCGGTCGGCAGCGGCTGAAGGGGAAGAGCCAGCTGCTGTCGAATGCCGAAAAGGTGTTTGGCGGCGGTGCCGAGGCGCCACCGGTCGACCTGAAGGCGCTGCACGCGAAGATCGGCCAGCAGGCGCTGGAAATCGATTTTTTAGAACACGCGCTCGGTCGGGTCGGCGACCCGAGCGCCAAGCGATGATCAACCGCCAGCACGCGCTGCCGGTGAGTCGACAAGCCGAACTGCTGAACCTCTCGCGTGCCTCGGTGTATTACCGCCCGACGCCGGTGTCGGAAGCGGACCTCGCGCGGATGCGGCGCATGGACGAACTGCACCTGGAGTACCCGTTTGCCGGCAGTCGGATGTTGCGGGACATGCTCAATCAGGAGGGCGATGCGGTTGGGCGGCGGCGGGTGGCGCGGCTGATGCGGCGGATGGGCATCGAGGCGTTGTACCGCAAGCCGAACACGAGCCGGCGGCATCCGGGCCATGCGGTGTTCCCGTACCGGCTGCGGGGCTTGTCCATTGACCGGCCGAACCACGTCTGGGCGATGGACATCAGCTACATCCCGATGGCGCGCGGCTTCGTGTATCTGGCGGCGGTGATGGACTGGCACAGCCGACGGATTCTGTCGTGGCGGGTGTCAAACACCATGACCACGGAATTCTGCATCGAGGCGGTGGAGTGTGCGATGGCGCGCGATGGGAAGCCGGCGATCTTCAACACGGACCAGGGCAGCCAGTTCACGAGCGGTGAGTTCGTGCGCTTGCTGGCGGAGGCCGGCGTGACGCAGAGCATGGACGGCAGGGGCTGCTGGCGCGACAACGTGTTCATCGAGCGCTTCTGGCGCAGCGTGAAGTACGAGGAGGTGTACCTGAGGGCCTACGAGAGCGTGAGCAGCGCCCGGGCGGGCATCGGGCGCTACATCGAGTTCTACAACGCGAGGCGACCGCACAGCTCGCTTGACCGGCGATCACCCGATACGGTGTACTTTGAATCGATGCCGCTCCCGGCGGTGGCATAAACCCGAGCAGAGATCCACTTATCCAAGCCGTGGAAACTGTCTAACAATCCGGGGCTACCTCTCGTTTCCGCCGGTTCCCGCGTGTTGTTGGGGGTTCCTGCGGAAGCCTGCGGACTCCGCCAACCACCCGAATTGTCCATTCCGGGCCACATTCCACTCTCTCCTGGCCATTCCTCGCTCCGACCTCGCTCCTCGGAACAGACCCGAAGTCCGCAAAGGCCACAAGCCAGCGCCATACAGATCAAAGAGTTACGCGCGGACGAATCAAGCGGTTGGATTGCAGCATCGGGTGGCGACGGAAACGCTGCGGTTGCGTTTCGTCGGTAGTTATCGAGCACTACCGACACATTTCAACGCGGAAGTACGTGCTTGGATGGTGGCCAAGATAAGAAATGCCTTGTCGGGACAATGTCCGGACGACTACAATGAAGGCATCCAAGATCAGTCCGGAGGGGCACCATGAGCACCCTGAATCTTTCCAAGACCGAACGCATTGACGTTCGTGCCAGCACGCCAGTCAAGCAACTGCTGCAGGAAGCCGCACGCGCCTGCCACAAGAACGTGAGCGAGTTCCTGCTCGACGCGGGCGTGACGGCGGCCGCGCAGACGCTGGCAGATCGTCGCCAGTTCGTGCTGGACGACACACAGTGGCAGGCCTTCCAGGAGGCGCTGGACCGCCCGGTGCAAAGCAAGCCGCGTCTGAAGAAGTTGCTGCGTGAACCTGGGGTGCTGGGTTGAG
>CAZRKS010000321.1:0-2784 GCA_964600315.1 uncultured Steroidobacteraceae bacterium | reverse complement strand
ACATGCCGAAGTTCAACTCGATCAGCATCTCCGGCTACCACATGCAGGAGGCGGGCGCGAACCAGGCGCTGGAGCTCGCGTTCACGCTGGCCGATGGCAAGGAGTACGTGAAGGCGGCGATCGCGCGCGGTCTCGACGTCGACGAGTTCGGGGGGCGGCTGTCGTTCTTCTGGGCGATCGGCATGAACTTCTACCTCGAGATCGCCAAGATGCGGGCCGCGCGCCTGCTCTGGTACCGGATCATGAAGGGGTTCGGCGCGAAGAAGGACCGGAGCCTGATGCTGCGCACCCATTGCCAGACGTCGGGCTGGAGCCTCACCGAGCAGGATCCCTACAACAACGTCGTGCGCACCACCATCGAGGCGATGGCCGCGGTGTTCGGCGGCACGCAGAGCCTGCACACCAACGCCCTCGACGAGGCGATCGCGCTGCCGACGGATTTCAGCGCCCGCATCGCACGCAACACGCAGCTGATCATCCAGGAGGAGACCCACGTCACCAGCGTCATCGACCCCTGGGCGGGCAGCTACCTGATGGAGAGCCTCACCCAGCAGATGGCGGACAAGGCCTGGGAGATCATCGCCGAAGTCGACGCCATGGGCGGCATGACCCGCGCCGTCGAGTCGGGCTGGGCCAAGCTCAAGATCGAGGCGAGCGCCGCTGAGAAGCAGGCGCGCATCGATTCCGGCGCCGACGTCATCGTGGGCGTCAACAAGTACAAGCCCCCGAAGGCCGACCCGATCGAGATCCTCGAAGTCGACAACCACGCAGTGCGCGAGAACCAGGTGCAGCGCCTGGCCGCGCTGCGCGCCCGGCGCGACGCGCAGGCGGTGCAGGCGGCGCTCGACGCCCTGACCGAGTGCGCGCGGACCGGAACGGGCAACCTGCTCGACCTGTCGGTGAAGGCCATCCGGCTGCGCGCGACCGTGGGCGAGGTGAGCGATGCCCTCGAGAAAGTGTTCGGCCGCCATCGTGCGGATACCCAGAAGGTGACCGGTGTGTACGCAGCCGCCTATGACAGTGCCGAGGGCTGGGACAGGCTGAAGGCCGAGGTCGAAGCGTTCGCGGCCGAGTACGGCCGGCGTCCCCGCGTGATGATTGCCAAGCTCGGCCAGGACGGGCACGACCGCGGCGCCAAGGTGGTTGCCACGGCCTTCGCGGACCTCGGGTTCGACGTCGACATCGGGCCGCTCTTTCAGACCGCGGAGGAGTGCGCCCGCCAGGCGATCGAGAACGACGTGCACGCCGTGGGCGTGTCGACGCTTGCCGCGGGTCACAAGACCCTGGTGCCGGCGGTCGTCCAAGCCCTCGAGGCGCAGGGCGCCGACGACATCATCGTATTCGTCGGCGGCGTGATTCCGCAGCAGGACTACGAGTTCCTCTACCAGGCGGGCGTGAAGGGCATCTACGGACCGGGGACGGCCATCCCGGCGAGCGCCAAGGACGTGCTCGAGCAGATCAAGTCCCACCTCAAGCCGCGCCCGTGATCCTGACTCCAGAGGACGAGGCCATGGCCGATGGAGTGCGCCGCGGCGAGCGGCGCGCCATCGCCAAGACGATCACGCTGCTCGAGTCGACGCGCCGCGACGACCGCGTGCGCGCCGACGCACTGCTGAATTCGCTCCTGTCGTCGACCGGCCAGGTCCTGCGGCTCGGCATCTCCGGCGCGCCCGGCGTGGGCAAGTCGACGTTCATCGAAGCGCTGGGCCTGTACCTGATCGAGCGCGGACACCGGGTCGCGGTGCTGGCGGTCGACCCGTCGTCGACGCTGTCGGGCGGCTCCATCCTCGGCGACAAGACGCGCATGGAGCGTCTGTCGGTGCAGAAGGCGGCCTACATCCGGCCGAGTCCGTCCAGCGGCACGCTCGGCGGAGTCGCAGAGAAGACGCGCGAGGCCATGCTGGTGTGCGAGGCCGCGGGATTCGACACCGTGATCGTGGAAACCGTGGGCGTCGGCCAGAGCGAGACCACAGTGGCCGGGATGACCGACGTGTTCGTGCTGCTCCAGCTGCCGAACGCCGGCGACGACCTGCAGGCGATCAAGCGCGGTGTCATGGAGATTGCCGACGTGGTCGTCGTCAACAAGGCGGACCTCGACGTCGACGCGGCCACGCGTGCGCGCGCCACGATCGTGAGCGCACTGCGCAACTTTGCGCCGCACGCAAGGGGCGCGAGCCTGCCGCCCGTCCTGCAACTGAGCGCGCTGAAGGGCGAGGGCCTGGGGGATTTCTGGGCGGCGATCGAGCGGATCATCGGCGAACGCCGCGCGAGCGGCGCCTTCGACGAACGCCGCCGCAGCCAGGCCCACGCCTGGATGTGGGACAGCGTCCGTGCCCGCCTGCTCGCGGATTTCCATGCCCACCCGGCGATCCGGGCGACCCTGCCGGGCATGCTCCGCGACGTGAGCGAGGCCAGGGTGGCCCCGTCGGCCGCGGCTCGTGCCTTGCTCGACCTGTTCGAACACTGAGGAAGAGAACGATGCACGACATCATCGCGGAACTCGAGGCCAGGCGCGCCAGGGCGCGTCTCGGCGGTGGCGAGAAGCGCATTGCCGTGCAGCACTCCAAGGGCAAGCTCGCGGCGCGCGAGCGCCTCGAGCTGCTGCTCGACGAGGGGACGTTCGAGGAATGGGACATGTTCGTCGAGCACCGCTGTGCCGACTTCGGAATGGGCGACAACAAGGTCCCGGGCGATGGCGTCGTGACCGGCTACGGCATGATCAACGGCCGCCTGGTGTTCGTCTTCAGCCAGGATTTCACGGTGTTCGGCGGCGCGCTGAGCGAG
>CAZRKS010000320.1:0-2786 GCA_964600315.1 uncultured Steroidobacteraceae bacterium | reverse complement strand
TCAGGCGCGTGAGCAGGTCCTGGTCGAGGCTGCCCCAGTTCACGCCGATGCGCACCGGCTTCTCCAGCCGGCACGCGATCTCGATCATCTCGGCGAACTGCGGGTCGCGCTTGCTGCCGCGCCCGACGTTGCCCGGGTTGATGCGGAACTTGGCGAGCGTCGCCGCGCACTCCGGATGCTCGCGCAGCAGCTTGTGGCCGTTGAAGTGGAAGTCGCCGATCAGCGGCACCTCGGTCCCGAGCGCGCGCAGGCGAGCCGCAATCGCCGGCACGGCGGCGGCCGCTTCCTCGGTGTCGACCGTGATGCGGACCAGTTCGGAGCCGGCGAGCGCCAGTGCCCGCACCTGGAGGGCCGTGCCCTCGACGTCCGCCGTGTCGGTGTTCGTCATCGACTGGACGACGATCGGGTGATCGCCTCCGACCGTGACGCGGCCGATGCGCACCGGGACGCTGCGTCGGCGGGGCAGGGCGCTCATGGCAGGGATGCCGCGACGGTCCTGCGCCCGGTCATCCAGCGCCGCACATTGGCCTCGAGCACGTCGAGCGGGACCGGGCCGCTGCCGAGCACGACGTCGTGAAAGGCCCGCAGGTCGAAATCCGCGCCCTGCGCTGCCGACGCCGCGGCGCGCAGTTCCTTGATCCTGAGTTCGCCGACCTTGTAGGCGAGCGCCTGGCCGGGCCACGCGATGTAGCGGTCCACTTCGTTGACGATGTCGAGTTCGCTCTTCGCCGCGTTGTCCCGGAAGAAGGCGATCGCCTGGTCGCGCGTCCAGCGCTTCTGGTGGATGCCGGTGTCCACGACGAGGCGCACGGCGCGCCACATCTCATAAGTGAGCTGGCCGAACTTGTCGTAGGGATCCGCATAGAGCCCCATCTCGTCGCCGAGGCTCTCGCTGTAGAGCGCCCAGCCCTCGACGAACGCGGTCGCCTCGAGGTTGCGCCGGAACCGGGGCAGGTCGACGAGTTCCTGGGCGAGTGCGATTTGCAGGTGATGGCCCGGGACGGCCTCGTGCACCGTGAGCACGGGGATCTCGTAAGTCGGCCGTTCCTCGGGCTTGTACAGGTTCACGTAGAAATAGCCGGCGCGGCGCCCGTCGAGCGCCGGCTCCTGGTAGTACGCCGCGGTCGTGTCCGGCGCCGAGGTTTCCGGGATCGGCCGCACGCCGTAGGGGAGGCGAGGGAGCTTGCCGAAGAACTGCGGCAGCAGCGGGTCGATCCGCTTCGCCATGACCCTGTAGGCGTCGAGCAGGCGCTGGGGGTCCGTGTAGCGGAACTTCGGATCCGTGCGCAGGAACTGGAGGAATTCCGCGAACGTGCCCGCGAAGCCGACCTGCGCGATCACCTTCTGCATCTCGCCGCGGATGCGCGCCACTTCCCGCAGTCCGAGTTCGTGGACCTGATCGGGCGTCAGGTTCGTCGTCGTGAACCACGCGACGCGATTCCGGTACCAGGCCTCGCCACCCGGCGTGTCCCAGACGCCCACTGAATCGCGGCAGGCCGGCAGGTATTCGTGGACGAGGAAGTCCTGCAGACGGCGATACGCAGGCACGACCGTGCGCGCGATCGACTCGCGCGCGGCGGACTGCAGCCGCGCCTGCTCCGCCGCCGGCATCGACCGGGGCATCGAGCGGGGCATCGAGCGGAACGGCGCGTAGAAGGGGCTCGCCGCCGGGTCGTCGACGATCTGCTTCGCGACCTGGTCGGGCAAGCGCTGCATGATCGCGCGGGGCTGCACGAGTCCACGCCGCATGCCCTCGCGCATCAACGCGAGGGTCTGGTCGACGTAAACGCCGAGCGCGTCCATGCGGGCGATCCAGTCCGCATAGTCGCGAGACGTCGCGAACTGGATCAGTTCCGCGGTCTCGGCCGCCTGCTGCACGCCGCCGCGCTGGTTGATCGGCAGGAACTGCCCGCCCCAGTCGTAGGTATCGATCGAACCCTGGTACAGGCGGCGGAAGAGCTCGCGGTTCAGCTGGTCCCCGGTCGACAGCTCGGCGGGTGGGATCGACGCGAGCTCCGCGAGCACGTCGAGGTCGCCGGCGTGCTTCTTCTCGAGCGCCGCCATCGAGACGTCCGGCCAGCGATCGTCGTAACGGTGGTCGCCGAGGTAGGTGGCCTGCAGCGGGTCCTCGCGCAGGGCGCGCTCCCATTGCGCGTCGAACAACTCGTGCAGCCTCGCTGCGGGCGCGACGGCGGCGGGCGGCGCGGCTACCGACGATGCGGCTGTGGCGAGCAGGACGAGCAGGGTCTGCAGGGCAATGCGCATCAGGCGGGCGCTCGGGCGGGTCCGGATGCGGGATGTTCCGGCTCCCGGCGCGAATTGACAAGCGCCGGGGTGCCGCGGCGCGCTGGCCGAACCGCCGGGGGTCGGGTAACATCTGCCGACCCATCGCAAGGCCCGTCCGGAGAGAGGGTGAAATAGGGGACATTCCCCTATTTCCGCGGAAATAGGGGAATGTCCCCTATTTCACCCCGCCGAAGGCGCAACCCGCCCGGAAACGCTCAGGCACAAGGAACGGCGGCGCCTGATGGGCTCTGGAGAGCGGCCCCGCGAGGGGCCCACCGAAGGGGTGCGGCGCCGGTCCGAAGGCGCCCGATCTCTCAGGTCACAGGACAGAGGGGCGGCGGGCCGTGCGCGGTCCGCCGCCTTTTTTCGTTTCGGGCGCCCGGGAAGCACGCACATGGGTCTCAGAACTCCGCTCTACGAAACACACGTCGCCGCCGGAGCCCGGATGGTCGACTTCGGCGGCTGGGACATGCCGGTCAACTACGGCTCCCAGATCGAGG
>CAZRKS010000319.1:0-2816 GCA_964600315.1 uncultured Steroidobacteraceae bacterium | reverse complement strand
GCCGCGTTCCTGCGGGCGCGCTACGGGATCGCGTGAACTCCCGCCTGAAAACATCTTCCTCGACCCCGGATTCCCGCCGCACGAGGCGGAGGTCCTGCAGCTGCGCGCACGCCTCGCGGAGGCACTGCGCCACTGGATCGATCGCGAGCAGCTCACGCAGGCCCGAGCCTCGAAGCGATTGGGCGTCACTCAGCCGCGAGTCTCCGAAATCACTCGCGGCAAAGTTGAGCTGTTGTCGCTCGACTATCTGGTCGGCTTGTGTGCGAAAGCCGGCATTCCCGTGAATCTGAAGCTTGCCGCCTGACCCACGTCCTGCCTCCGTCAAGGATGACTCCGTCGTCGCCGTGCGGCCGCCCTGGCCGCACCCCCCTCAATCGCCGATCGGTCGCAGGCGCTGGCCGCCCTGCAGACGGGCGAGCCAGTGCTCCGCCGACTTGCCGCGTCCCTGGGTGTCGATCATCACCAGCCCATCCGGCGGCACCACGATACGCGTCTTCATCCGTCGGCCCCGCACGTAGTCGGCATCGAAGCGCAAGCGCCCGTCGACCGAGTGCGACAGGCAGTTCAGGAAATCGCCCACACCGAACTCGTCCTGCTCCCGGTAGTGCATCTCGGACGCTCCACGCGGCCGGGCATCCTCGAACGACAGCACCCCGAGCGCGAACAGGAAGCCGAGCGCCCCGGAATCGTCGCCCGGGAAGTCCTCGGCATCATCACGGACGAACCGCAGCTCGAGCCTAAATGCGAACTCGCCGCCATCCGGTCCCTCGAACACCTCGGAGCGCAGTACTTCGAAGTCAACCAGGACCGCCCGCTCGAGCAGGCGCAGGCCTGCGTTTCGATCAATCTCGTTCATCATGACCCCGTAGTTGCACTCGATGAGTCTGCCCCGCGCCGTCGCGACCGGCAGAACCGCGCCTGCAGCGCAGCCCCACGTCTTGATCAATCGCCACAGGACGTCGCCCGACTCAGTGGATCCCTCCCGCCGGCAGGTCCGGGCCCCTCGCGAACAAGGTGCCCACGTCGACCGCGTCGAAGCGGTAGGCGCGACTGCAGAACTCGCAGCGCACCTCGACCTGCCCGAATTCCGCGAGCACCGAGTCCACTTCCTCGCGCCCGAGCGCGCGCAGCATGTTGCCGACCCGCTCACGCGAGCAGCGGCAGCGGAAGAACACCGGCGCCGAGCGGAACATGCGCACGTCGTCCTCGGCGAAGAGGCGGCGCAGCAGGTCGCGGTCCTCGAGGCCAGCGAGTTCGCCGGACGTGACCGTATCGGCGACCAGCTGCACCCGATGCCAGGCCTCCTCGATCTCGTGCTCGGCGACACCGCCCGCCCCCGACTCGGTGACGCCCTCCGGACGCGAGTTCACGGGCAGGCGCTGCAGCAGCAGCCCGCTCGCGCTCTCGCCGTCCGCGTGCAGCCACAGGCGCGTCGGCAGCTGCTCGGACTGCTCGAAATAGGCGCGCAGGCATTCGCTCATCGACGCCCCGGCGAGCGGCACGATGCCCTGGTAGCGGTTGGCCGCGCTGCCGCTCTCGACCGTGACGGTGAGCGTGCCGTTGCCCGACAGCGCGCGCAGGTCCCGGGTGTCCGGCACGTCGCGGAACCGCGCAACGGCGCGCATCGCGAGACCCTCGGTGCACTCGACCAGCATGAGGTGCATGGGACCCTCGCCGCGCAACTGCAGCGAAAGCAGTCCCTCGTACTTGAGCGTGGACGAGAGCAGCGCCGCCGCGGCGACGGCCTCGCCGAGGCTGTCACGAACCCGGTCCGGGTAATCGTGATGCTCCATCATCGCGGCCCACGCCGGCCCGAGATGGACCAGCTGGCCGCGGAACGGATAGCGCTCGAAGACGAAGCGGCGCAGCGAGTCCGTCTGCTGCATCTCAGGCGACGCGTACCGGGATGTTCAGGGTGCGGATCCGCTCGGCCCACTCGGCCGGCGCCGTGTTGTGTACCGAGGTGCCGCTCGAATCGACGGCGACGGTCACCGGCATGTCCCTGACCTCGAACTCGTAGATGGCCTCCATGCCGAGGTCACCGAACGCCACTACCCGCGCCGCCCGGATCGCCTTCGACACGAGGTACGCGGCGCCGCCCACGGCCATGAGGTACGCGGCCTTGTGTTTGCGGATCGCCTCGATCGCGACCGGCCCGCGTTCGGACTTGCCGATCATGGCGATCAGGCCCGTCTTCTCGAGCATCATGTCGGTGAACTTGTCCATGCGCGTCGCCGTGGTCGGACCCGCTGGGCCGACGACCTCGTCGCGCACCGGGTCGACCGGGCCGACGTAGTAGATGACGCGATTCGTGAAGTCGACCTCGGGCGGCAGCCCCTGCCCGCTCGCGTAGAGATCGGCGATGCGCTTGTGGGCGGCGTCACGACCCGTGAGCATGCGGCCGTTCAGCAGCAGGGTCTCGCCCGGCTTCCAGGTCTGCACTTCGTCGCGCGTCAGCGTATCGAGGTTCACGCGGCGCGAGCCCGGCCCGGCGGCCCAGGTCACCTTGGGCCAGTGCTCGAGCGACGGCGGCTCGAGATGCGCGGGGCCAGATCCGTCGAGCACGAAGTGTGCGTGCCGCGTCGCCGCGCAGTTCGGAATCATCGCGACGGGCTTCGAAGCAGCGTGCGTCGCGTAAGTGCGGATCTTGACGTCGAGCACCGTCGTGAGCCCGCCGAGACCCTGCGCGCCGATGCCGAGCGCGTTTACTTTCTCGTACAGCGAGATGCGCAGTTCTTCGAGCTTGTTCTGCGGACCGCGCGCGAGCAGCTCGTGCATGTCGATCGGGTCCATCAGCGCTTCCTTGGCGAGCAGCA
>CAZRKS010000318.1:0-2843 GCA_964600315.1 uncultured Steroidobacteraceae bacterium | reverse complement strand
AGCGCAAGCTCCTCGAGAAGCAGAAGGAGGGCAAGAAGCGCATGAAGCAGCTCGGGCAGGTGGAGATCCCGCAGGAGGCGTTCCTCGCCGTGCTGCAGGTGGGGCGGAAGGAATGAATGGCTGAGGGCTGCGGGCTCAGGGCTGTGGCCAGACAGGAGGGCTCTGGGCTGTGGGCTGAAGGCTGTGGCTAGATGGGAAGGCTGTGGGCTGAAGGGTGCAGGGCAGGGGTGCGCAAATTCGATGCGGTTCACGTATTGGTCTTAGGTCGGCGGTGAGTCGGTGAATGGCGCGGAATTTGCGTTCGACCCACAGCCTACAGCCCACAGCCCATAGCCCGTATACTCGCGCAGCTTCGACGAGGTGACGCTTGGTCTTCGATTTTTCGTTCTGGCTCGTGGTCGCCACCCTGGTGACCGGCATCATCTGGGCGGCGGACGCCTGGTATTTCCGGCCGCGTCGCCTCGGACGGGCGGCGGCGGGCGCGCTGCCGGACGAGCCGGTCGTGGTCGAGTACGCGCGCTCCTTCTTCCCCATCATCCTGATCGTGCTGCTGATCCGCTCGTTCCTGTTCGAGCCGTTCCGCATTCCCTCGGACTCGATGATGCCGACGCTGTTCGACGGCGATTTCATCTTCGTCAACAAGTTCACCTACGGCCTGCGCCTGCCGGTCCTGAACGCGAAGATCGTCGAGATGGGCGAGCCCCGCCGCGGCGACGTCGTGGTGTTCCGTCTGCCGTCCGATCCGTCGACGAACTACATCAAGCGCCTCGTCGGGCTGCCGGGCGACCACGTCGTGGTCCGCGACAAGCGCGTGTACGTGAACGGGCAGGAGATGCCGGTGCGTCTCGACGGCATGTTCGAGGCCTTCAACAGCACGCCGCTCGCGCAGATCGGCGTCGAGCAGCTCGGTCCCGCGCAGCACCGGGTGCTCTACATCGCCGAACGGCCGTCGTACGATTTCGACGACGTCGTGCCCGAGGGGCACTACTTCTTCATGGGCGACAACCGCGACAACAGTCGCGACAGCCGCTTCCCGGAAGTGGGCTTCGTGCCCGCCGCCAACGTCGTCGGCAAGGCAGTCCGCATCTGGCTCAACTGGCGCCTGCCGGCAGCGCCGATCTGGAGCCGGATCGGCACGGCGATCCACTGACTCACCGGAGTGACTACCATGCAGCAGCGTCAGCGCGGAGCGACCTTCCTCGGCATCGTGATCATCCTGATCATCCTCGGCTCGGCGGCGTACGCGGCCATCCGCCTCGTGCCCGTGTACGTGGAGTACACGAAGGTCGCCCGGGCGATGGAGCAGGTGCGCGACGAGTACGCCGCGTCGGACGCGAATCCGCAGCTCATCCGGCGCTCGCTCGAGAAGCGCTGGGACATCGAGGACATCGCGAGCCTGAGCTGGCGCGACGTCGACATCACCAAGACCGCCGAAGGCTATGACCTCGAGGCGGCCTACGACGTCGAGCGGCCCTTCGTCGCCAACCTCTATCTGCTGGCGAAGTTCGACAAGCTGGTCACGATCCAGCAGTGAACCCGGCGTGCTCACGTCCGGCGCATGGTCCGAGGCTCGTCTCGGGTACCGGTTCCGGGACCCGGCGCTGCTCGACGCCGCGCTGACGCACCGCAGTGCCGGCAAGGGCAACTACGAGCGCCTCGAGTTCCTGGGCGACGCCGTGCTCAACTTCGTCGTGGCCGGGCTCGTCTACCAGGCCTATCCCGAGGCGGACGAGGGCCACCTGAGCCGCTACCGGTCGGCGCTCGTGAGCGGACGCTCGCTGGCGGAGGCGGCGAACGTGCTCGCCCTCGGCGAGCAGCTCCGGCTCGGCAGCGGGGAACTCAAGTCGGGCGGTTTCCGGCGCAGTTCCATCCTCGCCGACTCCCTCGAGGCGCTGTTCGGCGCGGTCTATCTCGACGGCGGGCTCGAGGCGGCGCGCAGCGTGATCGAGTCCCTGCTGGCGGACCGCGTGGCCGACCTGCCCGAGGCGTGCGACCTCAAAGACCCCAAGACCCGGCTGCAGGAATTGCTGCAGGCGCGCGGCGATCCGCTGCCCGCTTACGCCGTGGACGGGGTGAGCGGCGAACCGCACGAGCACTGGTTCGTGGCGAGCTGCGAGGTCGCGGTGCGTGGGCTTCGCGAAACGGGTGAAGGGCCCAGCCGGCGCCGCGCCGAACAGGCGGCGGCCCAGCGTGTGCTCGATGTACTGGCCAGGTCGGAGACCGGACGATGAGCGGCACGGACGCGACGAGCGGGACGGGCGCGGAACTCGCGCGCTGCGGATTCGCCGCGCTGGTGGGTCGGCCGAACGTCGGCAAGTCGACGCTGTTGAATGCCCTGCTCGGGCAGAAAGTCAGCATCGTGAGCCCGAAGCCGCAGACGACGCGCACGCGCATCCACGGCGTGCTGACCCGACCCGGGCTGCAGATCGTGTTCGTCGACCTGCCCGGGATCCATGCGAAGCAGCCGCGCGCGATCAATCGCTACATGAATCGCACCGCGCTCGCCTCGCTCGCGGATTCGGACGTCAACCTGTTCGTGATCGAGGCGCTGCGCTGGACCGACGAGGACGAGCGGGCGCTCGCCGAATTGAAGGCCGCGGGCCGCCCGATCCTGCTGCTCATCAACAAGGTGGACAGGGCGCGGCCGAAGGAGCGGCTGCTGCCGTTCATCGACGAGATCTCGCGCAAGGCGGACTTCGCGGAGATCGTGCCGCTCTCGGCGCTCAAGCGCGCCAACCTCGAGCGTCTTCCGGCGCTGATCGCCTCCTACCTGCCGGAGTCGCCGCACCTCTATCCGCCGGAGCAGGTCACGGACGCGAGCGACCGCTTCATGGCCGCGGAGA
>CAZRKS010000317.1:0-2846 GCA_964600315.1 uncultured Steroidobacteraceae bacterium | reverse complement strand
ATCGGGCTTCGGCGACTGGCCGCGCGCGGACGAGTTCATCCGGGAACTCGGCGGCGCGGTGTGACGCGCTACTTTTTCAGCTTCGTGATCTTGTTGCCCTGGATGCCGACCCCGGCCATCAGGCCCTGCTGGCTGAAGATGAAGGCGTAGACGTCCTTGTTCATCGTGGTCGTGGTCATCGACTTCGCCATGCCCGAGTCGATCACGACGACGCTCGGGCCTACGCCGACTTCGAACCCCTGGGTCGAATCGAGCGCCGCGAGCGCGCTCTCGCGCATGAAGAACATCGCATAGCCGTACTTCTGCGCCCCGGCCTGCAGGCCCCAGGAGGCGCCCGCGGTGTTGTAGTAGCCGACCGCCTTCTCCTTCCGCCAGAGCACGCCCTCGCCGTACTGGCCACCGACCATGAAACCGGCCTTGGTGATGCTCGGAAATACGAGCACCGCCACAGCCTTCCCATAGAGCGCTTTCGCGGCCGGTTCCTGCGCGAGCAGCTTGTCCAGCACCTTCTTTGAACTGCCGTCGAGTTCGGCCTTCGACGCCGAATGAGCGGGCGCCGCAATGGCGAGCGCGAGAGCGCCGAGCAGCATCAGGGCGAAGCGGCGACCAGGCAATTCTCGAATCATCGACATCGTCATCTCCAGGGAGTCAGGCAGCTGCCGGCGGCAGCAGGTAGAGGGTCAGCGCGAACATGGCGTAGAGCACGAGCAGCAGCACGCCGATGAACCAGGCGGAGCGCCCGCTGCTCGCGACGAACGCCACCGCAATTGTACTCAGAATCGTGAAGGCCGCGACGCCCGGCCAGAAGCTGAGGTCCATGGGCTGCGGCGCGATCATCAGGCTCGCGAGCACCATCACGGGCGCCACGAACAGCGCGATCTGCACGGAACTGCCGAGCGCGATCCCGATGCTGAGATCGAGACGGTTCTTGCGCGCCGCCGCGAACGCGGTCGCCATCTCCGCCGCCGCTCCGACCAGCGCCACCACCACGAACCCGACGAAAGCCGGCGCCATGCCGAACGTGGTGGCCGCCGCCTGCACCGACTCGACGAACACCTCGCTCACCAGCGCGACGAGCACCGTGACGCCGGCCAGCATCGCGAGCGCGAGGCCGATCGGCCAGACGGCCTCCTCCTCATGCTCCTCGGCGGACGCGGCCGCGAAGAACTTCCGGTGGGTTCCGAGCGAGAACACGAGGCCGAGCACGTAGGTCGTGAGCAGCACGCCCCCCAGCGCGACGCTCAAGTGCAGCACTATGCCCTGCCGCCCGGCCTGTTCGGAGGCTCCCATGAAGGTCGGCACCAGCATGGCCACGGCTGCAATGAAGAGCATCCCCGACTGCAGCCGCGCCGAGGAACGGTTGAATTCCTGGACGGGGTGGCGCAGCCCGCCGAGCAGCAGGCACATGCCGAGCATGAACAGCGAGTTGGTGACGATTACGCCGGCGAGCGATGCCTTGACGAGGTCGATCATGCCGGCCCGCAGTGCCGTGAGCGAGATCACGAGCTCGGTCAGGTTGCCGAGCGTGGCATTGAGGAGACCGCCGACGGCATCGCCTGTCCGGGCCGCGACACTCTCGGTGGCGCGACTCAGCAGGGCCGCGAGCGGCACGATCGCCGCCACCGAGAGCAGGAAGAGCGCCGTGTCCGCGCCGTCCACGAGATGCTCGACCGCGAAGACGGCTGGCACCGCCACGAGCAGCCAGTACAGGCGCCGCTCGCCCAATTCCCGAAGTATCTCTGTCATGTCAGAACTCGTAGAACATCTTCTGTATCTGCAGCGGATCGCGAGTCCTGGTGAGCGCGAGCTGCAGCAGCACGCGCGACTTGGCCGGGTTGAACTCGCCAGACGCCACGAAGCCCATCTCGTCGTCGTTCACTTCGTTGTTGCGTAGCACGATGCCCTCCGGCAACCGGGTGCTGCGCACCACCACCACCCCGCCCTGCGCCGCCTTCTTCAGCGCGTCGAGCGCCGGCGTGGTCATGTTACCGTCACCGACACCGGCGATCACCAGTCCCCTGGCGCCGTTGCGCACGGCCGCGTCGATCAGATCGGCGCTCATGTTGGCGTGAGCATAGATCACGTCCACCCGCGGCAGTTGGTCGAGTCCGTCGACGGAGAAGGGCGTCTCCTTGCCGAGCTTCTTGTCCATCGGCTCGAACCAGTCGATCTTGCCGGTGTGCACCAGACCGGCCGGTCCGCGATTCAGGCTCTTGAAGGTCTGCACGCTGGTCGTGTCCGTCTTCACGACGTTGCGGGCGTAGTGGAACTCGTCGTTCAGCGACACCAGCGTGCCCCTGCCCTTCGCGCGCGGGTCCGCCGCGATGGCGACCCCATTGTAGATGTTGCCCGGCCCGTCCGCGCTGATGGCCGTCGCCGGGCGCATGGACCCGACCATGACCACCGGCTTGTCGCTCTTGACGACGAGCGCGAGGAAATAGCTCGTCTCTTCGAGTGTATCGGTGCCGTGCGTGATGAGCACCGCGTCGACGTCCGGCGAGGCCAGCGACTCGTTCACCCGCTTCGCGAGCTTGAGCCAGACCCCGTCGTTCATGTCCTGGCTGCCGATGTTCGCGACCTGCTCGCCCGTGATGACCGCGAGCTTGTCGAGATTCGGCACCGCCTTCAGCAGCGAATTCACGTCGTAAGCCCCGGACTTGTAACCGTAGTCCGTGGCGCTCGCCTGCGCCCCGGCGATCGTGCCTCCGGTGGCCAGGACACGGATTCGCGGGAGGGTCGCGGTCTGGGCGGCTGCCGCCGCGCTGCTCATGGCCATGACAGCTGCGAGACCAAGTGACAGCAACTCGTGTTTCATGATGATTGCTCCTCAGGTTCATGGCCGGCCT
>CAZRKS010000316.1:0-2852 GCA_964600315.1 uncultured Steroidobacteraceae bacterium | reverse complement strand
AGCACGAAGAGCGTGTTGACGAGCGACGTGCCGAGCGCGGTCGTGAGGTTGATGCGCTGCACCTCGCCCCCCGACAGCGTGCGCGACTGTCGGTCGAGCGTCAGGTAGCCGAGCCCGACGCGGACCAGGAAATCGAGTCGCGAACGGATCTCGCCGAGCAGCAGGTCGGCGGCCTCGTCGAGCGGCGCGGGCAGCGCGAGCCCGAGAAAGAAATCGCGCGTGCGCTCGACGGGCATGAGCATCAGGTCGTGGATCGCGAGACCGCGGTCCGCCCCGCCGTCGCCGCCGATCCTCCAGAGCAGCGCCTCGGGCTTCAGGCGCGCGCCGCCGCAGGCGCCGCAAGGCGTATAGCTGCGGTACTTCGACAGCAGCACGCGGATGTGCATCTTGTAGCTGCGGGTCTCCAGCCAGTCGAAGAACCGGCGCACCCCGTACCAGACCTTGCGCTCCCAGGGACCCTCGCCCTCGAAGACCCAGCGCCGATGCTCCTCGGCGAGCTCGCCCCAAGGCGTGTCGAGCGGCACCGCGCGCTTGCGGGCGAAGCGCACGAGGTCGTCCTGGCATTCGCGATAGGCCTGCGTCTGCCACGGGCGGATCGCGCCGCCGCGCAGCGTGCGCGAGGCGTCGGGCACCACCAGCCCGTAGTCCACGCCGATCACACGGCCGAAGCCGCGGCAGGTCTCGCAGGCGCCGAGCGGCGAGTTGAACGAGAACAGGCTCGGCGTCGGGTCACGGTAGTGGATGTCGCAGTCGGCGCAGTGCAGGTCCGTCGAATAGCGGCGCAGCGTCCCGGCGTCGCCCCGCACGGCGACGCGTCCGCGGCCCACGCGCAGCGCGGACTCCAGCGATTCGAGCACCCGGCTGCGATCGGCGCCCGCGAGCCGGAACCGGTCCTGCACGATCTCGAGTACGCCGCCCCTGCGCGAGTGCACCCGCGTGTATCCCTGCTGCTCGAGCAGCCTCAGGATCTCCGCCTCGTCGAAATTCTCCGGCACGGCCACCGGGAAGGTCACCTGGAGCCGCTCCGTCCCGGGCAGACCGGCCGACTCGAGGTCGCGCAGGATGCTGTCGGGCGCGTCGCGGCGCACCGGCCGGCCGCATCCGCGACAATGCAGCCGCCCCGCCCGCGCATAGAGCAGCTTCAGGTGGTCGTTCAGTTCCGTCATCGTGCCGACCGTCGAGCGCGAGGTGCGCACCGGGTTGGTCTGGTCGATGGCGATGGCCGGCGGGATGCCCTCGATGCGGTCGACCTGCGGCCGGTCCATGCGGTCCAGGAACTGCCGGGCGTAGGGCGAGAACGTCTCGACGTAACGGCGCTGCCCTTCCGCGTACACGGTGTCGAAGACCAGCGAGGACTTGCCGGAGCCGGAGACCCCGGTCACGACCACCAGCTGCCCGAGCGGCAGGTCGAGATCGACGGCGCGCAGGTTGTTCTGCCGCGCGCCGCGGATGCGGATGGAGTCGTGCCTGGTTCGGGTCATGGGTGCCGTCCGCCGGCCCGGCGCGGCGTCGGGAATGACCACGCTACCACGTTCCGGCCCGATCGCGGATACTTGGCGCCACAACGAATCGAACCCGGGGCCCGCATGCGATTCCTGTCCAGCCTGATGCCGCGCGAGGCGCGGTTCTTTGCCCTGTTCAACCGGCACGCGGAACTCATCGTCGAGGGCAGCCGCGCCAACAGCGAGCTGGTGCGCGACTACGCGGACCTCGGGCGGCGCGCGGCGCTGATCGAGCGGATCGGCGAGGTGGAGCGCAGCGCCGACAAGGTGACGCAGGAAACCATCCAGCTCCTGCATTCCACGTTCATCACGCCGTTCGACCGCAACGAGATCCACCGGCTGATCTCCGGCATGGACGACATCCTCGACCTGATCCAGGACTCGGCCGAGTCGATGAACCTGTTCGACATCCAGACGCTGCCGCCCGAGGCGCCGCAGATGGCGCGCCTGCTCGAGGCCTGCTGCGACCGGGTGCAGGCGGCGGTGACGCTGCTCTCGTCGATGGACAACGCGCCGCGCGCGCTCGCGCTCGCCGAGGAGATCGACTCCCTCGAGAGCGAAGCCGACGCCGTGACGCGCAGCGGCATCTCGCGGCTGTTCCGCGAGGAGCAGGACGTCCGGCAGCTGATCAAGCACAAGAACGTCTACGAGTACCTCGAGAACGCCATCGACAAGTGCCAGGACGTGGCGAACATCATCGAAGCGGTGGTCGTGGAGAACGTCTGAGCATGGACCCGCAGATGACGTTCGCGACGCTCGCCGTGCTCGTCGCGCTCGCACTCGTCTTCGACTTCATGAACGGCTTCCACGACGCGGCGAATTCCATCGCCACGATCGTCTCGACGGGCGTGCTGCGCCCCTACCAGGCCGTGGCCTGGGCGGCGTTCTTCAACTTCGTCGCGATCTTCATCTTCCACCTCAAGGTGGCGGCCACGGTGGGCAAGGGCATCGTCGACCCCGCCGCGGTCGATCACTACGTGATCTTCGGCGCGCTGGTGGGCGCCATCGCGTGGAACCTCATCACCTGGTACTACGGCATCCCCTCGAGTTCGTCGCACGCACTGATCGGCGGCATGATCGGCGCGACGATCGCCAAGGCCGGCACGGCCCCGCTGCTCGCGCCCGGCATCGTCAAGACGGCCACGTTCATCTTCGTCTCGCCGCTGCTCGGCATGACGCTCGGCGCGCTGCTCATGATCGTCGTGTCATGGGCCTGCCTGCGCGCGGCGCCACGCAAGGTGGACCGCTGGTTCCGGCGTCTGCAGCTCGCCTCTTCGGCGCTCTACAGCATCGGTCACGGCAGCAACGACGCGCAGAAGACCATGGGCATCATCTGGCTGCTGCTCATCG
>CAZRKS010000315.1:0-2884 GCA_964600315.1 uncultured Steroidobacteraceae bacterium | reverse complement strand
GCCTCCAGCGCCGCCGCGCCCAGGCCGAGCAGCATGTCGGCCAGCGCCTTTTCAAGCATCAGCAGCTGCGGCTGCGTCAGATAGTTCTGCGCCTCATACCGCGCAAAGTGCTCGCCCGCCTCGTCCACGATGTCGAGCGTCAGTGTCGTTGCCAGTTTCTTGCTCATGTTTGCCTCGTCTCAGTTACCACTTGTTGACCTCAGCGATCACCAGGATCGCCACCAATCCCAGCGCCACGACCTCCAGCGACATCAGCCACACGTCGGACATGGCCCGCGAACACCAGCGGCGGCGCGCAGCGTGGACGCTTCGGTGCGTGCGGCACGAACTCCCAGGCCCGGCCTTGCGCGTCGATCCAACTCACGTGCAGCCACCGTCCATCGCGCAGCGTGTGGCCCAGCTGCACCAGCGGCCAGCCGAGCCACTGCATCGCTGCGCCGAGCAGTCGCACGGGCCAAGCGAGCGGGTGCTGCACGAGCGCAGCGAGCCGCGAGTAGCGCGTGGGGTGCAGGCATAGCGCGGCGGCCTCGCCGCGGCGATAGGCTCTCCAGGCCTCGACATGGCAGTTGCTGCGCACTCACCGCCTCGGCCCGCTGTTGCATTGCGCTACCCGCGCACACAGTCGATCGCGTCCCTGTTCGGCCTCGATGTGCCGCACCCGTTCGTCCATCACCGCGGCGCGCTCCTTGCAGGCAGCGATGGCGTTGTTGCAGCCGTCACAGCACTCGCGTAGGTCGTCGGCGACGGACGAGAGGCGAGGAGGTCGCTGCTCCTGTGCGCGTAGGCGGGACTCGTGATCGCCTGCGCGTTCGGTAAGCTGAGCGATTGCCAGAGCATGAGCGCCCACCAGGTGATAAACAGATAGAGCACCGACGACCACGGCTGACCCAACCGTGAGGATGATGCTGACGACCGGCCCGGGGCCGAGCCAGTCGATGAGTGAGCGACGGTCGTCTGCCACATATCAATCCTCGTCTGCCTCTTCGATCAGTGCGGATTCGATGCGCCCGCTCTTGTCGCGCCGCACGTTGACCGCACGCCGCCGCCGCCGCGGTGCCTTGCTGGCCGCCAGTTCGCTCGCCAGCGTCTGCAAGCCGCTCGTCGCCAACTGCCGCATCTGTTCGATCTCCGCGCGCAGCTTGCCCGCGGTGTCTTGCAGCTCGGCGATGGAGCCGGTGACCGCTTCCGGGTCCAGGTTGGCCGCGCGCACTTCGGCGAGCTTGATCTCGTAATCGGCGAGCGCCTTCTCGCGCGCCAGGATGATCTGGGCAGCCGCTTTCTCGGCCTCGATCTGCGCGTCCGTCGTCGCGACCTCGCGCTTGAGCTGCATTTCCTTTTCGCTGTTGGCCTGCGCCAGTTGCAGCTCCTGCATCTTCGCCCGCCAATCCGCTTGCAGCTCGACGAGCTTGGCCGACTGGTCGGCCTTGAGCTTGGCAATCTCGGCCTGCTGCTTGGCGATGATCGCCTTGCCCTGCTCGATCTGCATCTGCACTTCTTGCGGCACGCGCGGCTTGAGCAGCATTGCCTTCCACTCGGTGGCCAACGCCGTCGGCAGCGGCATGTAATCGACCGCGCTCGGCGGCACCGGGATGCCGGCCTGGACCGCCATCGGCAGCAGCTGCTCGAGCACGGCGAACGTGCGCATCTTCACGTCCGACGCTTGCGGCATCTCGTCGATCTGCACGTCATAGTCCGTCGCGCCCGGCCGCATCAGCAGCGGCACGTACCGCTCCTTGTCCTTGCCAACGATGCGCACCAGCCGGCCATCGGCCAGGAATCGCACGATGTACTCGGCGAGCACCTTGCCCGACAGCTTGCGGAACAGCGTGAGCGACGAGAACAACTCGCCCAGCGCCACGATCGTCGATTGCTTGCGCTGGTGCTCGAGGATGCCGGCCTGCGTGCGGTCGGTCGTGCCCATGAACTCCTGGCTGATGCCGCTGATGCGCGGCAACAGCTCGACGGCCCCCGTCATCAGCCGCTCGACGGCCGCGGGCGTGCCCGCGCTCTGCCGCGGCTGCACCTTGCCGATGCCGCCCGGGCGCATCCACACGATCTTGCGCGGGTTCGCCCAATCCTCCTCGGCCTTGCGCACGTCTTCGAACGCATCGCGCTCGGCCAGCAGCCCGCCCTTGGCGTCCGAGGCCAGCAGGTCGAGGCCGAGGGAATACATCTTGTTGAGATAGCGCTGCGGCTCGCGGATATCGCGCACGAAGCCATACCAACAGGCCGCATTGCGGTCGCGATAGCCCGTCATGAAAAACAGCGTGAACGCCTGCACGGGCAGCGCCGCGTCCTCGAGCAGCTGGCCCTTGGCTGTGAAGGCCTGACGATACTCGCGGCGCTGCACGGGCTGCGCCTGCAAGCCCGCCAGCGCAATGCGTTCCTGCACCAGCGCGAACTTCTCCGGGGGCAGCTCGATGCTGCCCTGCGGGCCCTGCACGCTCCACACCGTCACATCCTGCCAGTACTGATACTGCGTGACCTTGATGCCACGCGAGGAGTCGAGGCCGCCCGTGCCGCCCTCGTAATTGCGCGCCGCCTCGCGATCGTGCGGCGACGGCATCGGGTCCGCGTCGTCGTAGTCCTCGTCCTCGACACTGGCGAGATCGGCCTCGGGCCACAGCCGCAGGATCTCCGACACGGGCAGCCGCTTCCAGGCAGCGACCCATCGCGCATCGGCCAGGCCGCGCTTGCGGGCGGCCGGGTCCCATGCCACGTGCAGCGGGTCCAGTCGCTCGATCAGCAGCTTGCCCTTGGGGTCCTCGGCATAGCACAGCCGCAGCTCGCACGCGCCGACGCCGCAGATCACGAGATCGCGAAACGCCTCGCTCTCCTCGTCCGCCGCATTGCACTCGTCGCGCACCCACTGCGCCGCCGCGTC
>CAZRKS010000314.1:0-2891 GCA_964600315.1 uncultured Steroidobacteraceae bacterium | reverse complement strand
GCTACGGCTTCGTGCTGCCGATGGACGAGGCGCTCGCGCAGGTCGCCATCGACCTGTCAGGCCGCCCGTACGCGGTGTTCACCGGCCGTTTCAGTCGCGACGCCGTGGGCGGCCTGCCGACGGAACTCGTGCCGCACTTCTTCCGCTCGCTCGCCGACAGCCTCGGCGCGGCGGTCCACGTCGAGGTGCGCGGCGAGAACACGCACCACATGATCGAGGCCTGCTTCAAGGGGCTCGGACGCGCCCTGCGGCGCGCGATCCGCGTGCAGGGCGAGGAGCTGCCGAGCAGCAAGGGCACCTTGTGAGGCACCGCCGGTGACCGACGTTGCGATCATCGACAACGGCGGAGCAAACATCGCTTCGCTGCGGTACGCGCTCGAGCGCCTCGGCGTGAGCGCCCGCCTGACGGCCGATCCGGCCGCACTGCGCGCAGCCCCACGCGTCATCCTGCCCGGAGTCGGCGCGGCGGCGGACGCCATGCAGCGGCTCGCGGCGCTCGATCTCGTCGAGACCATCCGGGCACTCACGCAGCCGGTGCTCGGCATCTGCCTCGGCATGCAGCTGCTGTTCGAGTCCAGCGACGAAGGCGACCGACCGTGCCTCGGCCTGCTGCCCGCGCGCGTCGAGCGGTTTCCCGACCGCAAGGGCTATCCGGTGCCGCACATGGGCTGGAACCAGCTCGAGTTCGAGGGCGAGCCGCCGCTGCTGCGCGGCATCCGCCGCGGCGCCCACGTCTATTTCGTGCACAGCTACGCCGCCCCGCTCGGGCCGTGGACCCTCGCGACCGCCGACTACGGCGGCCCTTTCTCCGCAGTCGTCCAGCGCGAAAACTTCTTCGGCGCGCAGTTTCACCCGGAGCGTTCCGGCAGCGTCGGCGCGCGGCTGCTCAACAATTTCCTGGAGATCGGGTGATGCAACTCATCCCCGCAATCGACCTGCGCGACGGCCGGTGCGTACGGCTGTTGCAGGGCCGCTTCGATGCCGAGACCGTCTATTCGACCGAGCCCTCGGCGGTGCTCGACAGCTATGTCGCACTCGGCGCGCGTCTCGTCCACGTCGTCGATCTCGACGGCGCGCGGGCCGGGTCGCAGGGCAATGCACGCGCGATCGCCGAACTCGCTGCGTCGAAGCGCGCCGCGCTGCAGGTGGGCGGTGGCGTGCGCAGCCGCGCGACCGTGCGACGCCTTCTCGACCAAGGCGTCTCGCGCGCCGTCGTCGGCAGCACCGCGGTCACGCAGCCCGCGGAAGTCGCCGACTGGCTGCGCGAGTTCGGGCCCGAGGCGATCGTGCTCGCGTTCGACGTCCGTCTCGACGACGACGGCGTGCCACGGCTCACCACGCACGGCTGGGAGCGCCAGACGAGCACGAGTCTCTGGGACGCCGTCTCGGGCTTCGTGCCGCACGGCCTGCGCCACGTGCTCTGCACGGACGTCGCCCGCGACGGGGCACTCAGCGGGCCCAGCATCCAACTCTATCGCGAGGCCGCGGCTCGCTTCCCGGGCATTGCCTGGCAGGCCTCCGGAGGCGTGCGCGACACGGACGATCTGCGGGCCCTGGCCGCCGTCGGCGCCGCCGCCGCCGTGAGCGGGCGCGCGCTGCTCGAGGGTCGCATGCAACGAGAGGAGCTCGAGCCATTCTTGCGAAGCGAATAATCCCCTGCCTCGACGTGCGCGACGGGCAGGTCGTCAAGGGCGTCCGCTTCCGCGACCACCGCGTGATGGGCGACATCCTCGAGCTCGCGACGCGCTATCGCGCCGAAGGTGCGGACGAGCTCGTGTTCTACGACATCACCGCGAGCCCCGAGCAGCGCTCGGTGGACCGAGGCTGGGTGTCGCGTGTCGCGAGCGTGCTCGACATCCCGTTCTGCGTCGCGGGGGGCATCCGCAGCGTGGAAGATGCCGAGGGCGTATTGAACGCGGGCGCGGAGAAGATCTCCGTGAATTCGCCGGCGCTGGCCGATCCGGGCCTGATCGAGCGTCTCGCCCGCCGCTTCGGCTCGCAGTGCGTGGTGATCGGCATCGACAGCCAGACCGTCGACGGCGACTACGTCGTCTACCAGTACACGGGCGACCCGGAACGCTCGCGCAGCACGGCGCGCCGCACGGTCGACTGGGTACGCGAGGTGCAGGAGCGTGGCGCCGGCGAAATCGTATTGAACTGCATGGCGAGCGACGGCGTGCGCCAGGGCTACGACATCGCGCAGCTCGCCGCAGTCCGCGGGATCTGCGGCGTGCCATTGATCGCCTCCGGCGGCGCGGGCGCACCGGAGCATTTCGTCGACGTATTCAAGCGCGCGCAGGTCGACGGCGCGCTGGCCGCGAGCGTCTTTCACTCGGGCGCGATCGCCATCCCGGACTTGAAGCGCGTGCTCGCCGACGCGGGCGTGGAGGTGCGACAGTGACACCCGAACAGGTTGGAGCGCTCGCGTGGCACAAGGGCGAAGGTCTGCTGCCGGCCATCGTGCAGCACGCCCGCACGGGACGCGTGCTGATGCTCGCCTACATGAACGAAGAGGCCCTGCGGCGCACGCTGGCCAGCGGCCGCGTGGTCTTCTACAGCCGCTCCCGCGAGCAGCTCTGGACCAAGGGCGAGACCTCCGGGAACTACCTCAACTTGGTGGACGTCAGCGCCGACTGCGATTCCGACACGCTCCTCGTGCTCGCGGATCCGCTCGGTCCGACCTGCCACAAGGGAACAGAGTCCTGCTTTGCGGAGTCCGCGCCGACCGGCATCGATCCGCTGGCGTTCCTGCCCGTCCTGGAGACGACGATCGCCAACCGCATCGCGGAGAAGCCCGAGGGGAGCTACACCGCCCGCCTGCTGGCCGACGGGCCGAGCCGCATCGCGCAGAAGGTCGGCGAGGAAGGCGTCGAGACGGCGCTCGCGGCCGT
>CAZRKS010000313.1:0-2914 GCA_964600315.1 uncultured Steroidobacteraceae bacterium | reverse complement strand
GATGTCGCGTTTCTGGTCAACCGTGGCTCAGGGATCATCCTGACCGAGAGCAAGTTAACCGAGCACTCTTTTTATGCCTGTTCGGCCCGAACCACAGCGAGCAAGCCTGATCGCCCGGGAAATTCCGACCCGGAGCGTTGTTTGAATGCGCGTGCTGTCATGGATGAGCCTGGGACGCTGTGCCATCAAGTCGCGTGGGGCCGAAAGTACTGGGAGCGTCTTCGGCCAGCGGTTAACGAGCTGAAGGTTTCCGATCTCAAGGCATGCCCCGCGGCCATCGCCGGATACCAGCTTTTCCGGCAGCAAGCGCTCGCGGAGGGATACAGCACAAAGTACGATCTTGTCGTGTCGGCTGTCGCCTATGACGCCCGAAACGAGGCTCTGATCGGTTCGCTTGCATCGACAGGCATTGCTTCTTTCCCGGACGAATGGGGCGGACTGTTCAACGGCAAGGCGCGTTTCGTGGCGTGGACTCACCAGGCGTGGGTCAACTGGGTGCGACATCATGATGTTGGACGCTGGGGCCCGTGGCTGAAGTGGATCGAGGGGCGGTATGCGTACGGACCGAGAGCGCACAGCACGCCCGACGACGTTACGTCTGAAGCTGTGGTAACTGGGTTGTCGCGATGAGCGTCACGATGGATGACACAGCATGACGCCCGACCAGATCAACGCCTGGGCAGCCGCCGGCGAGTCAGAACTGCAGGAGTTCAAGCGCACGCACGGCGAGCGTCGGTCTGCGGCGCAGACTCTCTGCGCCATGCTCAATGGACGCGGCGGCCGGGTATTGTTCGGCATTACGCCGGATGGAGAGGTCACTGGTCAGCATGTCAGTGACCGCACCATCGAAGAGATCAGTGAGGAAGTTCGGCGGATCGATCCGCCTGCGTTCCCATCGATAGATCGCGTGCCGGTGTTCGATGGGCGTGAGGTGCTCGTCGTCACGGTACACCAGGGGCCGGTGCGCCCGTACAGTCACAGGGGCGCGGCCTATCGGCGAGTCGGGAATACGACCGTCGCGATGTCACGCGACGAGTACAACCGCATGTTGTTTGAGCGCGTCCACGGCGAGCAGCGTTGGGAGAATCAGCCCGCCGTCGGTTGGCCCGTAGCTGACCTGGACGCGGCCGAGATCCGGCGCACGGTCGAGGAGTCGATTCGCCGCGGCCGCAGCGAGGAGCCAGGCACACGGGATCCCGAGGAACTGCTGCGGGGCCTCGGTCTCGTCAAAGACGATACGGTGTTGCGCGCAGCAGTCGTGCTTTTCGGGCGCGCAGATCGGATCGAGTCAGACTTGCCGCAGTGCTTGCTGCGCGTAGCGCGATTTCGTGGCGTCGACCGCACCGAGTTCCTGGACAACCGACAGTTTCACGGCAACGTGTTTGAACTGCTGGCAAAAGCGGAGCGCTTCCTGCGCGAGAACTTGCCGATCGCCGGTCGCATCGCGCCCGATCTTTTCGAGCGTGCGGATGATCCGCTGTATCCGCCGGTAGCGCTTCGGGAAGCGTTGGCGAACGCTTTCTGCCATCGAGACTACGCGATAGGCGGCGGCTCTGTGGCCGTGGCGATCTACGATGATCGTCTCGAGGTGACTTCTTCGGGGTCGCTGCACTTTGGCCTGACAGCGGAGGCGTTGTTCCTCCCCCACGAGTCGCTGCCATGGAATCCCTTGATCGCACGCGTTCTGTACCGACGCGGGATCATCGAGTCCTGGGGCCGGGGCACGATCAAGATGGCGGAATTGACTGCATCTGCGGGCTTGCCGCGCCCTGAGATCGAGGATGCGGGCGGCTGTGTGACAGTTCGGTTCAGGCCGTCTCGGTACGTTCCGCCTCAGCGAGTGGGGCGCAACGTGACGGAGCGGCAGCAGGAGATCCTGGTCCTGCTTGCGAACGCGGGTGAGGGCTTGGCACTGCGCGAGATCGTCGCCGCGCTAGGGTCGCCGGCGAATGAGCGCCAGGTCCGAGAAGATCTGGCAATGCTTCGGACATTAGGGCTGGCCAATCCGGAAGGGCATGGGCGCGGGGCTCGATGGAAACGCTTGTAAAACAACGACTTGGCTTATTCCGGCTTATTCCGGCTTATTCCGGCCTATTTCTGGCCATTCCCGAACGCAGGACCTGTGCAGACTTCAGCGTCTCGCGCACGAGACGATGGCCGTGATTGCTGGTCGCCTGACTGAGTCCGTCGTCGAGGAGGCCGCGCTTGCTTGGCTCGCGGGGACCGGCTGGCAGATCCGCAGCGGCGCAGAGATCGCTCCCGGCGAACCCGGGGCCGAGCGCGACGACTACGCGCAGGTGGTTCTGCCGCAGCGTGTGCGCGATGCACTGGAGAGACTCAACCCGACGATGCCCGCCGAGGCGATTGAAGACGCCTTTCGCAAGCTGACTCGGCCGGAGGGCGCGGACCTCATCATCCGTAACCGCGCCCTGCACCGTTTGCTGGTGGACGGCGTGACAATCGAGTACCGGGACGGCGACGGCGGCATCCGAGGCGCGCAGGCTCGGATGATCGATTTCGACGAGCCGGCCGACAACGACTGGTTGGCGGTGAACCAGTTCAGCGTCGTCGAGCACAAGCACTCGCGGCGGCCGGACGTGGTGCTGTTCGTCAACGGACTGCCGCTGGCCGTACTGGAGCTGAAGAACGCCACCGCGGAAACCGCCACGATCTGGAGCGCGTTCCAGCAGTTCCAGACCTACCAGGCCGAGGTGCCGGCTCTGTTCGCGCCGAACGCACTGCTAACCGTCTCCGATGGCGTCGAGGCGCGGGTGGGCACGCTCGGCGCCGGCCGCGAGTGGTTCAAGCCTTGGCGCACCATCGCGGGCGACACGCTGGCTGGCGCGTACATGCCCGAGCTGCAGGTCGTGATCGAGGGCCTGTGCGCGCCGCGGCGCTTTCTCGACCTGCTGCG
>CAZRKS010000312.1:0-2949 GCA_964600315.1 uncultured Steroidobacteraceae bacterium | reverse complement strand
TCGCCGCCGAACACCTGCGGCTCGTCGGCGTCCGGCGGCAGCGGCGGCAGCGTGTTGAGCCGCGAGACGACGTCGAGCATGACGCGCGTCATGTCCGTGCCGATCTCGAAGGTGAGGCCGACCCCTCCCTGGCCGCGGTTGGCTTCCGAGCGCATCTCCACGAGCCCCGGCAGCCCGCGCATCGCCTCCTCGATGGGCTCGATCAGCGCCTCTTCGAGTTCCGCCGGTGCCGCCTCGCGCCACGAGGCATTGACGAAGAGCTCCGGCCGACGGGTATCCGGCAGCAGCTGGATCGGGAGACGCACGAGGGCCAGCAGGCCGAACAGCACGACGATCGCCGCCGACGCCGCCACGGCGGCGGGGTTACTCAGGCTTCGTTCCGCAAGACGCATGACCCCTCCCCGGCAGGCGCCTCCCCTCCCGCTTGGATGCGCCGGAGGGGCGCGGGGATTATGCACCCCCCGAAATCCGGCCCCGCGACAAAACGAGGCGGCCACTGGGGCCGCCTCGGAGGAACGCGCTGCGCCCGGTCAGAGGCGCCCTGAGTCGTCAGGTGGCCGGCGGGAATTCCAGCCCAAGCGCGTGGGGAACCGTCGTCATCGGCGTCATCCGCACTTCGAATCGCCGCAGTTGAGGCAGGTCATGCAGCCGTCCATCATGACGACCGCCGCGGTGCTGCACTTCGAGCAGAGCTGCGCGCCCTGCGGATAGTGGCTCTTCGCGAACGCGTCCTGCTGCTTCTGCCGCGCCTCGTACTCCTGCCGCTTCTCCTCGATGAGCTTGCGGCGGTGCTCGTCCATTTCCGGGTCGCGCAGCAGGCCGATGGTCTGCAGGTGCTTCTCGATCACGTGCCCGAGCTCGGCGATGATCGAGGGCATGAACTTGCCGCCGGCCTGCCAGTAGCCGCCGCGCGGGTCGAACACGGCCTTCAGCTCCTCGACCAGGAAGGTGACGTCGCCGCCCTTGCGGAACACGGCCGAAATGATGCGCGTGAGCGCGACGATCCACTGGAAGTGGTCGAGGTTCTTCGAGTTGATGAAGATCTCGAACGGCCGGCGCTGCTCGTGCTCGGTGCCCTCGTTCAGCACGATGTCGTTGATGGTCACGTACATGGCGTGATCCGACACCGGCGTCTTGATCTTGTAGGTGGAGCCGATCAGGACCTCGGGACGCTCGAGCTTCTCGTGCATCCAGATGACCTTGGCGTCGCGGGACTCGGCGAGGGACTCCTCGCGCTTCGGCTCCGCCTTCGCCTTCGCTTCGTCGCCGGGCTTCTCGACCCGGTACTTGACGATCTTCCTGTCGATCTTCTGCGCGCTCATGTTCAGAACTTCCCGTAATAGCCTTCTTTCAGCGCGTCGAACAGGTTCGCGGCGGTGTGCATCTCGCCGTCGTACTCGATCTGTTCGTCGCCCTTCAGCTTCACCTCGGTGCCGTCGTCCAGCGTGAACACGTAGGTCGTGTTCTTCAGGTCCTCTTCCTTGACCAGCACGCCCTGGAAGGCCTCGGGGTTGAAGCGGAAGGTGGTGCAGCCCTTGAGCCCCTGCTCGTGGGCGTAGAGATAGATGTCCTTGAAGTCGTCGTAGCGGTAGTCGGTGGGGACGTTCGCCGTCTTCGAGATCGAGGAGTCGATCCACTTCTGCGCGGCCGCCTGGATGTCCACGTGCTCGCGCGGCGTGATGTCGTCAGCGGTCGTGAAGTAGTCCGGCAGCCGCTCGGCCGCAGTCGTGGCGCCGGGCATCGCTCCCGCGTTGACCAGTTCGCGGTAAGCCAGCAGCTCGAAGGAGAACACGTCGATGCGCTCCTTGGTCTTGCGCCCCTCGCGGATCACGTTGCGGAAGTAGTGGTGCGCGAACGAGGGCTCGATGCCGTTCGAGGCGTTGTTCGCGAGCGAGAGCGAGATCGTGCCGGTGGGCGCGATCGAGCTGTGGTGCGTGAAGCGCCCGCCGGTCTCCGCGAGTCGGCTGACGAGTTCGGGCGCGACCTCGGCGACCCGCTGCATGTAGCGGCTGTAGCGCGCGTGCAGGACGCGGCCGGGCAGCTTCTGGCCGGCGCGGACGCCGTCGCGGCGCATCTCCGGCCGCCTGCGCAGCATCTCCGGGGTGACCTCGAACTCCTCGGTCATGATCGGCGCCGGGCCCTTCTCCGCGGCGAGTTCGAGCGAGGCCTCCCAGCCGGCGATCGCCAGCTCGCGCGACACCTGCTCGGTGAAGGCGACTGCGTCGCGCGAGCCGTACTTCATGCCGAGCATGGTGATCGACGAACCGAGGCCGAGGAAACCCATGCCGTGACGGCGCTTGCGGTGGATCTCCTCGCGCTGCTTCTCGAGCGGCAGTCCGTTCACCTCGACCACGTTGTCGAGCATGCGGGTGAAGACGCGCACCACCTGGCGGTACTCGTCCCAGTCGAAGTGCGCCTGCTCGGTGAACGGGTCGCGCACGAAGCTCGTCAGGTTCACCGAGCCGAGCAGGCAGGAGCCGTAGGGCGGCAACGGCTGCTCGCCGCACGGGTTGGTGGCGCGGATGTTCTCGCACCACCAGTTGTTGTTCATCTCGTTGACGCGGTCGATGAGCACGAAGCCGGGCTCGGCGAAGTCGTACGTCGACGACATGATCACGTCCCAGAGCCGCCGGGCCGGCAGGGTCTTGTAGACCTTGCAGAGCACGAGGCCCTCGGCGTTGCGCACGTAGTTCGACGCGTCCGGCCAGTCGCGCCAGATGAACTTCGCGCGGTCGCCCGTGTCCTGGCCCGCGATCTCGGCCTCGCGCACCGGGAAGGCGAGCTGCCAGTCCTTGTCTTCGCGCACCGCGCGCATGAACTCGTCGGTCACCAGCAGCGACAGGTTGAACTGGCGCAGCCGGCCCGCCTCGCGCTTGGCGCGGATGAACTCCATGGCGTCCGGGTGGCCGACGTCGAACGTGCCCATCTGCGCGCCGCGGCGGCCGCCGG
>CAZRKS010000311.1:0-2959 GCA_964600315.1 uncultured Steroidobacteraceae bacterium | reverse complement strand
CGCAGGCGACCCGGGCGTGCTTGTCCTGCGCCAGCATGGCGTCGAGCACGGCGTCGGAGATCTGGTCGGCGACCTTGTCCGGGTGGCCTTCCGAGACGGATTCCGACGTGAACAGGTAACTGTTTGACATGAATGGCATTCCCGGCGGGCGGATCGGCCGCGGAGTATCCGCGTTTCGGGCCGGAGTTTCCACCGGGAAGCGCCGCCGGGAGGGGCTTGCGCACCCGGCCCGGGAAATCCGTGCATGTGCGACTTTGCAAACGCGCGCCGGCGCGGGAGAAAATACCCGACTCACCACAGGGGTTCCCCATGCCCAGCCGACGGCAACTCGCGAACGCCATCCGCGCGCTCAGCATGGATGCGGTACAGAAGGCCAATTCCGGTCACCCCGGCATGCCGATGGGCATGGCCGACATCGCGCAGGTGCTGTGGTCCGACCATCTCAGGCACAACCCGGGCAACCCCCTGTGGCCGGACCGCGACCGTTTCGTGCTGTCGAACGGCCATGGTTCCATGCTCCTCTACTCGCTGCTGCACCTCACGGGCTACCCGCTCGAGCTGGAGCAGCTGCGCCGCTTCCGGCAGTTCGGCGCGCACACGGCGGGGCACCCGGAGTACGACCCGCACCTCGGCATCGAGACCACCACCGGCCCGCTCGGGCAGGGCGTGGCGAATGCCGTCGGCATGGCGCTCGCGGAGAAGATCCTCGCCGCGTCGTTCAACCGGCCGGGACACGAGGTGGTGGATCACCGCACCTGGGTGTTCCTCGGCGACGGCTGCCTGATGGAAGGCGTCTCGCACGAGGCCTGCTCGCTCGCCGGCACGCTCAAGCTCGGCAAGCTCACCTGTTTCTACGACGACAACGGCATTTCCATCGACGGCGAGGTGCACGGCTGGTTCACCGACGACACGCCGCGGCGCTTCGAGGCGTACGGCTGGCACGTGGTCCGCGACGTCGACGGGCACGACCCGGCCGCCATCGAGCGAGCCATCGCGGCGGCGAAGGCCGAGCCCGACCGGCCGTCGCTCATCTGCTGCAAGACGATCATCGGCTGGGGCGCCCCGAACAAGCAGGGCACCGAGGCTACGCACGGTGCTGCGCTCGGCGACGCCGAGGTGGCCGCCACGCGCCAGAACATCGACTGGCCGCACGAGCCCTTCGTCGTGCCCGAGGACATTCGCGCCGCCTGGGATGCCCGCTCCGCCGGTGCCCGGGCCGAGCAGGACTGGAACGAGCGCATGGCGGCCTACGCGCAGGCCTATCCGGAACTCGCCGCCGAGTTCCGGCGGCGTCAGCTGGGCGACCTGCCCGCCGGCTGGCGGCAGGCGCTCGACGGGTTCGTGCGGGCCGCGCAGGAGAAGCCTGCGGCGCTCGCCACGCGCTCCGCCTCGCAGAAGGTGCTCGACGTGCTCGGCGCCGCGATCCCGGAGATGCTGGGCGGCTCGGCCGACCTCACCGGTTCGAACAACACGAACCACAAGGGCTCGCGGGCGGTCACCGCGGACGACGTGGGCGGCAACTACCTGCACTACGGCGTGCGCGAATTCGGCATGACCGCGATCATGAACGGGATGGCGCTGCACGGCGGCTTCGTCCCCTACGGCGGCACGTTCCTCGTATTCTCGGACTACGCCCGCAACGCGGTGCGCATGGCCGCGCTCATGAGACAGCGGGTGATCCTCGTCTACACGCACGACTCGATCGGCCTCGGCGAGGACGGCCCCACCCACCAGCCCGTGGAACACGTCGCGAGCCTGCGCATCGTGCCGGGCCTGCATCTCTGGCGTCCCTGCGACGCGGTCGAGACTGCCGTGGCCTGGGGCGCCGCCGTCGAGCGTCGCGACGGGCCGACCAGCCTCATCCTGAGCCGGCAGGCGCTGCCGCCGATGGAGCGCACCGGCGCCCAGGTCGCGGACGCGGCGCGCGGCGGCTACGTGCTGGTCGACAGCGGCAGCCGGCCGGACTGCATCCTGATCGCGACCGGTTCCGAAGTCGGCCTCGCGGTCGACGCCGCGAAGCGCCTCACGGAGGCTGGCCGCAGGATCCGCGTCGTGTCGATGCCCTGCACGAACGTCTTCGACGCGCAGCCGCCGTCGTACCGTGATGCCGTGCTCACGCCTGGCGTGCCGCGCGTCGCCATCGAGGCGGGCGTGCGCGAGGGCTGGTGGCGCTACGTCGGGCCGGACGGGGCCGTGGTCGGCATCGACACGTTCGGCGCCTCGGCGCCCGCCAAGCAGCTTTTCGAGCACTTCGGCTTCACGCCGGAGAATGTCGTACGAATCGTGGACGGACTGCTGAAGTCCTGAGTTTTCCCCTGGGAGGTCGAGTCATGACGATCAAGGTTGGCATCAATGGTTTCGGGCGCATCGGCCGCATGGTGTTCCGCGCGGCGGTGCGCGATTTCAAGGACATCGAGATCGTCGGCATCAACGACCTCCTCGAGCCCGACTACCTCGCCTACATGCTGAAGTACGACTCGGTGCACGGCCGCTTCAAGGGCGACGTGTCGGTCGAGGGCAGCACGCTGGTGGTGAACGGCAGGAAGATCCGCCTCACCGCGGTGAAGGACCCGGCCGAGCTCAAGTGGGGCGAGGTGGGCGCCGACGTGGTGGTCGAGTCCACCGGCCTGTTCCTCACCAAGGAAACCGCCGAGAAGCACCTCGCGGCGGGCGCGAAGAAGGTGATCATGTCGGCGCCGTCGAAGGACGACACGCCGATGTTCGTGTTCGGCGTGAACGACAAGACCTACGCCGGCCAGGCGATCATCTCGAACGCCTCGTGCACCACGAACTGCCTGGCGCCGGTCGCCAAGGTGCTGAACGACACCTGGGGCATCAAGCGCGGCCTGATGACCACGGTGCACGCCGCCACGGCGACGCAGAAGACCGTGGACGGCCCGTCGAACAAGGACTGGCGCGGCGGCCGCGGCATCCTCGAGAACATCATCCCGTCGTCGAC
>CAZRKS010000310.1:0-2961 GCA_964600315.1 uncultured Steroidobacteraceae bacterium | reverse complement strand
CGTAGCGCTCCTCGAGCTCGTCGACGACCCGCAGCGACTGCAGGTTGTGCTCGAAACCGCCGAACTCGCGCATGCACTCGTGCAGCGCGTCCTGCCCGGCGTGCCCGAACGGCGTGTGGCCGAGGTCGTGGGCGAGGCAGATCGCCTCCGCGAGCGGCTCGTTCAGCGCGAGCGCGCGGGCCACGCTGCGCGCGATCTGCGCGACTTCGAGGGAATGCGTGAGTCGCGTGCGATACAGGTCACCCTCGTGATTGACGAACACCTGCGTCTTGTAGACCAGGCGGCGGAACGCCGTCGAATGCACGATGCGGTCGCGGTCGCGCTGGTACTCCGTGCGGTGACGCGGCGGCGGTTCCGGGAAGCGCCGGCCGCGCGACTGCGCCTCGCTCTGCGCGTAGGGCGCGAGTCCGGCGGCGGCGCCCGCGACGCTCACGCGGACCCGCCGAAGTGCGCCGCGAGCGTCGCCTCGAGCGCGTCCGCCGGGTAATCGCCGCTCACCACGCCTTCACCCACGTGCTTCAGCAGCACCAGGCGGATGCGGCCGGCCAGGACCTTCTTGTCCATGCCCATGAGATCGAGCGCACGCGCCGCGCCGATGGCGGGCGCCGCACCGGGCAACCCCGCGCGCCGCAACAGGTCCCGAACCCGCGCCACGTCGGCGGCCCGCAGCCAGCCGAGGCGGTGCGACAGGTCGGCCGCGAGCAGCATGCCGACGCCCACCGCCTCGCCGTGCAGCCATTCCCCGTAACCGGCCGCCGTCTCGATCGCGTGCCCGAAGGTGTGCCCGAGATTGAGCAGGGCCCGGCGGCCGTGCTCCCGTTCGTCCTCGGCGACGATCTCCGCCTTGATCTCGCACGAGCGCCGGATGGCGTGCGCGAGCGCGGCGGGGTCCAGCTCCTGGAGGGACGCGAGGTTCGCCTCGAGCCAGTCGAGGAAGTCCGCGTCGGCGATCAGACCGTACTTGATGATCTCGGCGAGGCCGGCATGGAGTTCGCGGCCCGGCAGGGTGCGCAGCGTGGCCGTGTCCGAGACCACGGCGCGGGGCTGGTGAAACGCGCCGATGAGATTCTTGCCGCCGGGATGATTGACGCCGGTCTTGCCGCCCACCGAGGAGTCGACCTGCGCCAGGAGCGTGGTCGGCACCTGCACGAACTCCACGCCGCGCTGGTAGCAGGCCGCCGCGAACCCCGCGACGTCGCCCACCACGCCGCCGCCGAGCGCGACGATGCAGGCGTCGCGATTGAGGCGGCCGAGGACCAGCGCGTCGAAGATGCGCCCGGTGACCTCGAGCGTCTTGTGCTGCTCGCCGTCGGGCAGCGAAACCGTCGCCGTGCGCTTGCCGGCGAGCGCCTGCTGCAGGCGCTCGGCATAGAGCGGGCCCACCACCTCGTTGGTGACGATCAGCACGTCGCGGGCGGGCACGGCGGTCGCCATGACGGCCGGATCGTCGATGAGTCCGGGCCCGATCAGGATCGGGTAGCTGCGCGCGCCGAGGTCGATGGTGAGCCGGTCCATCAGCCGCTCCGCGCCCCGGCGAGACGCCGGAGAATCTCTTCCGCGACGGCGCGGACCTTGCGGCCGTCAGTGTCGACCGTGAGGTCGGCCACCTCTTCATAGAGCGCGGCACGCTGCGCCATGAGCCGCTCGAGGGTCCCTCTCGGGTCGTCGTTCATCAGGAGCGGCCGGTGCGAGTTGCGCGCCGTGCGGGCGAGTTGCTGGTCCACGGAAGTCCGAAGATACACGACGCAGCCACGGCTGCGCAGCCGCTCGCGCGTGCCGGCGTCGAGCACCGCGCCGCCGCCGGTGGACACCAGCACGCCCTCGCGCTGCGTGATCTCGTCGAGCGTGTCGGCCTCGCGCAGCCGAAATCCGGCCTCCCCCTCGCGCTCGAAGATGTAGGGGATGTCGACGCCGGTGCGCGCCTCGATCTCGGCATCGCTGTCGACGAGCGTGAGCCCGAGTCGCCGGGCCAGCAGCCGGCCGACGGCGCTCTTGCCCGAGCCCATCGGGCCCACGAGGATGATGTTCCCGGCGTTCAGCATGCCCCAAGACGAATGCGGCCGCAGGATCGCTGCGGCCGCATTGTCCCATCCGGGCGGACGGGCGTCAGTAGATGTTCGCGCCCTCGCGCAGGATCTTCGGCGTCACGAAGATCAGCAGCTCGTTCTTCTCTTCCTTCTTCGACTTGCTGCGGAAGAACATGCCGAGGCCCGGCACGTCGCCGAGGAACGGCACCTTGGTGACGTCGTCGCGGTTGTCCGTCTCGAGGATGCCGCCGAGCACGACGGTCTGGCCGTCGTTCACCAGCACCTGCGTGGTGATCTGCCGCGTGTCGATGCTCGGCACGAGGCCGCCGGTCGCGCTCGGCACGTACTGGCCGACGCTGTCCTTGGTGACCTTGAGGTCGAGGATCAGGCGGTCGTCCGGCGTGATCTGCGGCGTCACGGTCAGCGACAGCACCGCCTTCTTGAACTGCGTCGTGGTCGCGCCGCTCGACGCCGACTCCTGGTAGGGAATCTCGCGGCCCTGCTCGATGTAGGCTTCCTGGCCGTTGGCCGTGATCACGCGCGGCGCCGAGATCACCTCGCCGCGGCCCTCGCGCTGCGCGGCCGTGATCTCGAGGTCCACCACGTAGTCGGAATCGAGCAGCGTCATCGCCACCTTCATCGCCGGGTTGGCGATCGGCAGGTTGACGAGGTAGCGCTCCGGAGCCGGCGAGGTCGCGACCGAGTTGCCGTCGACGCCGACGCCGCCCGGCCCGTTCGGCGCGATGATCGGACCGCGGTCGCCGGAGGCCGCATTGAGACCGTTGTTGCCGACCCACATGAGGCCGTCGTTGCTGCCGTAGTTGCCGACGAAGGCGCTGCCGAAGCGCACGCCGAGCTCGCGACTGAACGAGTCGTTGACGATGACGATGCGCGCCTCGATGAGCACCTGCTTCACCGGGATGTCGAGCGTCGA
>CAZRKS010000309.1:0-2966 GCA_964600315.1 uncultured Steroidobacteraceae bacterium | reverse complement strand
CCGCGTCGGGCCTGCTCGGCCTGCAGCACGCCGGCGTCGCAGTGGTCGGCGAAGTCCCGCGAGGATTGCCGAGCCTCGTGCCGCCGTCGCTCGATCTCGTGAGCAGGCTGTGGCCTGCGGCGATGGGCATCGCGCTGATGAGTTTCACCGAGTCCATCGCCGCGGGTCGCGCGTTTGCGGCTCCGGGCGAGCCACGGCCGGCGCCCGATCGGGAACTGCTCGCTCTCGGGCTCGCCAATGTGGGTGGCGGGCTTTTCGGGGCCATGCCGGCGGGGGGCGGCACGAGCCAGACGGCTGTGGTCCGGCAGGCCGGCGCCCGGTCCCAGGCCGCCGGACTGGTGACCGCCGGCGGAGCACTTGCCACGCTGCTCCTGCTGGCCCCGCTGATCGGGTTGATGCCGAAGGCGGCCCTGAGCGCGGTCGTCATCGTATATTCGCTGGAATTGATCCAGCCCGCCGAGTTCGCCGAGATCCGCGCGCTCCGGACGGCCGAGTTCCATTGGGCGCTGGCGGCCCTTGTGGGCGTGATGCTGCTCGGGACGCTGCAGGGAATCGTCGTCGCGGTCATCCTGTCGCTGCTGTCGCTCGCGCACCAGGCCTACAACCCGCCCGTATACGCGCTCGGCCACAAGCCGGGAACGAGCGTCTTCCGGGCGCTTTCGAAGTCGCATCCCGAAGACGAGACCTGGCCGGGGCTGCTGATCGTGAGGATCGAGGGGCGCGTCTTCTTCGCCAATGCCGAGCACGTCGGCGACGTCGTCTGGCCGCTCGTCGAGCGCGCCAAGCCGAAGGTGGTGCTGCTCGACGGGCGGGCGCTCATCGACCTCGAGTACACCGCGCTCAAGATGCTGGCCGAGGCCGAGCAGCGGCTCCGCCGGGACGGGATCGAGCTGTGGCTCGCGGCGTTGACCCCGGGCGTCTTTGCGATGGTGGAGAGATCGAGACTCGGGGCCGCGCTCGGCCACGAGCGGATGTTCCTAAGCCTGAACCAGGCGGTCGAGAAATTCCAAGCCGGGAGAACGTGATGGGCAAGAAAGCGAAAGAAGCCAGAAACCGTGCGGCGGCGGCCGCGGCGAAGTCCGACGCTCGGGACGAGCTGAAGCGCAGGGACTACGACAAGCAACTCGCGAAGCTGCACGTCGAGCTGGTGAAGCTGCAGGAGTGGGTCAAGTACAAGGGTCTCAAGGTCTGCATCGTCTTCGAGGGTCGCGACGGGGCGGGCAAGGGCGGCACGATCAAGGCCATCACGGAGCGGGTGAGTCCGCGGGTGTTCCGCGTCATCGCCCTGCCCGCGCCGACCGAGCGTGAAAAGAGCCAGATGTACATCCAGCGGTACCTGCCGCATCTCCCGGCGGCGGGCGAAGTCGTGATCTTCGACCGCAGCTGGTACAACCGCGCGGGCGTCGAGCGCGTCATGGGCTTCGCCGACGCCGACACGCTGCGCAAGTTCTACGACGCCGTGCCGAAGGTCTCGGCGTACATCCGCAGGTTCTCGCGGATCGTCCGCCGCGCCTCGGCCGGGGCGAGGAAGTCGTGGACCTTGACCTCCTTCTCCTCGAGCTGCTTGTAGTCCTCGAAGAAGCGCCGCAGCTCGCGCAGCTTGTGCGGCGGCAGCTGCTCGAGCGAGTGGATGTCGGCCACCTCGGGGTCGTCGACGTGGACCGCGATGATCTTGTCGTCGAGCTTCCCCTGGTCGGTCATCCGCATCATCCCGACCGGCCGGGCGCGCATGATCGCGCGCGGCACGACCTCCTCCTGCCCCAGCACGAGGATGTCGAGCGGGTCGTTGTCGTCGCAGAAGGTGCGCGGGATGAAGCCGTAGTTGGCCGGGTAGTGGACCGCGCTGAACAGCACGCGGTCGACCTTCAAGAGGCCGCTCGCCTTGTCCAGCTCGTACTTGACCTTCGACCCCTTCGGGATCTCGATCACCGCGTTGACCACCTCGGGACAGTCGTCGCCGGGCGGGACCTCGTGCCAGGGGTTCATGTGCGTTTCACCCAGCGGCCGTCGCGCATCAGGGGCACGATCGCGCCGCCCTTCATGTGGAGGTCGACCGCCCGGACGAGCACGCCGGGCTGGACCTCCGGGATGTAGACCCGGTCGATGTGGACCACGCGGTCGGGCGCGCTGAACTGCGCCGGCCCGGTCACGCCGCCGAAGTGGTCGCTGCGGCCGAAGGCGACGTGCAGCCCCAGCTTCTCGTCGAGCAGCAGCTCCCCCACCGGGGCGATCCCGTAGTCGGCCAGGATCCCCAGCCCCAGCTCGGCCACGTTGCGGTAGCCCGGCTCGCGCTCCATCTCGGCCCACTCGGCGCGCGCCACCTTGCCGTCGCCGAGCACCGCCGCGACCCGGTTGCCGGCGATCCGGTAGGCGAAGATCTCGCCCCCCAGCTGCAGCGGCAGCGTCCCCTCGCTGCGCGACGGGTCGCCCTCGATCTCCCCCTCGTAGGGGACGATGTAGCTCTCGCCCGACGGCAGGTTCCCGGCCACGCCGGGCTCGGCGATCATCCCGCCGCTGGCGTGCGCGGTGCGGTGCCGCAGATCGAGGAAGAGCCGGTGGTCCTGCTCCAGCGCGGTGGTCGTGATCTCCGCCCCCTCCGCGGCGTCCAGCTCCTCCTTGAGCGCGCGGCAGCGCGAGTGGATCTCCATCCAGTCGAGCCGCAGCGCGGGGACCATCGCCTCCGAGAAGCCCGGCATCGTGGCGGCGCGGAAGCGGTGGGCCGGCGCGGCCAGCTTGAGCGGCGCGGTGGCGGAGAACTCGGTCGGCGCGAGCAGGATCTGGTGGCGCGCGTAGACCTCCTCGAACGGCGTCGCCTCGCCCGTCAGCTCGGCGGCGAGGCGCGGCAGCGGGCCCCCCGCGTGGAGGTGCGCGCCGGCCGGCAGGTCGGCGTTGTTGCGGCGCACGTTGCGGTAGTGGAAGAGCGAGACGCGCTCGAGCCCCAGCGCGCCCTTCGCCGCGTCGAGCCG
>CAZRKS010000308.1:0-2978 GCA_964600315.1 uncultured Steroidobacteraceae bacterium | reverse complement strand
CTACCAGTACCGCGTGCTGTTCTGGGGCATCGTCGGCGCGATCGTGCTGCGCGGCCTGATGATCGCGGCGGGCGCGGCGCTGCTCGGGCACTTCGACTGGATGTTCTACGTGTTCGGCGCGGTGCTGCTGCTCTCGGCGCTGCGGATGCTGCGCGACGACGAGGAGGAACGGGACTTCGGCTCGAGCTTCCCGGCCCGCCTCGTGCGGCGCTTCGTGCCGGTCACCGACCAGCTCGACCGGGCGCGGTTCTTCGTGCGCCGCGCGGGCGGGCTGTACGCCACGCCGCTCTTCGTCGCGCTGATCATGGTCGAGCTCACCGACGTCGTGTTCGCGGTGGACTCGATCCCGGCGATCCTCGCCGTGACGCGCGACCCGTTCCTGGTCTTCACCTCGAACGCGTTCGCCATCCTCGGCCTGCGCTCACTCTATTTCGCGGTCGCCGGGCTCATGGCGATGTTCCGCTACCTGCGCTACAGCCTGGTGCTGATCCTCGCCTTCGTCGGCGTGAAGATGCTGCTGGTGAGCCGCTACCACGTGCCGAACCTGGTGTCGCTCGGCATCATCGTCGGCACGCTGCTCGGCGGCGTCGCCGCCTCGCTGGTGGCGACGCGTCTCGAGCGCAGCGGGCCGCGCGGTCCCTGACGCGCGCGGCGGACGGGGAGGCTGCAGCGGTCAGCGGCCGTTGCGGCGCAGCGCGCTGTGGCGGATGCCGTAGCCGAAATAGATCAGGAAGCCGAGCGCCGTCCACACCAGCAGCCGCACCCAGGTGTCGTGCGGCAGCGAGACCATCATGCCGGCGCAGATGAGCGCGCCCGCCGTGCAGACGAACCAGGGGGCCGGCACCTTGAACGGCCGCCGCAGGTCGGGCCTCGAGTAGCGCAGCACCAGCACGCCGACGCAGACGGTCGTGAAGGCGAGCAGCGTCCCGATGGAGACCAGTTCGCCGAGGATCGTCACCGGAAAGAGACCGGCGATGAGCGCCGCGAGCGTCCCGGTGACCAGCGTGCCGATGTACGGCGTGCGGTGCGTCGGGTGCACCTTGCGGAACAGCGGCGGCAGCAGCCCGTCGCGCGACATCGCGTAGAAGATGCGCGGCTGGCCGAGCATCATCACCAGCATCACCGAGGTCATGCCGGCGATCGCGCCGAGCTTGATCCAGCCGGCGAGCCAGGCGAGCTCCGGATGGCGATCGAGCGCGAGGGCCACCGGCGCCGCCGTGTTGAGTTCGGTGTAGTGCACCATGCCCGTGATGACGGCCGAGACCGCCACGTAGAGCACCGTGCAGATCGCGAGGCTCGCGAGGATTCCGACCGGCATGTCGCGCTGCGGGTTCTTCGCCTCCTGGGCGGCCGTCGAGACCGCGTCGAAGCCGATGTAGGCGAAGAAGATGATGCCCGCGGCCTGCAGGATGCCGCTCCAGCCGAAGTGCCCGAAGTCGCCGGTGTTCGGCGGGATGAAGGGCTGCCAGTTTGCGCCGTCGACGACCCAGACGCCGAAGCCGACGAACAGCACGATGACCGTGACCTTGATCGCGACGACGATCGAGTTGAAGCGCGCGGACTGGTGGATGCCGACGTAGCAGAGCGCGGTGATCGCCGCGATCACCAGCACGGCCGGCAGGTTCACCAGCGCGCCGGTGCGCACGATCTCGAAGTGTCCGGTCCCCTTGGTGAACGGCGCGTTGGTGAGGGCGTCCGGCAGCGCGAAGCCCAGCTGCTCGACGAGGCTCACGACGTAGCCCGACCAGCCGACCGCGACCGTGGCAGCCGCGAACAGGTACTCGAGGATGAGGTTCCAGCCGATGAACCACGCCACCAGTTCGCCGAGCGTCGCATACGAGTAGGAGTACGCGCTGCCCGAGACCGGGATCATCGACGCAAACTCCGCGTAGCACAGGCCCGCGAGCCCGCAGCCGAGCCCCGCGATCAGGAACGACACCACGAGTGCCGGGCCGGCGTGGTTCGCCGCGGCGGTGCCGGTGAGCACGAAGATGCCGGTGCCGATGATCGCGCCCACGCCGAGCATCACCAGCGCACGGGCATCGAGCGTGCGCTTCAACTCGTTCGACTGGTCGGCCTCGTGCAGCTCGCCGATCGGTTTCGTGGCCAGCAGACGCCTCGGCATCGTTCAGTCCTCGCGCAGTGCCTGCGGCACGAACGGCCGCAGGCAGTCGACCATGGCCTCGTACACCTTCGGCGAGCCGGCGATGACGTTGCCGCCCTGCCGGTACTCGCCGCCGCTCAGCGTGCCGATGCGGCCGCCGGCCTCCGTGATCAGCAGCGTGCCTGCGGCCGTGTCCCAGGCGTTGAGCCCGATTTCCCAGAAGCCGTCGATGCGACCGGCCGCGACGTACGCGAGGTCGAGCGAGGCCGCGCCCGGACGGCGGATGCCCGCGGTCTGCTGCATGACCGCCTTCAGCATGAGGAGGTACTCGTCGATCCAGCGCGCGTTGGCCCGGTACGGGAAGCCGGTGCCGACGAGCGCGCCCTCGAGCCCGGCCTGCTGGCTCACCCGGATGCGCCGCCCGTCGAGTTGCGCCCCGTCGCCGCGCGAGGCGGTGAAGAGTTCCTGGCGCATCGGGTCGTAGACCACGGCGTGCTCGAGCCGGCCCCGATATTCGCAGGCGAGCGACACCGCGAAGGTCGGAAATCCGTGCAGGAAGTTCGTGGTGCCGTCGAGCGGGTCGATGATCCAGACGAACTCGTCGCCGCCGCTGCGGCCGCCTTCCTCGCCGAGGAAGCCGTGGTCCGGGTGGGTGCGGCGGATCGTCTCGATGATGTCGCGTTCCGCGGCCTGGTCGATCTCGCTCACGAAGTCGTTGCGGCTCTTGGCGCGCACGCCGAGCGAGGGCACTCGATCGACGTTGCGCACGATCAGGTCGCCGGCGCGGCGCGCAGCGCGGACGGCGATGTTGAGTAGCGGTTGCATGCGGGCGGCTAGAATAGCAGAGCATGTCCGTGAACATCGTCCTCGTCGG
>CAZRKS010000307.1:0-3013 GCA_964600315.1 uncultured Steroidobacteraceae bacterium | reverse complement strand
TCGGCCCGCCGCGCTGCACGTTGACCACGACCAGCGGGATCTCCGCCATCACCGCGAGCCCGATGCCCTCCTGCTTCAGCGAATAGCCGGGGCCGGAGGTGATCGTCACCGCGACCTTGCCCGAATACGAGGCGCCGATCGCGAACGCGCAGGCCGCGATCTCGTCCTCCGCCTGGTGAACGATGCCGCCCGCCCTCTCGAAGATGTCGCTCAGGTAGTGCGATGCGGAGGTCGCCGGCGTGATCGGGTACATCGCGCAGACGTCCATGCCGGAGGCGAGGACGCCGAGCGCGAGCGCCGTGTTGCCGTTCACCACGACCTGCGGCTCAGTGGCCCGCACCGCCGGCACGCTGTACTTGAAGTCGAGATGGTCCTCCGCCCAGACCCAGCCGGCCTCCAGCAGCGCGACGTTCGAGCGGATCACCTTCTCGTCCTTCTTGCCGAAGATGAACGCGATCTGCTCGCGGGCGAGGTCCATGTCGAGGCTGTAGAGGTTGCAGAGCATCCCCAGCACGAACATGTTCTTGCCCTTGCGCGGGTCGGCGACCAGCGCGCGGCACTCCTGCTCCATCGGCACTTCGTGCAAGCGAAAGCCTTCGGCGAGCAGCCGTTCGCGGGTCTCCGCGTACTGGGCCGCGATCTTCGCGTCCGGGTTCTCGCCCCACATGCTCTCGAGCAGCACGATGCAGCCCGGCTTCAGTTCGCCCGCATCGACGCGGCCGAGCAGCACCTGCTCGTTGAACGCGACCACGAGGGCCGCCTCGTCGCCGCCGTTCGTCACGCGGCGCGAGCCGATGCGGATGCGGTTGCCGCTCGCGCCGGCGACGCTGCGCGCGGGCGGCTGGATCTCCGCCGGGATGATCTCCACCGTCCACACGCCGTTGCCCATGCGCGCCGCGATCGCGCCGAAGGACTGCCCGCACTTCTGCGCGCCCTCCCCCGAGTCGCTCATGATCTCGACCACGTGCTCGTCGAGCGTGAGGAACTGCTTGGCGACGACACGGGCGCCTGCCTGCCGGGCTGCCGCGGCGCGCGGCTTCAAGTCGGTTACGGCACTCATGGGTTCACCTCGGAAGCCGCACGCGCGCGTAACCGCGCTCGGCCCGGTCGATGCCGAACAGCGTCGCGTCCGGCGCGGTCGCGGGGTCGTGGTAGACGAAATCGGTGTCGCGCAGGCCCAGGAAGGCCTTCATGCTGCGCGCCGCGCGGCGGCCCGCGCCCATTGCCTCGATCACCGTGGCCGCGCCCGTGACGATGTCGCCGCCAGCGAACACGCCCGGGACGGACGTGGCGAGGTGCTCGTCGGTCGCGATGTAGCCCCGCTTGTTGAGCGCGAGCTTCGAGGTCTGGCCGATGATCGGGTTGGCATTCGTGCCGATCGCGTAGACCACCATGTCGGTCTCGATCTCGAATTCACTGCCCGGCTCGGGGACCGGCCGGCGGCGGCCCGACTCGTCCGGTTCGCCGAGCGTCATCTTCACGCAACGCACGGCGCGCACGTTGCGCTTGCCGTCGTCGAGGATCTCGACCGGGCTCACCAGCCAGTGGAAGCGGATGCCTTCCTCCTCCGCGTGGTGGATCTCCTCGGCGCGTGCCGGCGCCTCCGCCCGGCTGCGGCGATAGAGGCAGCTGACCGACTCGGCGCCGAGTCTCAGGCAGACGCGCAACGCGTCCATCGCCGTGTTGCCGGCGCCGATGACGGCGACCCGCCGGCCCGGCTGCAGCGGCGTGTCGAAGTCCGGGAACTCGCGCGCGTGCATGAGGTTGCAGCGAGTGAGCAGCTCGTTGGCCGACAGCACGCCGTTCAGGTTCTCGCCGGGGATGCCCATGAAACTCGGGTAGCCCGCGCCCGTGCCGATGAACACGGCGTGGAAGCCCAGTTCCTCGATCATCTGCTCGATCGTGAACAGCCGCCCGACCAGCGTGTTGCACTCGAAGCGCACACCGAGCTGCCCGAGCTTCCTGATCTCCGCGTCCACCACCGCGTTCGGCAGGCGGAAGTCGGGGATGCCGTACTTGAGCACGCCGCCTGCTTCGTGAAAGGCCTCGTAGACGATCACCTCGCAACCCGCCTTGGCCATGTCGGCCGCGCAGGCCATGCCGGCCGGACCCGAGCCGACGATGCCGACGCGGAAGCGGTTGCGCTCGATGTACGGGACGTTCGACCAGCCTTCCTTGATCGCGAGATCGCCCACCCAGCGTTCGAGCCGCCCGATGGCCACCGGCTCGAGCGACTCGCCCACCGTGCAGACGCCCTCGCACTGGTTCTCTTGCGGGCAGACGCGGCCACAGACCGCCGGCAGCAGGTTGGTGGCCGTGATCACGTCGTAGGCGCCGCGGAAGTCCTTGTCGGTGATCTTGCGGATGAAGTCCGGTATCGCGATGTTGACCGGGCAGCCGCCGACGCAGGGCTGCTCGGGGCACATGAGGCAGCGCTCGGCTTCGAGCAGCGCGTCCTCGACCAGGTATCCGCAGTTCACCTCGGCGAAATTGCGCGCGCGCTCGAGCGGGTCCTGCTCGTGAGCAGGTGTGCGCGCCTGCGGGATCATGCGGATCGTCTTCTTCTTCGGCCGCGGCGCGCTCACGGGACCTGGCTCCGCAGGCGGCAGCTCTCGTTGAAGCGCTCGAGCGCCTCGTGCTCGGTCGCCTTGTAGCGCTGGAGTCGGAACATGAGGTCGTCGAAGTCCACCGCGTGGCCGTCGAAGTCGGGGCCGTCCACGCAGGCGAACTTGACGCCGTTCGCGAGCTTGACGCGACAGCCGCCGCACATGCCCGTGCCGTCCACCATCACGGGATTCAGGCTCACGATGGTGTGGATGCGGTGCGGGCGCGTCGCCTCGGCACAGCCCTTCATCATCACCGGCGGCCCGATCGCCACGCACTCGTCGATGTCCGGGTGCCGCTCGATGGCCTGTCGGATGCCCTCGGTGACGAGTCCCTTGAGGCCGGCCGAGCCGTCGTCGGTGCAGAGGATGAGCTCGTCGCAGCAGGCACGGAACTTCTCCTCCCAGAA
>CAZRKS010000306.1:0-3067 GCA_964600315.1 uncultured Steroidobacteraceae bacterium | reverse complement strand
CCGATCATCATCTTGATCAACTTGATGAAGCCGTCGCCGAGCGGCTTCAGGGCCACGCCGGTTGCGGGAAACGCGAAGCCCACGAACGCGCCGATCACCACGGCGATCAGCACCTGGACGTAGAGCGAGCGCAGGATCGAGAGCTTCACCATCGGGTTCTTTGGCGGCGGCGCTCAGTGCCGGGCGAGAAACGCCTGCACCGCGGCTACGGTGCGCGCCGGATCCTCCTCCTGAGGCACGTGCCCGAGATCGTCGAACACCACGAACTCGCTGCCGGCGATGTCGCGGTGGAAGAGGCCGCCGTACTCGAGCGGGATGAGCCGGTCGCGGCCGCCCCACAGGATCATCGTCGGCACGCCGATCCGGGGGATGCGATCCTGGTGCACGCCGAGCGGCGCTTCGGCGAAGCGCTGCGCGAGCGCCGCGCGATTGCCCGCGCGCAGCGTGATCTCGTAGTAGCGGTCGACGAGTTCCGGCGTGACTTTCCCGGGATCGCCGTAGACGTTGCGGACGCTCGACTCGATGAGACTGTGGGGCAGGGTGAATTCCATGAGCCGGTTCAGCACGGGGATCTTCGCGATGCGGAAGCCGATCGGCACGGACTGCGACTCGAGCGTGTAGCCCGCGGCATCGACGAGGACCAGCGCCGCCACGCGCCCCGGCTGCGCGAGCGCGGTTTCCCACGCGACCCAGCCGCCGAAGGAGTTGCCGGCGAGGACGCAGCGCTCGAGACCGAAGTGGTCCAGCACGCCGACGGCGAACCGCGTGTACGCCTCGATGCTGTAGTCGCCGTCGGGCGCGGGCCCGGTGAGCCCGAAGCCCGGCATGTCGACGCGGATCACGCGGCGCTGCCCCTCGAGCGCGCGCACCCAGCCGTCCCAGGTGTGCAGCGAGGCCGAGGTCCCGTGCAGCAGCACGATCGGTGCCGGGTCGTCGCGCCGGCCCTCGTCGCGCACGTGCACCTCGAGGCCGCCAATCTCGACGAAGGCGGAGGGCGGCGGCGCCCAGCGCGCCATCAGCGTCGCAACCGGCCGGTCCGGTGCCCAGTTGAAGGCGACGAACGCCGCAACGAGTAGCGCCAGGCCCGCGAAAACGGCTGCTGCGATGCGGATCGCGCGCCTCATGCGGCCCAGTCGAGGATCACTTTGCCGGACTGTCCGCTGCGCATCACCTCGAATCCCTCGCGGTAGTCGTCGATCGCGAAGTGATGCGTGATGATCGGCCGGACGTCGAGGCCGCTCTGCAGCATCGCCGCCATCTTGTACCAGGTCTCGAACATCTCGCGGCCATAGACGCCTTTCAGCATCAGGCCCTTGAAGATCACCTCGTTCCAGTCGATCGCGGTGTCGTCGGGCGGGATGCCGAGCAGGGCGACGTTGCCGCCGTGGTGCATGGTGCGCAGCAGGTCGCGGAAGGCCCGGGGATTGCCGGACATCTCGAGCCCGACGTCGAAGCCCTCCACCATGCCGAGCGACCTCATGGTGTCGTCGAGCGATTCACGGGTCACGTTGATGGCGCGCGAGGCGCCCATCCGGCGCGCCAGCTCGAGCCGGTAGTCGTTGACGTCGGTGACCACGACGTGTCGCGCGCCGACGTGCCGGGCGATGGCCGTCGCCATGATGCCGATCGGTCCGGCCCCGGTGATGAGCACGTCCTCGCCGACCAGGCTGAACGAGAGCGCCGTGTGCGTGGCGTTGCCGAACGGGTCGAGGATGGCGGCGACCTCGTCGGTGATCGAGTCCGGCAGCTTGAAGGCGTTGAAGGCAGGAATGACGAGGTACTCGGCGAAGCAGCCCGGGCGGTTCACGCCGACGCCGACGGTGTTGCGGCACAGGTGCCGGCGGCCCGCGCGGCAGTTCCGGCAGTAGCCGCAGGTGATGTGCCCTTCGCCGGAGACGCGGTCGCCGACGGCGAAGCCCTGGACCTCGCTGCCGATCTCGACGATCTCGCCGCTGTACTCGTGGCCCACGTGCATCGGCACCGGGATGGTCTTCTGCGCCCAGTGGTCCCAGTTGTAGATGTGGATGTCCGTGCCGCAGATGGCCGTCTTGCGGATGCGGATGCGCACGTCGTTCGGCCCGATCGTCGGTTCCGGCACGTCTTCGAGCCAGATCCCGGGTGCGCGCTGCGACTTGACCAGTGCCTTCATCTGCCGGCTCCTTCGCTGCTCAGCCCTGCAACACGCCCAGCTCGCGCCCGACGGCCACGAAGGCGTCGATGGCGCGGTCGAGCTGCTCGAGCGTGTGCCCGGCGCACATCTGCGTGCGGATGCGCGCCTTGCCCATTGGCACGACGGGAAACGAGAACCCGATGACGTAGACGCCGCGCCCGAGCAGTTGCTCGGCGAAGCGGGCGGCGAGCGCCGCGTCGCCCAGCATCACCGGGACGATCGGGTGCTCGCCCGGCACGATCGTGAACCCGGCCGCCGTCATCCGCGCGCGGAAGTGCCGCGTGTTGCGCAGCAGTTGCGCGCGCAGGTCGTCGCCGGACTCGACGAGGTCGAGCACGCGCAGCGTCGTGGCCGCGATGACCGGCGGCACGCTGTTCGAGAACAGGTACGGCCGTGACCGCTGGCGCAGCCAGGCGACGATCTCGCGGCGCGCCGCCGTGTAGCCGCCCGCGGCGCCGCCGAGCGCCTTGCCGAGCGTGCCGGTCAGGATGTCGACGCGGCCCATGACCTCGCGATACTCCGGCGTGCCGCGCCCCCCGCGACCCACGAATCCCGTGGCGTGCGAGTCGTCGACCATCACGAGCGCGCCGTGGCGGTCGGCAAGGTCGCAGATGTCCTTCAGGCGCGCGATGACGCCGTCCATCGAGAAGACGCCGTCGGTCGCGATGAGCTTGACACGCGCGGCCGACGCCTCCTTCAGGCGCGCTTCCAGCTCGCCCATGTCGTCGTTGGCGTATCGGTACTTTTTCGCCCGGCAGAGGCGGATCCCGTCGATGATGCTGGCGTGGTTCAGCGCGTCGCTGATCACCGCGTCCTGCTCGTCGAGCAGCGTCTCGAACAGCCCGCCGTTCGCGTCGAAGCAGGACGAATAGAGGATCGCGTCGTCGGTGCCGAGGA
>CAZRKS010000305.1:0-3081 GCA_964600315.1 uncultured Steroidobacteraceae bacterium | reverse complement strand
TGCTCTACGACGTCGAGAACCAGATCTGGTTCAGGGAACTCGGCGACGGCACGGTCAAGCTCGGCATGACGTCGGTCGCAACGGCCATGGCCGGCAAACTGGTCGCCTACACGCCGAAGGGCGTCGGCAAGGACGTCAAGGCGGGCAAGTCCTGCGCGACCGTCGAGTCGGGCAAGTGGGTCGGTCCGGCGAAGACCGCCGCCGGCGGCTCGGTCGTCGCGGTGAACGACGCGCTCACCGCCACGCCCAGCCTCGCGAACTCCGACCCGTACGGCGAGGGCTGGCTGATCATCCTGAAGCCCGAGGACTGGGGCAGCGTCAAAGGCACGCTCGTCCCCGGCGCGCAGGTCGCCGGCCCTTACGAAGCCAAGATGGCGGCCGACGGGTTCGCGGGCTGCGCGTGAGGACTCGAACCATGGCCAGGACGGCTGCCCCGGCGTTCGTGGTCGACCGCTCGACCCTCCAGCGGCTCGAGAAGAACGCCGGCCGGGCCTGCGACCTGCTGGGCGCGATGGCGAATCCGTCGCGGCTCATGATTCTCTGTCAGCTCGCCGAGAACGAGAAGTCCGTCGGCGAGCTCCAGCCGCTCATCGGGCTCAGCCAGTCGGCCCTCTCGCAGCACCTCGCCGTGCTGCGCGAGAAGCGCCTGGTGCGCACGCGCCGCGACGGCCAGCAGATCTACTACCGCCTCGCGAGCCGCGCGGCCGAGTCGCTGATGCACACGCTGCACCAGGAGTTCTGCGCCCCCCGGCGCCGCAGTTGAGCCGTCCGTGACCGTCCTCGTGCTCGGCGTGGGCAACACGTTGATGCGCGACGACGGCGCCGGAGTACGGCTCATGGAGGCACTCGCCGCAGCCGGATCGGCCCTGCCCGGCGTGGAATATGTCGACGCCGGGACGCTGAGCTTCCTGCTGCTGCCGCGCATCGAGGACTGCGACGCGCTGCTCGTGCTCGACGCCGCACAACTCGACGCGCACCCGGGCGACGTGCGTCGCTTGGAGGGCGAGGCGATGGACCGCTTCCTCCGCACCGCGCGCTGCAGCGTTCACGAGGTGGGCATCCTCGACCTCCTGGACGCGGCCCGCCTGGCCGGTCACCTCCCCGAGCGGCGCGCCTTCGTCGGGATCCAGCCGCTCGAAGTCGGCTGGGGCGAGACGCTGAGCGCGCCGGTCGCGGCGGCGCTGCCCGCGGCGGTCGCGGCCGCCCGCGCCGTCCTCTCGGGCTGGCTCCGCCCGGCGGCGGACACATGAGCGATCGCTGATACCTCGGAAAGTACCTACCCGCTGGCAGCGAGCAATTATTGCGGGCCGGGATGCAGCGGCTACCTTATGCCGTGCCGCGCGGCCGAGCGCGGCGACTCATCGGGAAGGCCGCAATGCACAACTCCACGGTCGGCGACTACCTGCGCGCGCGAGGGGTCTCGCGACGCGACTTCCTCACCTTCTGCACGACCGCAGCGGCGGCGATGGCACTGCCCGCCTCGCTCGCCCCCCGCATCGCGGCGGCCCTCGCGCAGGCGCGCCGGCCCTCCGTGATCTGGCTGCCCTTCCAGGAATGCACCGGCTGCACCGAGTCGATCACCCGCGCGCACGGCGCGACCCTCGAGGGCCTGATCTTCGACGCCATATCGCTCGACTACCAGCACACGCTGCAGGCGGCGGCCGGCACGGCCGCGGAGCACGCCCGCGAGCAGGCGATGAAGGACAACTGGGGCAAGTACCTGCTCATCGTCGACGGCTCGATTCCCACGGCCAACGAGGGCTACGGCACGATTGCCGGCGTGAGCAACCTCGCGATGCTGCGCGAGGCGGCCAAGGGCGCGGCGGCGATCATCGCGCTCGGCAGCTGCGCATCGTTCGGCGGCCTGCCGATGGCGCAACCGAATCCGACCGGCGCCGTCCCGGTGTCGGAAGTGATCCGCGACAAGCCGATCGTCAGCGTGCCAGGCTGCCCGCCGATTCCCGTGGTCATCACGGGCGTGCTGATGCAGTACCTCACCTTCGGCAAGCTGCCGGACCTCGACGCGCTCGGCCGCCCGAAGGCGTTCTTCGGGCAGACGGTGCACGATCGCTGCTACCGCCGGCCGTTCTATGAACGGGGCCAGTTCGCCGAAACGTTCGACGACGAGGGCGCCCGCAAGGGCTGGTGCCTCTACAAGCTCGGCTGCAAGGGGCCCACGACCTACAACGCCTGCGCCACCGTGAAGTGGAACGACGGGGTCAGCTTCCCGATCGAGTCGGGTCACGGCTGCATCGGCTGCTCGGAACCGCGCTTCTGGGACCACGGCGGCTTCTACCAGGCGGTTTCGACCGGCCACTGGGGCACGGCGAAGACAGTCGGCACGGCCGTGGGCGTCGGTGTCGCGCTGGGCGCGGCGGCCGCCCTGTCCGCTCGCAGGCGGCAGGCTGAACTGGAGAAGAAAGCATGACGAGCACGACCCTCCTCGAGTTCGCGCGTGGACCGGCGCTCACCTGGGCGGTCGGCATCTTCGTGGCCGGCGTGCTCTGGCGCCTGGTCGGCGTCCTCCTGCTGCGCACGAAGAAGGATCTCTCCGAGCCGCGCAACGCCGCGACCTGGAAGGGCCTGCGGCTGATCGCGCTGCGCTCCTGGCCGCGCCGCGAGTTCCTCGCCGGCACGGCCTTCGGCGAGATCATGGGCTACACGTTCCACGTCGGCTTCCTGGCCGCGCTACTGTTCCTGGTGCCGCACGTGCTGTTCTTCGAGAACGTGTCCGACGGACTGTTCGGCTTCGACTTCAGCGACGCATTCGGCTTCCGCTGGCCGACGCTGCCGACCGGTGTCATCACGTTCCTGAGCGCCGTCTCGCTCGCGGCCCTCGTCGCGGTGCTGATCCACCGGCTCACGAGCCCGGTGAAGCGCCTGATCTCGAACTTCGACGACTACTTCAGCTGGTTCCTGACCGCAGCCCCGCTCGCGACCGGCATGCTGGCCTACGCGCACGCGGGCGGCGCCCCGTACGAGACGCTGCTCGGCGTGCACATCCTCTCCGTCGAGGCGCTGATGATCTGGTTCCCGTTCGGCAAGCTGATGCACGCGTTCACGATCTTCGCGGCCCGCGGC
>CAZRKS010000304.1:0-3113 GCA_964600315.1 uncultured Steroidobacteraceae bacterium | reverse complement strand
TGAGGGTCTCCCAGTCGGAGGTCGTCCCCATGATGATGCCAACCAGCGGTTTCACCGCGGCATTGTAGCACCGCGCCCGCGGCGCTCAGTCCGCCGGGCCGGGCAGCACCTCGCGCAGGCGCCGGAAGAGCTGTCGCGCGGCGGCCGGCGGTCGCGACGCATCGCGCTCGGCGCGCGCCTGTCGCGCCAGGCCGCGCAGCTGCGGGAGCACGGCCGGCTCGATCATCCCCGCTATCTCCGTCCAGGCAGCGGGCTCGTCGGCGAGCAGGCGGTCGCGCCACCGCTCGATCGACTTCTCGCGGTGGAGGCGCTGCCGGTCGACCTCTCCGCGGCGCTCGAGCGCGGCGACGATCGGCGCCGTGTCGACGCGCCGCAGCAGCTTGCCGATGTAGAGCTTCTGGCGCGCTTTCGCACCGCCGCTCGTGATGCTGCGGCCGGCCATCACGGCTTCGCGGACGTCCTCGGGCAGCGGGAGGGCCTCGAGGTCGGTCGCCGGCAGTTCGACCAGCGCCCAGCCGAGGTCCTGCAGGTCCCGGCTCTGCCGCTTCAACTCGCTCTTGCTCGGCAGTTCGTCGGATTCCCCGGGATCGGTCATGCGGCCTCCGCGGGCGATCCTAGCACGCGGGGGCTCGCTCCCGGCCCGCTGCTAGAATGGCGTTCCTCCCGCTCCAGGGCCAGCCATGTCCAGCGAACGTCCTCTCGCGCCCGCCGCCGACGGCGCGGATCTCCTCGCACTCGTCGAAGTCGCGCTCGAGGAGGCGCGTTCGCTCGGGGCCTCGCAGGCCGAGGCCGCCGTGAGCGTGGACGTCGGGCTCTCGGTGTCCGTGCGACTGGGAGAGGTGGAGACGGTCGAATACCAGCGCGACCGAGGCATGGGCGTGACCGTGTATTTCGGGACGCGCAAGGGCTCGGCCAGCACGGCCGACCTGAGCGCGTCGGCGCTCCGCGAGACGGTCGGCAAGGCGTGCAGCATCGCGCGATTCACGGCGGAGGACCCCTGCGCCGGCCTCGCCGACCCGGACACGCTTGCCACGCAGATCCCCGACCTGCAGCTCGCGCATCCCTGGGACGTCACTCCGGAGCGGGCCTGCGAACTCGCGCTCGAATGCGAGTCCGCGGCGCTGGCCGTCGATCCGCGCATCACGAATTCCGAGGGCGCGGGCGTCAGCAGCCATCGCGGCCTGCGCGCCTACGGGAATTCGCACGGCTTTCTCGCGGCGTATCCCGGCACCGTGCACAGCATCAGCTGCGCGGTGCTCGGCTCCGAAGGCGAGACGATGGAGCGTGACTACTGGTACTCCACCACGCGCGACTGGCGCGAGCTGGAGGACGCCGCCGGCATCGGCCGGCAGAGCGGCGAGCGTGCGGTGCGGCGTCTCGGGGCGCGCAAGCTCGCGACCACGAAGGGGCCGGTGCTCTTCAGTCCCGAGGTCGCGCGCGGACTGGTGAGCCACTTCATCGGCGCCATCCGCGGCGGCAGCCAGTACCGCCGGGCCTCGTTCCTGCTCGACGCCGCCGGCCGGCCGGTGTTCCCCGACTGGTTCGCGCTCTCCGAGCGGCCTCACCTGCCGAAGGCCCTCGCGAGTGCGCCGTTCGACCACGAGGGGGTCGCGACACGCGACCGCGAACTCGTGAGCGGCGGCGTCCTGCTCGGCTACGTGCTGAGCACGTACTCCGCGCGCAAGCTCGGGCTGCGCACCACGGGCAATGCCGGCGGCACGCACAACCTGATCGTGCCGGGACGCGGGCGCGATCTCGACGGGATGCTGCGGCTGATGGACCGGGGACTGCTCGTCACCGAGCTCATGGGGCAGGGCGTCAACGGGGTGACCGGTGACTATTCGCGCGGTGCAGCGGGCTTCTGGGTCGAGAACGGCCGCATCGCGTACCCGGTGCACGAGGTCACGGTCGCGGGCAACCTGCGCGACATGTATCGCGCCATCGTCGACGTCGGCTCCGACGTGGATTACCGCGGCGGCATCCGCACGGGATCGATCCTGGTCGAGGAGATGACGATCGCGGGCGACTGAAGCCGCTGGGCTCAGCGGCCGGGGCGCACGAGGTCCCTGAGCGTACGGTCCCGCACGCTGGTGCGCAGCGCCTCGTCAGCGAGCTGCGCGGCCGCGTCGGCGGCCTGCACCGGGCGCGGATCCGGACGGCGCGGGTCCGGCAGCTCGTGACGGATCGCGTCGAAAATCGCGGCGAGGGTGATGGTGCCGAGGTCGCGGGCCGGCGCGACGGTGTCGTCTTCCGCCGTGAGCACGAGCCCGTGCGCCTCGAGCGACGAGATCACGTCGCCCAGCACCGTCGCCGGGATCCGCAGATGGTCCGCGAGCGCGTTGGCGGTCCAGCGCACGCCGCCGTCGACGAAGCGCTCGCCCAGCAGGTACATGACCGACATCGCCAGGCGCTCCCGCAGCGCGCCGGTCATCGGAATGTCGGCGTGCCCCGTGCGCAGGTGCTCCGGGTGCTGCACGTAGAACGAGAGCTGCGCGCCGAGCAGCATGATGAGCCAGCTCAGGTACAGCCAGAAGAGGAACAGCAGCACGACCGCGAAGCCGGCGTAGACCGCCGCGGTCTTCGCGGAGTAGACCACGATGCGCGTGAAGAGCGCGCCCACGGCGGCCCAGAGCAGGCCGCCGAGCAACGCGCCGGCGGCAGCGGGCAGGATCCGCACGCGCGTATTGGGCATGTACACATAGACGAACGCGAAGAGGCCAACGGTCATCAGGTACGGCGCGAGATGCGAGCGCCCCGTCCCGCCGCCGTGACCCGCCGCGAGTCCGGACAGCCGGGCCACGACGTCGCTCGCCTCGAACGATGCGAGCGTGACCATGGCGAAAACCGCGAGGGCCGGCGCGAGCAGCATCACGACGAGGTATTCGGTGACGCGGCGGGCGATGCTGCGCGGCCGGTCCACGTGCCACACGAAGTTCAGCGCCTCCTCGACTTTCTGAATCGTCGAGAGCGCGGTCAGGAGCAGGAACACGAAGCCGACGGTGCCGAGCAGCGTACCCTGCACGTTCTCGACGAACTCCATGATCTTCGCGGTGAGCTGGTAGCCCTGGTCGCCGAGCGGCCGCAGGAACTCGAACAGCACCGGCTCGAGCTCG
>CAZRKS010000303.1:0-3128 GCA_964600315.1 uncultured Steroidobacteraceae bacterium | reverse complement strand
CTTAATCTCGGCCCCGGATTCCGGCAGACTGCCGGCCCCATGCATCGCCTGCTCGCACTGTTCGTCCTGCTGGCCGCGACCGGCTGCGGCGGCCTCGCGCCTTCGCAGAACCTCGATGGCGAGACCATGGGTACGAGCTACAGCATCACCGTCGGCCCGCTGCCGCCGGGAGTGCGTACCATGGACCTGAAGGCGGCCGTCGACGAGGAACTCGCCGAGGTCAACCGCCGGCTTTCGACCTACGATGCCTCGAGCGAGATCTCGGCGTTCAACGCGAGCGCGTCGACGGACGCAGTGGAGGTCTCGCAGCCCCTCGCCGAGGTCGTGGCGATCGCAGCGCAGGTGAGCGCCGCGACCGGCGGTGCCTTCGACATCACCGTCGCACCGCTGGTGCGGGCCTGGGGTTTCGGCGAGACGGCGGCGGGTGGCGACGCCGCGCCCGAAGCATCGACGCTGTCCCGCCTCGAGAACGAAGTGGGATACCGGAAGCTGCTCCTGGACCCGCAGCGCCGCACGTTGCGCAAGGAGGTGCCGGCGCTGCAGCTCGACGTCAACGGCATCGCGCCCGGCTACGCCGTCGACCGCATCGCCGCGCGATTCGATGCGCTCGGAGTGCCGGACTACCTGATCGAACTCGGCGGCGAGGTCCGGTCGCATGGCCGCAGTCCGTCGGGCCGTCCCTGGCGCCTGGCGGTGGAAGCGCCGTTGAGCGGCGAACGTAAACCCTATGCCATCGTCGAGATTGACGGATTGAGCGCTTCGACGTCGGGCGACTACCGCGATTTCCGCATCGTCGATGGGCGCCGGCGGTCGCACACGATCGACCCGCGTACCGGCGAGCCCGTCACGCACCGGCTCGCTTCCGTCTGCGTCCTGCACCGCACGGCGGCGCAGGCGGACGCCTACGCGACCGCCCTGATGGTCCTCGGTCCGGAGGAGGGTCTCGCGTTGGCTCGGCGCCTGGGTCTCGCGGCACTGCTCATCGAGCGCACGCCGGATGGGCGTGGCTTCACCGAGCAGTCGACACCCGAATTCCAGCGTTTGCGCCGCCCGCTCGACTGACGGCTATCATCCCGGCCATGGCCGATCATCACCTGCCGCGCCTGCGCCGCCGCCCGCACCTGGCGCCGATCATGGTGCCGCTGCTGATCGCGCTCGCCGCCGGGGCGGGAATCTGGTGGATCGGGACCTGGGCGCGGACGACAGTGGTCATCCTCGTCCGCCATGCCGAGGCGGACACGACGACCTCGGGCGATCCGGACCTGAGCAAGGCGGGCGAGGCGCGGGTGCGCGGCCTGGGCGAGTATCTCGCGAGCGTGCTGGCCGGCGGCAAGGTCGACTACCTGTATGCCGCCGACACGCGCCGGGCCCAGCAGACCGCCGCACCCATCGCCAACCAGTTCAAGCTGCCCATCAACCTGCTGGCGAGCAGCGACTGGGCGGGCTTGCCGAGCCGCATCAAGCGCGATCACCGGGGCAAGACGGTGGCCGTGGTCGGCTATGCGAGCACGATCCCGGGCGTCCTGAGCGAACTGAGCGCGACGAGCGTCGCCATTGGCGAAGACGAGTACGACTCGATCTTCCTCGTGGTCATGCCGAGCCCGGGGCCAACCCGCGTCTTCCGGCTGCACTACGAGCCGCCCAACTCAGGGCTCGAAACGCGCCGGCGCGACAAGAGTTAAGTTCGAGATTAATCTAATAAGTTATTGTTTTTATTGTTGTTTAGCGCCCGACGAGAGGGCTTTCTTCACGAAGGCTTCGTGGGCGCCGATGCGCAGATCGGCGAGCACGGAGTCCTGGATCGTGCCGTCCTTGCCGATCAGGTAGGTGCCGCGCCGCACTCCGAAGCCGAGCGGGCCATCGAGGTCGTAGGCTTTCACCACTTTCTTGTCAGGGTCGGCGAGCAGCGGGAAGTTGAGACCGTGCTGCTCGGCAAAGCGCTTGTGCGAGTCGACGTCCTGGGGGCTCACGCCGACCACGCGCAGCTTGGCCCGCAGCAGGTCCTGGTGCAGGTCACGGAAGCTGCAGGCCTCCTTCGTGCAGCCCGGCGTGAAATCGGCGGGGTAGAAGTACAGGATCAGCGGGCCGCTCGCGAGCAGCCCCTTCAGCGTGTGCTTGCGACCGTCCTGATCAGCGAGTTCGAATTCAGGCGCCTTCTTGCCGTTGGCGAGCATGTTCATCCCCTCTTGGCGCTGCGTACGGCGCCGGACATGTCCACTTCCATCACGATGTAACCCGCGTCCACCATGCCGCAGTTGCGATAGGCCTGCTGGGCGCGCGCGTTCGGGCGGTCGACGTAGAGCCGCAGTCCACAGACGCCGGGGTCGGCCCTGGCGAGTGTTTCGAGGTGACGATAGAGCGCGCGAAACACCCCGGTGTGACGCGCCACCGGAGAAACGTACACGCTCTGCAGCCACCAGAAGGTCCCGTTGCGCCAGTCGCTCCACTCGCAGGTGTACATGGCCTGGCCGACCACCTTGCCGCCGACTTCCGCCACGAAATAGCGGCCGCGAGTCGGCTGGTCGAACACCGCCTGGACGCCGAGCCGAACGATGTCGGGGTCGAGGTGCTTGTGCTCGGCTTCGAGCGCCATCGCGACATTGCCGGCGGCGAGGGTGTCGACGTCGGCCGGCGTCGCCGGGCGGACCGTGATGCTCATTCGCGCATGATAGCGCCGGATGTCGCGCGGGTTGCGGCTTCGCGATCGGGTGCTACAATGCGCGCCCTTTCGTGGGGCGGTAGCTCAGCTGGGAGAGCGTCGCGTTCGCAATGCGAAGGTCGAGGGTTCGATCCCCTTCCGCTCCACCACCTTTGAAAGTCCCAACCCTTATCGGTTGGGATTTTTTTGCCCGTCCCTCCAGCCTTGAGGATGGCTCGGAGCATGGATGTGTGGCGCGTGCTCCATGGCCAGCGCGACATCCCGGCGTGGATGCGGGAGCCAGAGAACATCTGAGCCCCGCCCCAGACGACACGCTCACGGGCATTGCCTCGGAATCACTCACATCCCCGCAGCAGTACCCGTAAGCTCGGGAGGCCATTTTCAATCTCGGCCTCGGCGCCGGTACACTTCCCGCGCGCGCCCCGGTAGCTCAGTGGATAGAGCAACCGCCTCCTAAGCGGTAGGTCGT
>CAZRKS010000302.1:0-3134 GCA_964600315.1 uncultured Steroidobacteraceae bacterium | reverse complement strand
CGACGAAACCAGAGGTCTTGCATGGTGTTACCCGATGTGTGAGAGGCGCAGGAGTTTCTTCAGGTCCTCGAGCAGCGCCCGGTCGGGCGCGCTCGCGGCATAGCTCATGAGCAGGTTGCCGAGCGGATCGACGAGGTAGATCCGTCCCGCCGGACCGACCGGCCCGTCGCCATACGCGGGAATGGTCGCGAGCAGACGCGCGGCGTCGGGGCCCGCGAGACGCACGGCCACGAGGTCCGCGTGCTCGCGCGCGAGGAAATCGACGTCGGGATCGGGGCCGGTGACCAGGAACACGCGCTGCACGCGGTCCATGTCCTTGTTGAGCGCGAGGCGCGACTGCCGCGTGAGATAGAGCGCCTGGCGGCACCGCGCATCGCACGATCCGTCGCCGACGTAGAGCATCGTCCACTTTCCGCGCAGGAAGTCCGCGCCGGCAGGCGTGCCATCAATCTTCTGCAGCGAGATGGCGGGCAGCGGACGCGCCGGGTCGATCAGCTCGCCCTTGTTCGAGCCGCCGCCCGGCCGCCATGACGTGGGGCCGTAGTAGAGCCAGAAGGCGAGCCCGAGCGGCACGAAGAAGAGCGCGGCGAGCGCAAGCAGCTGGCGTCGGCCGCGGGCGGGCGACGATGCATTCGACGTGTTCACTGGCGCCCATCCTCCGCGGGAGTCGCGGGCTTCACGCTGAGCGCAACGAACCCGACCAGCACCGCGAGTGCCAGCGCGAACCACTGCACCGCGTAGCCCAGGTGACGCTCCGCCGGAAAGCCGAAAGACGGCCGCCACACCCGCTCGTAGCCCTCGGGTTCGGTGGCATCGAGCAGCAGGATCCGCGATTCCACGGGCTCGCCGAGCGCAGCAGCGAGGTCGTCCGCGGTCGGAAAATTGAGCACGCGCGGCCAGCCGGCGGCGCCCGGTGCCTGCGCCGGCCCGACCCGGATGCCGGGCACCGGAGGCCGGTCGAGGCGCCCCTGCACCTGACGTTCGCCGTCGCGGACGGCAACGTCCGGCAATTGGGCGCGGCTGTCGCCGAGCGGCACCCAGCCGCGGTCGACGAGCAGCAGCCGTCCGCCGTTCGTGCGTCGCAGCGGTGTCAGCACGCGGTAACCGGGCAGGCCGGTCGATGACGGCATGTTGTCGAGCAGCACCTGGTGCGCGGCATCGTAGCGACCGACGGCCGAGACGCGCTGGTAGCGGGGCAGTTGGTCGACGTCGGCGGCCGACATCACGACGGTGGTGGTGTCGCCGCGTTCGAACGACTCGAGCAGCGTGCGCTTCTCACGGGCGCGACCGACCTGCCACAGGCCGAGCGCCACGCATCCGGCGAGCAGCGCGGCAGCACCCACGACGGCCCACGGCCGCGGCGCGAACGAACGGCGGCCGATCGTCAGGCTCATCTATAATCGCCGCCCCACGCCGTGCCGCGACCCGTCATGATCAAGATCCTCATCCTGCTCGTACTCGCGGCCATCATCGTCAGCCTGGGCTCGGGCCTCTTCCACCTGGTCCGGGATGAGGGCCAGTCGAAACGCATGGTCAACGCGCTCACGGTGCGCATCGCGCTGTCCGTGCTGCTCTTTGCGTTGCTGTTCGTGGCCTGGAAAGGCGGCCTGATCACGCCGCACGGCATCACCCGGTAGTCCGACCGCACATTTTAGAAGAACGCGGCGCCGCTGCAGCGTAGAAGCATTGACAGAGTAGCCACGGGACTTCCCGTAATCTGTCACACATTGCCGATACTATGTCAAAAAATGACAGAATAATGGTAGGATGCCTTTACCCTGTCAGTTCGAGCAGATTCACATGTCCCGCCGTGACGTGCCTGCTGCCATCCTCGCCCTCGTCGGTGCCGAACCGGAGGGGGCGGTCTCGGCCGAAGCAATTACCCGGCACGTAGGGGTAAGTCGTTCCACGATCAATCGGGCCCTGGTGCGCCTCGTCGCCGAGGGTCGTCTGTTGCGCCAGGGCACCGGCCCCCGGATCCGCTATCGGCGACCGGGCTCGAAGCCCGCTGCGATCGCCGAGCCGCCCGCGCAGACCGAGCTGATCCGCTTCAGCACCGAGGCGCGTCAATTGCGTGCCGAACTCGCTGCTCCGCTCGCTGCGCGTACACCGGTCACTTACCAGCGCGAGTTCGTGGACGGGTACGAGCCCAACCGGTCGAGCCTGCTGCCTCCTGCAGTAGCCGAGCGCCTGTACGCGGACGGCCGGTCGCGCGACCGGCAACCGGCCGGCACCTATGCGCGCAAGGTGCTCGAGCAACTGCTGATCGACCTGTCGTGGCACTCGTCGCGCCTCGAAGGGAATCGACTGACGCTCATCGACACGCGTGAGTTGTTCGCACGCGGCCGCGCGCAGCCCGGCGACGCGGACGCCGTGATGCTCCTCAACCACAAGGAGGCCATCGAATTCCTGGTCGACGCGGTGCCGGAGCAGGGCATCACCGTCCCCGTGATCCGCAATCTCCACAGCGTGCTGATGCAGGGACTGCTCGCGGAGCCGCGGAGCGTCGGCGCGATCCGTCGCAAGCTCGTCAGCATCGACGACTCCGTCTACGTGCCGTCGCAGGTGCCGAAGGTGCTCGAGGAGATGCTGGAGCGCATCGTCGCGAAGGCGCGCCTGGTCAAGAACCCGATCGAGGCGGCATTCTTCCTGTGGGTGCAGATTGCGTACCTGCAGCCGTTCGAGGACGGCAACAATCGCACCAGCCGACTCGCGGCGAATCTGCCCCTGTTCCTGTCGAACTGCGCACCGCTGTCGTTCCTCGACGTCGGCCTCGAGGACTACGCGGACGCGATGCTGGGCATCTACGAGCGGAATGATCCGCGGATTGCCGCAGAGGTGTTCGAGTGGACCTACCGAAGGTCCATCGAGAAGTACCGCGTCGTCCGCGAGTCGCTCGGCGCGCCGGACCCGCTGCGAGCGCAGTACCGCGAGCAAATCGGGGAACTCGTCCGGCGCGTGGTCGGCGGCGAGAACGAGGACGAAGCACTGCGATCCCTGGGGTTGCCAGCACCCGAAGAAGCTGCGGTCGGCGACATCGTGCACATGGAACTCGGCAACCTCGAGCCTTACAACTGCGCGCGTTATCGCCTCGGCTCGTCGGTGGTCGAGCGCTGGATCGCGGAAGGCCGGCC
>CAZRKS010000301.1:0-3139 GCA_964600315.1 uncultured Steroidobacteraceae bacterium | reverse complement strand
AAATTCGGTGCCTTGCACCGAATTTCTATCTTCCCCGGTAAACGATGCGGCCCTTGGTGAGGTCGTACGGCGTCATCTCGACGGTGACGGCGTCGCCGGTGAGGATGCGGATGTAGTTCTTGCGCATCTTGCCCGAGATGTGCGCGGTCACGACGTGGCCGTTCTGCAGCTGGACCCGAAACGTCGTGTTGGGCAGGGTCTCGACCACCCGGCCTTCCATCTGGATTGCGTCTTCCTTCGCCATGCACCCTCGCTGCGCCCCTGCGGGCCGCGCGAATTCTGCATAAAGCCCTGCCGCAATGCAATTCAGCGTTGCGCCCAGTCCACAGTCGGGCGCAGGTCGGGGATCGCAGCGGCGAGCCTGGCGACGAATTCGCGGCGGGGGATGCAGCGGGCACCGAGGCTCTCGAGGTGCGGACTCGCGACCTGGCAGTCGATCAGGACCACGCCCTGCGCCAGCGTCCGGTCCACCAGTTGCTCGAGCGCAACTTTGGACGCGTCGCGCTCGAGACTGAACATCGACTCGCCAAAGAACACGCGGCCGAGAGCGACTCCGTAGAGACCGCCAACGAGCCTGCCGTCGAGCCAGGTCTCGACGGAGTGCGCGAAGCCTGCGGCGTGCAGCGCGCAGTAGGCGCCCTGCATCTGCGGCGAGATCCAGGTGCCGCCCGGGCGCAGGCCGGCGTCGCCGCAGAGCCGGACGACGTCGCCGAACGCCCGGTCGAAGCTCGTCTCGTAGCCGCGGTTGCGCAGCGTCTTGGCGAGACTGCGCGAAACCCTGAACTCCGCCGGGTACAGCACGGCCCGCGGGTCGGGCGACCACCAGAGGATCGGCTGGCCCTCGGAGTACCACGGGAAGATGCCGCGTCGGTAGGCTGCGAGCAGCCGGGCCTGCGACAGATCGCCGCCGGCACAAAGGAGCCCGTCCGGGTCGCGGAGCGCCTCCTCGACCGGCGGAAAGGCGTCCGGCGGATCGCCCGGCCGCAACCACGGGATCATGCCGACGCCCCGCGCTGGAAGGGCAGGTGGCCTGCCGCGGTCGCGATGTACTCGTCCACGGCGGCGCGTTCCCGCGCGAGGTAACGCCCGACTGCCTCGCCGAACCCCGCGTGCGCGAGCCAGTGTGCGGAGCGCGTGAGCGTGGGCTCGAAGCCTCGCGCGAGCTTGTGCTCGCCCTGCGTCCCGGGATCGAAACCCGCGAGCCCGTGCGCGAGACAGTGCTCGATGCCCTGGTAATAGCAAGCCTCGAAATGCAGGCAGTCGACGTGCTCCGCCGCGCCCCAGTAGCGCCCGTACAGCCAGCCGCCGCCCTGGAAGAAGATCGCCGCCGCGACCGGCACGCCGGCGCGCTCGGCGAGCTTGACGACCACCGCGTCCGGCATGCGGTGGGAGACGAGTTCGAGGAACTCCGCGCTCAGGTAGTGACCGCTGCCGTGCCGGAGGAACGTGCGCTCCGAGAAGCCGAAGATGGTCCGCCACAGCCCCGGGTCGATTTCGGCGCCGCCGAGGGTGCGCAGCGTGATGCCGGCCTCAGCGACGCGACGGCGTTCGCGCCGAGTCTTCTTGCGCTTCTCGGAGCGGAAACCGTCGAGGAAGTCGCCGAAGTCGCGGTAGCCGCGGTCGATCCACAGAAAGCGGCAGTCGTGCCGGCGCAGGAAACCCGCGTCCTCGAGCGCCGACTGGTCGCCGGGCGTCGTGAAGTTCACGTGCACGCCGGAGGCGCCCGACTGCTGCGCGACCTCGACCAGGAGGCGGGCCAGCGACTGTCGCACTGCGGGCCCGGCCGCCTCGCTCGCGAGCAGTCGTGGACCCGTCACCGGCGTGAACGGAATGGCCGACAGGAGCTTCGGGTAGTACTCGAGGCCGGCACGGGCATAGGACTGCGCCCAGCCCCAGTCGAAGATGAACTCGCCCCAGGAATCGAACTTGAGGTACTGCGGCACGGCGCCGACCAGCCGGCCCGCATCGTCGCGCAGCAGGAGATGGCGAGGTTGCCAGCCCGTCGCACCGCCGACGCACCCCGACGATTCGAGCGCCTCGAGAAAGGCGTGGCGCAGGAACGGATTCGCCGTCGCGTCGAGCGCGTCCCAGTCAGCGGCCGGGACCTCGGCGATCCGCTCGACGATCTCCGCCTGCGCGCGCATCGCGGCGGCGCGGGGCGCTCAGTGCGCGCCGGCGTCGAACTGCTCGAGGTACTTGGCGGCGTCGAGCGCGGCCATGCAGCCGGTCCCGGCCGAGGTCACCGCCTGCCGGTAGACGTGGTCCGCGACGTCGCCCGCGGCGAACACGCCCGGCACACTGGTCGCGGTAGCGCCGCCGTCGGTGCCCGATTTGACCGTGATGTAGCCGCCCTTCATGTCGAGATGGCCCTCGAAGATCTGCGTATTCGGCGTGTGGCCGACCGCGATGAAGACGCCCGCGACCGGGATGTCGCGCGTGCCCGAGCCGTCCGTCGCCTCGACTCGCACACCGATCACGCCCGAGTCGTCACCGAGCACGTCCGCGACCGTGTGGTTCCAGACGATGTCGACGACGCCCGCGCGCTCCCGCTCGAACAGCCGCTCCTGCAGGATCTTCTCGCCGCGCAGCTTGTCGCGGCGGTGAATCAGCGTGACGTGCGCGGCGATATTGGACAGGTACAGCGCCTCCTCGACCGCCGTGTTGCCGCCGCCCACGACGGCGACGCGCTGGCCGCGGAAGAAGAAGCCGTCGCAGGTCGCGCAGGCCGAGACGCCCCGGCCACGCAGGGCCTGCTCCGACTCGAGCCCGAGATAGCGGGCGCTCGCGCCGGTGGCGATGATGAGCGCGTCGCAGGTGTAGTCGCCGCGGTCGCCCTTGAGGAGCAGCGGGCGGCGGCTGAAGTCGACCGCGTTCACGTGGTCCATGACGATCTCGGCGTGGAAGCGCTCGGCGTGCTCGCGCATGCGCTCCATGAGCCCGGGGCCGGTGAGCCCGTGCGGGTCGCCCGGCCAGTTGTCCACCTCGGTCGTGGTCATGAGCTGCCCGCCCTGCTCGAGGCCGGTGAGGAGCAGCGGGTTGCGATTGGCGCGCGCCGCGTAGACCGCCGCGGCGTAGCCGGCCGGTCCGGAGCCGAGGATGATCAGCCGCGAGTGACGGGGATCGCTCATGTATACTTCCT
>CAZRKS010000300.1:0-3145 GCA_964600315.1 uncultured Steroidobacteraceae bacterium | reverse complement strand
GGTGACGATCAGCGTGTCCTTGTCGAACATCGCGCTCTGGAAGCGCGCATACGGACACATGTACTTGCAGACCTGCTCGCGCATGAAGCCCGCGTTCAGGTAGGTCGCGCCGCCGTAGAAGAAGACCCAGAACGTCTCCCACGGCCCGGTGGCGAAGCCGGCGATCAGGCCGGAGAGTTCCCGGATCGGCGTGAAATAGCCGACGAACGTGAACCCGGTCCACAGCGAGAAGCCGATCCAGAGGAGCTGCTTGGCGCCTTTGCGCACGAGTTTCTCGCCGTTCCACGGCGCCCGCGCGAGCTTCATCTGCTGCGAGCGGCTGCCCTCGACGAAGCGCTCCATCCAGAGGAAGGTCTCGGTCCAGACGGTCTGCGGGCAGGCGTAGCCGCAGAACAGGCGGCCGGCGAGCGCCGTGAAGAAGAACAGCGACAGCGCCGCGATGACCAGCAGCCAGGTGAGGAAATAGAAGTCCTGCGGCCAGAGCGTGAGGCCGAAGATGTGGAACTTGCGCGCCGGCAGGTCGAAGAGCACAGCCTGCCGGCCGCCCCACGTGATCCACGGGACCAGGTAGAAGATGCCGAGCAGCACCCAGGCCGCGATCGTGCGCAGCCGCTGGAATCGGCCGTTGATCTCGCGCGGGTAGATCTTCCGGCGGGCCGCGTACAGTCCGCCATCCAGTTCCGTCTCGGGCGCGCTCATTCGGGTCTCCGCGCCCCGTCTTCAGCGTTCTCGTCGGTCGCGGGGGGTTCCGGGTGAGCGGTGCGGACGAGGTACAGGGTCAGCAGGCTGGACAGCGACGACACCAGCCAGAAGAAGACGAAGCCGACGGCGTACCCGGTCATCCGCGTCGAGAACGCGGGTGGCGGATAGTCGTCGTTGCCCACGAGCAGTGGATCGAGGAAGGCGAAACAGACCATGGTCGCGACACTCGCGACGAGGAACGACGGCCACGCCACGATGGCCACGTCCTGTCCCAGGCGTGGCCACCGCAGCTTGCCCGAGTACTCGTCCGGATGCCGGCCGAACACGCCGCCGCCTCCTACGAGCCGGTTTCCGAAAGACGGATCGCGTAGGCGGCGAGCAGGCGGACGCGTTCCGCGCCGAGTCGCTCGCCGAACGCCGGCATCAGGCCGTTGCGCCCGTTATCGATGGTCTGCTTGAGCGTCGCGGCGTCACCGCCGTACAGCCAGATGTCGTCGGTGAGGTTCGGAGCGCCCATGGCCGGGTTGCCCTTGCCATCCACGCCGTGGCAGGCCGCGCAGTTCGTCTCGAACAGCGTCTTGCCGGAAGCGGCGAGCGTCGCGTCGGACGGCTGTCCGCTCAACTGCTGCACGTAGGCGACGGCCGCGTCCACGCCGGCCTGGCCGAGCACCTGCCCCCAGGGCGGCATGGCAGCCACGCGGCCGGCGGTGATCGTCTGCACGACCGTGTCCGGGTCACCGCCCCACAGCCAGCTCTTGTCGGCGAGACTGGGGAACCCCTTCGCGCCGCCGCCGTCCGAGCCGTGGCACTGCGCGCAGTTGTTCTGGAACAGGTTGCGTGCGGTGGCCATCGCCTTGCCGTCGGCCGCGAGCTGCGGCACGGTCATCGAGGCGAATCCGGCGAGGTAGGCCGAGGCCTTCGCTTCCGCGGCCGCCTTCTCCTGCTCGTACTGGCCCGCCTGCGTCCAGCCCAGCAGGCCCTCGAACGACCCGAGGCCGGGGAAGGCGACGAGGTACAGCAGGCCGAACACGACCGTGAGGTAGAACAGCCACAGCCACCAGCGCGGCAGAGGGTTGTTGTACTCGCGCAGGTCCTTGTCCCACACGTGCCCGGTGTCCGCGCCGCCGCCGATCTTCTCGGCCGCGGACTTCGGCCGCGCCGTCCAGCGCAGCAGCCAGACGCAGGCGATGATGTTGACGATCGTCACCAGGATGACGAACAGGCTCCAACCGCTAGTCATGGGGTCTTGCTCCCTTGGTCCTGCTCAGGCGGATATTCGTGGAACGGCAGGTTCGCCATCTCGTCGAAATCCGCCTTGCGGCGCTTGCTGTAGGCCCAGATCACCAGCCCGACGAACGCGAGCATCAGCATGAGCGTGATGAGTCCGCGGATCGTGCCGATGTCCATCGTTCAGTGGCTCGCCGAGAGATTCGTGCCGAGGCCCTGCAGGTAGGCGACCAGCGCGTCGAGCTCGGTCCTGCCCTGCACCGCCCCGGCCGCGTCCGCGATCTCGGCGTCCGTGTACGGAACGCCGACCTTGCGCAGCGCCGCCATCTTGCGGGCGGTGAGCGCGCCGTCGACCGGGGCGTCCGCGAGCCACGGGAACCGCGGCATGTTGGATTCCGGCACGACGTCGCGCGGGTTCAGCAGGTGCACGCGGTGCCAGTCGTCCGAGTAGCGGCCGCCGACGCGCGCGAGGTCGGGCCCCGTGCGCTTCGAGCCGAACTGGAACGGGTGGTCGTACACCGACTCGCCCGCGAGCGAGTAGGGCCCGTAGCGCTCGGTCTCGGAGCGGAACGGCCGGATCATCTGCGAGTGGCAGGTGTAGCAGCCCTCGCGGATGTACACGTCGCGGCCCGCGAGGCGCAGCGCCTCGTAGGGCTTCACGCCCGGGGCCGGCTCGGTGCCGGAGCCCTGGAAGTACAGCGGCACGATCTCGACCAGGCCACCGAAGCTGATGACCAGCGCGATCAGCACGCCCATCAGGCCGACGTTTTTTTCGACGGATTCGTGGTTCATTCGGCTTCCCTCTCAGGCCGGCTGGACGACCGGAGCGTCCGCGGTGCTGGTGCGTGCGGCGATGGTCTTCCAGACGTTGTAGGCCATGAGCAGCATGCCCCCGAGGACCAGCACGCCGCCGAGCAGGCGCACGCCGTAGTACGGGTAGGTCGACTTGAGCGACTCGATGAACGCGTACTTGAGCGTCCCGTCGGGGTTCAGGTCGCGCCACATCAGGCCCTGCGTGACGCCCGCGATCCACATCGAGGTGATGTAGAGCACCACGCCGACGGTCGTGATCCAGAAGTGCACGTCGATCAGCTTCGTGCTGTACATCTGCTCGCGCCCGTACAGCTTCGGGATCAGCGCGTACATCGTGCCGATCGAGACCATCGCCACCCAGCCGAGGGCGCCGGAGTGCACGTGGCCGATCGTCCAGTCGGTG
>CAZRKS010000299.1:0-3150 GCA_964600315.1 uncultured Steroidobacteraceae bacterium | reverse complement strand
GAAGTCGACGCTCGGGAACACCTGGAACCAGGTCGGCGTGAAGTTGATGCCGAGGCCGAAGTAGTTCTTGTCGACGGCGTCGATCTGGTCGTAGCCCTTGCGGCCCTTGAACACGGCCTCGTTCTGGTTCACGTCGAGCCACGTCATCCAGGTGAGCTCGGTGGACCAGCTGGCGGTGTCGAAGAGCGGCGTCTCGCTCACGACGCCGAGCAGATTGACGAGCCCGTGCATCGTGTCGCCGGTCGCGCCCGGCGTGCCGTGCTTCGGCACGTCGGCCGTGCTGATGGCCCCGGTGGCGATGGCCGCCGGCGTCAGGAACGCCTTCGGGTACACGAACACCGGATCGCTCAGCAGCGACATGTTCTTGCGGTAGCTGAGTTCCGCGCCGAGGCTCAGGCCGAAGACCTGCCTCGACAGGCTCAGGCCGAAGATGTCGATGTCGTCGTTGAAGGCGATGTTGTATTCGCCGTAGCGGCCCTTGCCCGTGAGGTCGGCGACGTTGGTCGCCTTCGTGTTGATGATGCACGGACCAGCGGTCGTCGGCGGCGCCGCGGCCGGCACCAGCGAAACGCCGCCGAGCGCGACGCAGGCGCCCTTGGGCAGGCTCGGCGCGACGCCCGGCGTGGCCATCAGCTGCGGCGTCATGTCGTAGGTCTTGCGGTAGTAGGCCCCCAGCGTGCCGCCCAGCCAGTCGGGGCTCCAGCGGACCGCGAGTCCGTAGTTGTTGGTGTTCTCCTCCGGCGTGATGTCCTTGCCGCGCCAGAAGCGCAGGTAGTCGTTCGGATCCGCCGGCGTGAACGGGTTCTTGGCGACGATGAACGACTCGCCACCCCAGAGCAGCGGATCGGCCACCGACAGGTAGGTGCCGGACTCCGGATAGCGATAGGCCTGGTTGCTGAAGCGCTGCCAGTTGAAGAAGTACTGGCCGGCGATGGAGAGCGTGTCGGTCACGGTCGACTGGATGTTGAAGCCCACGCGCGGCCGGAACAGTTCCTTGGCCTCGGCGCCCGGCGTGGCGTAGGCCTTCCAGATGTCGATCGGGTTCTGTGAATAGGAGACGCCGTGCACGGCGCCGCCGAGCAGCAGGCTCTCGCCCCAGTACACGGTCGTCTGGCCGACCTTGATGTTGACCGGCGCCTCGCCGATGTTGAAACGCGCGAACGCGAAGGCGTCCAGGAACTCGCCCGACGGGCCCTTGGCGTAGCGGTTCGAGTAGTCGGGGAGACCGTAGGTCGGCAGGCCGTTGACGAGGTGGTTCTCGGTGGCCAGCGAATCATTGTCGAGGCCGGCATAGCCGCCGTCGTACCAGCCGGCGCCGGTCACGCGGAAGCCGAGCGACTTCTTCCAGACGACGTCCAGCTCGCTCAGCAGATCGAAGCGCATGAACGTGCCGCCGTTCTCGACGTTGCGGTCGCCGTCGTCGTAGTTGGGATTGGCGAGGATGGCCTTGTCCTGGCTCTCGGCGCGCTTCACCAGGTTCACGCGCACGGTGTTGTCCCAGCGGACCGAGAGGTCCTCGTTGCCCGTGTCAGCTTCGAACGCCGCTGCCATCTGCGGCAGTGCCAGCGCCGCCGCGATGGCCCCGGCGAGGACACCCTTGCGCAGCGCGTGGCCGCACGCGGGCCGAATGGTCACCCTGTTGCTCATCTGCAATTCCCCCGGATCTCGAGTGTTCAATGGGTCGCGGCGGACACCTGCCCACCGTCGGACGGCATTCTGTCACCGGTGTCGCCGTCGGCCACCCCCCGCGGAGGGGGGGGGCGGCGGGCCCCGCCCGATCGGAGGGGGCCGGCCCGGGTTCAAACCGCGCGCCGGGGATGCGAATATGCCGCAACGGACACAGCGGGAGAGATCGATGCTCGGACAGATGATGGATGGACCGCTGCTCATCACCGAGATCATGCGGTTCGCGGAGCGCAATTTTCCGCAGAGCGAGGTGGTGTCGGTCACCTTCGACGACCCGCGGCATCGCACCACGTATGGCGAGGTGTTCCGCCGGGCACGCAAGCTCGCCAATGCGCTCACCGCGGCCGGGGTCAGGCCGGGCGACCGCGTCGCGACCCTGGCGTGGAACGACTACCGGCACCTCGAGCTCTACTACGCCGTCTCCTGCATGGGCGCCGTGCTGCACACGGTGAACCCGCGCCTGTTCCCCGAGCAGCTCGAGTACATCGTGAACCACGCCGAGGACCGGCTGCTGTTCATCGACCCGACCCTGCTGCCGCTGCTCACGCCGCTCGAGGGCAAGACCCCGACCGTCGAGAAGGTGATCGTGCTCGCCGGCGCCGCGAGCCTGCCGGTTGCGGTCAGGGGCACGATGGCGGACTACGAGTCGTTCATCGAGGGACACTCCGAGGAGTTCGCCTGGCCCGATCTCGACGAGCGGACCGCGAGCTCGCTCTGCTACACGTCGGGCACCACGGGCAATCCGAAGGGCGTGCTCTACAGCCATCGTTCGAACGTGCTGCACGCCTACGGTGGCTGCATGGCCGACTCGATGGGCCTGACCGGCCGCGATTCCGTGCTCGCCGTGGTCCCCATGTTCCATGCGAACTCCTGGGGGCTCGCGTACAACGGCCCCATGACGGGCGCCAAGCTCGTGTTCCCGGGCCCGAAGATGGGCGACGCGGCGGTGCTGACGCAGCTGATGAACGAGGAGAAGGTGACGCTGGCCGCCGGCGTGCCGACGATCTGGACGCTGCTGCTCAACCACCTGCGGCAGACCGGCACCAGGCTCGAGACACTCAACCGCACGGTGATCGGCGGCTCGGCCGTGCCGCTGTCGATGATCCAGGCGTTCCACCACGAGCACGGTGTCATGGTCGTGCAGGGCTGGGGGATGACGGAGACGAGCCCGCTCGGCACGGTGAGCACGCTGCGGCCGGACATGGAGTCGTTGCCGCTCGAGGAACAGTTCCGGCTGCGGCAGCTGGCGGGCCACGGCATCTTCGGCATCGCGATGAAGATCGTGGACGAGGACGGCCGGGAGCTGCCCTGGGACGGCAAGACGTCAGGCGAACTCAAGGTGCGCGGGCCGTGGGTCTGCAGCGGCTACTTCCGACAGGACGTTTCCTCGTCACACGACGAGGACGGCTGGTTCGCGACGGGCGACGTGTCGGTCATCCATCCGAACGGCTTCATGCAGATCAC
>CAZRKS010000298.1:0-3168 GCA_964600315.1 uncultured Steroidobacteraceae bacterium | reverse complement strand
AGCGCACGTGCCCGATGCCGACGTTGCCCTTCAGCTGCAGCATGTGGCGCTGCTGAAACACGTCGCGCACCAGCCCATTGTCCTTGCGCAGGAAGAGTTCGCCCTGCTCGGCCGTCATGATGCCGGCGGCATCCTGCCCGCGGTGCTGCAGCACCGTGAGCGCGTCATAGATCTGCTGGTTCGCGGGACTGAAGCCGACGATGCCGACGATGCCGCACATGGTCCTGCCTCACTGCTCCGGAAGTGTGCCTTCGACGAGTTCGCGGCCGGTCTCGACATAGCCGCGCAACACGCCCGCCATCTCCTCCCCGACGGGCAGCAGGCGCGACTGCCGCCACCACGCCTCGGACTCGAGTTCGGCCGCGCGGCCGAGCATGACCGCGAAGCCGACGATCACGGCGCCACGCACGAGCCCGAACAGGGCGCCGAGCATGCGATCGACGCCCAGCGTGAGGCCGGAGCGCTGCACGAGGTAGCTCAACAGGCTGCCGAGCAGCCAGCCCGCCATCACGACGACGATCAGCACCGCGATGCGCGCGACCCAGATCTTGAGGGCGGTCCCGGCCAGTGCGCCGCCGAGATACGGCTCGACCAGGTCCGAGTAACGCCAGGCGAGCCAGAGTCCGACCAGCCAGCCGAGCAGCGCCACCGACTCGCGCAGGAAACCGCGCAGAGCGCCGAACAGCATGGACAGCAGCACTGCGCCGGCGAGGATGTAATCCACTGTCGTCATTCGGCGTTCGTCCGGGTTCCGGGGCGCGGCGGGGCGCGCAGTTTACCAGAGCAGGATCAGTCGTTTGCGACCACCGTCGCCGGCAGTCCGCGGGCCTGCAAACCGGCCACGAGGCTCGCCGCCGAGCCCCGGTCGGGCTCCGGTCCGACGCGCACCCGATGCAGCGTCTTGCCGCCCTTCACCAGCGGCGACACGAACACCTGGTATCCCGCATCGCTCAGTTCCTGGACCAGCCGGTTGGCGGTCGCAGCGGACCCGAACGCGCCGACCTGCACCACCCAACCGCCATGGACCGGCGTCGAAGGCGGCCGCGCCGGTGGCGGCGCCTCGACGGGCGCCTCCGTTGCGTCGACCTTCGCCTCGGCAGGTGGCGGAGCGGGTCCCGGCACGGGTGGTGCCGCTGCCGCGCCGACGCCGGCGTCGGCCGTTCGCACGTCCGTCGGAACGGTGGCCGGCTCCGCCGCCGGCTCGGGTCGGGCAGCCGGCGCGGAAGCCGTGCTCGGCGCCGGCCCCACCTGCATCGAGCCCTGCGGTGTGCCCCCGAGTTCGATCGTGAACGTGCGGGTACCGCGACCACCGTCGGTGGATTGCGCAGCGGTCGGCTCGGCCGATTTGCGGCCCGAGAGCAACTCGGGGATCAGCAGTACCGCCAGGGCGACGAGTATCGCGGCCCCGATCAACCTTGCCTTCAGCGCGTCGTCCATGAGCGAAAATTATACGCAGAGTGCCACCGCGAGGTGGCCCGCGGCGGCGCGCAGCGTCTCGAGCGCCGGACCGACCGTGTGGAACGAACCGAAGACGACGATCCGGTCGCCGGGTCGTGCCTCGGCCTCGGCGCGTCGCAGCGACTCGGTCACGCCGCCGCACGGTTCCATCTCGACACCGCGCCCGCGCGCCCGCGCGACGAGTTCGTCGTCGGTGAGCGCCCGCGGGCCGTCGGTCGCGGCCGCGATCCACCGGTCGACCCGATCGCGCAGGATCTCGACGACCGCCTCGACGTCCTTGTCCGCCAGCATGCCGCACACGGCGATGGTGCGGCCCGGCACGGGATGGCGTGCGAGGTTTTCCGCGAGGACTCGCGCCGAGTCCGGATTGTGCGCGACGTCGAGCACCCACTCGAACCCGGTGGCCGACGACAGGCGCTCGAAGCGCCCGTGCAACCGGACGTCGCGCAGTCCGCGCTCGATCGCCGCCCGCTCCATCGGCAGGCGGGCCGCCAGCGACCGCAGCGCGGCCAGGGCCGTTGCCGCATTGCCCACCTGCGCGACGCCCTCGAGCGCCGGACGCGCCAGCCCCCTCAGCGTACCCGCGGCATCGTGGTAGTCCCACGTGCCGTCGGCGTGCTCGACCGCGTCGAAGTCGCGACCGAAGCTCTGCAGCGCGGCGCCGACCGCCTCGGCCGCGCTCGCCAGGGAACGGGGCGGCCGGCGCATGCCGACGATCGCGGGGCGTCCGGCCCGAAAGATGCCCGCCTTCTCGCGACCGATGCTCTCGACGTCGGCGCCGAGCCACTCCACGTGATCGAGCCCGATCGACACCACGACTGCGACATCGGCGTCGACGAGGTTGACGGCATCCAGTCGCCCTCCCATGCCGACCTCGAGCACGATGGCGTCGGGTACGGCCGTCTCGAAGATGAGCAGCGCGGCGAGCGTGTTGAACTCGAAGAAGGTCAGCGAGTCGGGGCCGAGCGCGTCCGCGATCCGCTCGAACGACGCCACCAGCGACGCCTCCGAGACGGAACCGCCGTCGATGCGGATGCGCTCGCGGTATTCGACGAGGTGCGGCGAAGTGAAGGTGCCGACCCGACGTCCGCCGGCGCGCAGCATCGCCGCGAGCAGCGCGACGCACGAGCCCTTGCCATTCGTGCCGCCGACCGCGATGACCGGGCAGGCGGGCGGTCGCCAGCCGGTGCGCGCCAGCACGCGGGCGGCGCGCTCGAGACCGAGGTCGATCGCCTGCGGGTGCAGCGACTGCTGCCACCGCAGCCAATCCGCGAGGCTGGCGAAGCGTGGGCCGGCCGCCATCTCAGGCGGGCTCGGCCGGGGCCTCCAGCGGCGGCCGGTTCATCAGCAAGGCGAGCATCGCTGCCAGCCGGTCGCGCAGATCGCGCCGGTCGACGATCTGGTCGAGCGCGCCGTGCTCGAGCAGGAACTCGCTGCGCTGAAAGCCTTCGGGCAGCGTCTCGCGCACGGTCTGCTCGATCACGCGCGGACCAGCGAAGCCGATCAGGGCACGGGGCTCGGCGATGTTGAGATCGCCCAGCATCGCGAGACTCGCGGAGACACCGCCCGTCGTGGGATCGGTGAGCACGGACACGAAAGGCAGGCGCGCCTCGGCCATGCGCGCGAGCACCGCGCTCGTCTTGCTCATCTGCAGCAGCGACAGCAGGCCCTCCTGCATGCGCGCGCCGCCGCTCGACGAGAAGCACACCA
>CAZRKS010000297.1:0-3173 GCA_964600315.1 uncultured Steroidobacteraceae bacterium | reverse complement strand
GGCCTTCGCGCTTGAAGAAGCCGCCGGGGATGCGGCCCGCGGCGTAGGTCTTCTCGACATAGTTGACGGTGAGCGGGAAAAAGTCCTTGTTGGCGTCGGCGCTCTTGCGGCCGACGGCGGTCACCAGGACGACGGTGTCGCCGATGGAGACGAGGGCAGCACCGTCGGCCTGGCGCGCGAGGCGGCCGGTCTCGAGGGTGACGGTGTGCGGGCCGTACTGAAAAGTCTTCTTGTGGACGTTCACGATGGTGTCCCGTGCTGCGAAGCGTTGCAGAGTGCAGAAACGAATCCGGCCCGCAGTGCGGGCCGGATCGGGGGGAGGGTCAGCGGCGCAGGCCGAGCCGGCTGACGACTTCCTGGTAGCGCGTCGGGTCCGAGGCCTTCAGGTAGTCGAGCAGCCTGCGACGCTGCGTGACGAGCTTCAGGAGCCCGCGACGCGACGAGTGGTCGCGCTTGTGCGCGGTGAAGTGCTCGCCGAGGGAGCTGATGCGCGCGGACAGCAGGGCGATCTGGACTTCCGGCGACCCGGTGTCCTTGGTGTTGCGCCGGTAGTCGCCGACGATCTCGCCCTTGCGCTCGGTGGACAGTGCCATCGTATGGAATCCTCGAAACCTTGTATGCCTTTGGTGAGCCGCGCATTTTACCCGTCGCAGGCCCTCAACCTCAAGTGCCGCGCGGCATCTCGACGGGATCCGCGGCCCCGCTGACGAACAGCCGCTCGACCCGCACTTTGCGGTCGGCCCCGACCGCGACCAGCCCGAGGAATCGCCCGTCGGGCCCGTAGGCACGGACCCCGCCGCCCGCGACGGCGTCGACCGGCGCGGCGAGCACGCGCCCCTGCCGGAGGTGCAGCGCCTGCCGCGCGTCGAGGTCGAGCCGCGGGCGATGACCCAAGCCCGCGTCCACCGGCAGCAGCCAGTCGGGCCGTTCGGCCGGCGGGTCGCCCTCGCCGGCCCAGCGTTCGATGACCTCGAGCGGCACCATGGCGCGGGCCTCGAACGGCTCGACCCACAGGCGGCGCAGCGCCTGCAGGTGACCGCAGGTGCCGAGCGCGGCGGCAATCTCCTCGCCGAGCACGCGGACATAGGTTCCCTTCGAGCAGACGACCTCGAATTCGATGTCGGCGGCGTCCACGGCGAGCAGCCGCAGGGCCGCGACCTCGATGGTTCGCGGCGCCCGCTCGACCTCGAGGCCAGCGCGGGCGAACTCGTAGAGCGGGCGCCCGTCGCGCTTCAGCGCGGAGTACATCGGGGGCACCTGCAGACGGGTTCCGACGAACCGGTCCAGCTCGGACTGGACGGCCGGTGGAGTGAGCACGGGCACGCGGGCCTTGCGGACGACCGTGCCGGCCGCGTCGCCGGTGTCGGTGGCCGACCCGAGCCGCAGCCGTGCCGCATAGGCCTTGCGGGAGCCGAGCAGCGCACCGCAGGCCTTGGTCGCCTGGCCGAAGCACAGCGGCAACATGCCGGTCGCCAGCGGGTCGAGCGTGCCCGCATGGCCGCCCTTCGCCGCGCGCAGCCATCGCCGCACGCGCTGCAGCGCCTGGTTCGAACTGAGCCCCACCGGCTTGTCGAGCAGCACGATGCCATCGATCTCTCGCCACGTGCGCTGCGCGGCCGGCTGGACCGCTGGGTCGGGAGGTATCACCGCTTGCCGTCTGGCGGCGCGCCGTCCTCGTCCACGTGGCGCTGGACGTCCTCCTTGACCGCCTGAGTGATCAGGTCGTCGAGCCGGTTGCCGCGCTCCAGTTCGTCGTCCGGACTGAAGTGGAGTTCCGGTGCGAGGCGCAGGCGCAGGGCCCGGCCGAGCGGACCCCGCAGGTAGCGCGCCGCTTCCTCGAGAATCTCGCGCTGCAGCGGGTCGTGCGAATCCCCCGCGAGCAGCGCGTAGTGCACCCAGGCGTGGGTGAGGTCCGGCGACACGCGGACGTGCGTGATCGTGAGCGGCTTGAGGCGCGGGTCACGCACCTCGCGCCGCAGCAGCTCCGACAGCGTGCGCTGCACCTGCTCCGCAACCCGCCGGGCCCGGGGAACTTCACGCGGCATCGCGGTTCCGTCACGCGCCGCGCGCGACCTCGACCCGGGCGAAGCACTCGATCTGGTCGCCCGCGCGGATGTCGTTGTAGCGCACGACGCCGATGCCGCATTCCGTACCGGCGCGCACCTCGCCCACGTCGTCCTTGAAGCGACGCAGCGAGTCGAGTTCGCCCTGGTGGATCACGACGTGGTCGCGCAGCACGCGCACCGGGTTGCCGCGCTTGATGTAGCCCTCCACCACGAGGCAGCCCGCGACCGTGCCGAACTTGCTCGAGCGGAACACTTCGCGCACCTCCGCGAGGCCGACGATCTGCTCCTTGATCTCCGGCTTCAGGAGGCCCGTCATGGCCGCCTTAACGTCGTCGAGCGCCTCGTAGATGATGCTGTAGTAGGTGACGGCGACGCCGGTGTCCTTCATCGCATTGCGGGCGGCGCCGTCCGCGCGGACGTTGAAGCCGATGAGGCGCGCCTTCGAAGCGGCCGCCAGCGTCACGTCCGATTCGGTAATGCCGCCGACGCCGCTTGCGATCACCTTCACGGCGACCTCGTCGGTGGAGAGCTTGGTCAGTGCGTCGCGCAATGCCTCGGCGCTGCCCTGCACGTCCGCCTTGACGATGAGCGGCACGACCGCGCTCGCCTGCTCGCCCATCTGCGAGAAGACGTCCTCGACCTTCTTGGCCGCACCGGCGAGACGCACGTCGCGCAGCTTGCCCTGCCGGTAGAGCGCGACTTCGCGCGCCTTGCGCTCGCTGTCCACGGTGAGCAGGTCGTCGCCCGCGTTCGGGGCGTCCGAGAGGCCGAGCACGGCCACCGGGACGGCGGGACCGGCCGACTGGACCTGCTTGCCCGTGGCGTCGAAGAGCGCGCGGACGCGCCCGAACTCCTGCCCGGCGATGATCGGGTCGCCCGCCTTCAGCGTGCCGCGCTTCACCAGCACGGTTGCGACCGGGCCGCGGCCCTTCTCGATCGCCGACTCGAGCACCACGCCGACCGCCGGTCCGTCCTGCGGCGCCTTGAGGTCGAGCACCTCGGCCTGCAGCAGGATCGACTCGAGCAACTGGTCGACGCCGTCGCCGGTGCGCGCCGACACGTTGACGAACATCGTGTCGCCGCCCCACTCCTCGGGGATGACGTTGT
>CAZRKS010000296.1:0-3208 GCA_964600315.1 uncultured Steroidobacteraceae bacterium | reverse complement strand
CTCGCGGCCTGCGGCATCGACGTGCGTCGTCTCCTGCTCGTGAGCGCGCAACCCGCGGAGTGGGCCATGGAACAGGCTCTGCGCTCCGGGGCCTGCCGCGCCGTGCTCGGCTGGGCCGCGTTTCGCGATCATCAGGGGCTGCGGCGACTGCAGCTCGCCGCCGAGCAGTCGCGCAGCATGGCGGTGCTGTTCCGCCGCCTGCGCGATGGTCGCCAGCCGTCGCCGGCAGTCCTGCGCATCGCGCTCGCGGCCGGCCGCGACGGCCTCGTGGTGCGCATCCTGAAGAGCCGCGGCGGACCGGCAGCGGACGTACGACTCGGCTGGATCAACCCGGCGGCCCACACGGCCGCGCACTGACATGTCCTCGCCGGGAAAGCGTCGGGCCACGCCCGGGGTCCCTCCGTCTCCCGCGACGGCGCCCGACCGACCCCGGCCGCAGCTTGCGCCCGGCGGAGGAAGCGGAGCGGGCGATGCGGTCCGCAAGGTTGCGCCCAGCGGCGAACTCTGGCTCGCGATCCACCTGCCGGAATACGTGCTCGAGTCGCTGCGCCGGCCGACGGCGGCGGGTCCCACGGTCGGGCCTGACCGCGGTGCCGCCACCGCCGTCGTGGACCTTGCCGGCGACGGCAAGGAGGTCTGCGCCTGCGATGCCGTCGCGGCCGCGTCCGGCATCGTGCCCGGCATGGCGCTCAATTCGGCCCTGGCGCTCGTCCCGGACCTGCACGTGCTGGCACGCGACGTCCCGGGCGAGCGATTGCTGCTCGAAGCGGTGGCGGCCTGCGCCATGGGCTTCACGCCGCGCGTCACGCTCGAGCCGCCCGACGGCGTGCTGCTCGAAGTGCGCGGCAGCCTCCGCCTGTTCGGCGGTGCCCGGCAATTGCTCACGCAGGTGCGGGAACGCCTGCAGTCTCTCGATGTCGAACCGCGGCTCGCGCTCACGCCCACGCCGCTGGCCTCGCTCTGGTTTGCGCGCGCGGGGGAGGAAGTTGCGCTGCGCAGCCGGGACGGCCTGGCGAGCCGGATCCTGCCGCTGCCGCTCGCCGGCACGCGCTGGCCGGGGCAGAGCCTGCAGTCCCTCGCCACGATGGGCGCGCGCACGGTCGGCGACTGCCTGCGGCTGCCGCGCGACGGTTTCGCCCGCCGCTTCGCGCCCGGCCTGCTGCGCGAACTCGATCGTGCGACGGGCCGCGTGCCCGATCCACGGGCCGCGTTCGTGCGACACGAGCGTTACATGGCGCGGCGCGACCTCGAGCCCGAGATCGTCGAGACCGGGCGCCTCGGCCGTGCGCTCGAGCCCCTGCTCGCCGACCTGTGTTCCTTCCTGAAGATCCGCGGGCGTGGCGTGGACCTGCTCGACCTCGTGCTCGAGCATCGCGATGCCGCGCCGACGCGCGTGCCGCTGCGGTTCGTGGAGCCCGTGGCCGGGCCGGCACGGATCGCCGAGCTGCTCGACGAACGGCTCGCGCGCACGGAACTGCCCGGGCCGGTGCGGAGCGTGCGATTGCGCAGCGGTCCGCTGCTCGAGCTGCGCACGGTGGCAGCCGACCTGTTCGCCCGCGACCGGCCGTCCCCGGCCGGCGTGCCGCAGCTCATCGAGCGCCTGTGCGCGCGCCTCGGCACCGCCGCCGTGCAGGGCCTGCAGCTGGTGCCCGATCACCGGCCGGAGAGGGGACATTCCCCTTTTCCGGCCGTGGCTTCCCGCTCTTCCCGACAATTGTCGCCGCCACAGGAGCCGGTCCCCGGTTTCCGTCGTCCGCTGTGGCTGCTCGCCGAGCCCCAGCCGCTCGCCGGCCGGGAGCAGCCGCATTACGACGGCCCGCTCGAGATGGAAGACGGCCCGGAACGCATCGAGTCGGGCTGGTGGGACGGTCGCGACGTGCGGCGCGACTACTACGTCGCGCGCACGACGACCGGCATGCGCCTGTGGGTGTTCCGCGAGCGCGGGGCGGAGGGGCGCTGGTTCCTGCACGGCGTGTTCGGCTGAGCGGCCATGGGTTACGCCGAACTGCACTGCCTCAGCAACTTCAGCTTTCTCCGCGGCGCCTCGCACCCGGAGGAATTGGTGGAGCGTGCGGCGACACTCGGCTACGCGGCGCTCGCGATCACCGACGAGTGTTCCGTCGCGGGCGTCGTGCGCGCGCACGTCGCGGCGAAGGCGCACGGGCTGCGCCTGATCGTCGGCAGCGAATTGCGCCTCGTCGACGGTCTGCGCTGCGTGTTGCTCGCCACCGACCGCCGCGACTACGGGCAGCTCTGCCGCCTGATCACCTGCGCGCGGCGTGCGGCGCCGAAGGGCGAGTACCGGCTGGAGCGGGCCGACGTGGAGACTGTGGGCCGTGGGCCATGGGCTGCAGGCAAGAGCGACACTTCCGACGCACAGCCCACAGCCCACGGCCCACAGCCGGGTCTCCTGGCCCTGTGGCTGCCGGCGGCCCGGCCCGATCCCGCCGAGGCGGCGTGGCTCGCGCAGCTGTTCCCCGGCCGGCTCTGGATCGCGGTCGAGCTGCTCACCACCGGGCAGGACCGCCGGCGGCTCGCTTCGCTGCAGGAACTCGGCCGCACGCTCGACCTGCCGCTCGTGGCCGCGGGCGACGTGCACATGCACGTGCGTCGCCGGCGCGCGCTGCAGGATGTCCTCACCGCGACGCGCCTCGGCACGTCCGTGGACGCGGCCGGCTACGCGCTGCACCCGAACGGCGAGCGTCACCTCAGGCCGCTCGCGAGGCTCGAGGAACTCTATCCGACCGCGCTCCTCGCCGCGACGCTCGACATCGCGGCGCGCTGCCGCTTCTCGCTCGACGAACTGCGCTACGAATATCCGCGCGAGATCGTGCCCGAAGGCGAGACGCCCGCGGGCTGGCTGCGGTGCCTCACGGAGCGGGGCGAGCGGCGGCGCTGGCCGCAGGGCACGCCGGCATCCGTGCGCGCGCTCATCGAGCACGAACTCGGGCTGATCGCGGAACTCGGCTACGAGGCGTATTTCCTCACCGTCCACGACATCGTCGAGTTCGCGCGGTCCCGCGGCATCCTCTGCCAGGGCCGTGGCTCGGCGGCGAACTCCGCCGTGTGCTTCTGCCTCGGCATCACCGAGGTCGACCCGGCGCGCAGTCGGATGCTCTTCGAGCGCTTCATCTCGCGTGAGCGCAACGAGCCGCCGGACATCGACGTGGACTTCGAGCACGAGCGGCGCGAGGAGGTGATCCAGTAC
>CAZRKS010000295.1:0-3214 GCA_964600315.1 uncultured Steroidobacteraceae bacterium | reverse complement strand
TGACAGTGACGTCGACGCCGGCCTGAAGCAAGGCGACGGCGCAGCTGTGTCGCAACACATGCGGCGTCACGCGCTGACGACGCAGGCCTGGCCAGGTTCGTGTCGCCTGGGCAACGTACTTGCGCAGCAGCCAGGCGACGCCGTCGCGCGACAGTGGCTGACCGGTTCGGTTGCAGAACACCGGGCTGACGGGCGCTCCTTGCTGAACCGACGGCAGCTGTTGCAACGCGCGTGCAGTGTCGGGCCAGAGTGGGCACAGTCGTTGCTTGTTCCCCTTGCCGAGCAGGCGCACTTGTCGCGGCGCTGCGAGACTCAGGTGCTCGAGCCGGATCGTGAGCGCTTCACCGACACGGGCACCGGTGTTGTAGAGGAACAGCAGCAGCGCGTAGTCGCGCCGTCCGCTGTCCGTGTTGCGATCAGGCTGGGCGAGGATGCGCTTGACGTCTTCGGGCTCGAGGTATCGGGCGACGGGCACCTGGGTGCGCTTGCTCGGCAGCGCGAGCACCCGTTGATACTGTGCGGCGCGCTCGAGATCGTGCTCGATCAGGTGCCGGAAGAAAGTGCGTAGTGCGGCGAGGCGTGCGTTGCGACTCGCCGCCGTGTTGGCTCGGCCTGCCTCCAAGTGGGCGAGGAAAGCCATGACGCTCTCGACGTCGAGGTCATCGAGCGTGAGTGCTGCGACCGGACGTGCACGACGCCCGGCAAGAAACGTGAACAGCAGTCGCAGCGTGTCGCGGTAGGCGCGCACCGTGTGCGGGCTCGCGCCGCGAGTACGGCCGAGCTGGTCGCGAAAGTACGACTCGACGAGTGCGAGCAGGGTCGGTGCCCGGGTGCGGCTCATGAGACGGGCTCACGGTGACCGAGCCGTTGGTCGAACCGATCGCTCGCGAGCCGCAGCAGCTCTGGCGTCGCGTGCAGGTACACCTCGGTTCCGAGCATGTTGAGGTGGCCCATGTAGGCGGAGAGCCATGGCAAACGCGCGTGGATATCGAGGCCGTCCTCGTACCAGGCGGTGAGTCGATGCACGGCGAATGCATGACGCAGATCGTACGGGCGCGGTCCGCTGCGACCGCGCGGGCTCTTCAGGCCAATCCGGCGCAACAGGCGACGAACCACTTCGGAGGCCGACTTCAACGTGATCGGGCGGCCGTTACAGCCCACGAACAGAGCGCCGGGGTCCTGTGCGACGCCGGCCGCGAACAGTGTGCGGGCCCGTTGCGGCAGGTAACGACGAAACTCGCGCGCGAGGTCCGGCTGAAACGGCACGCGGCGACTGCGGCCCTTACTCTCGCGGATCGACAGCACGCCGCGCTCGAGATCGAGGTCGGTGAGCTGCAGGCGCGCCGCCTCGCCGAATCGCAAGCCGGTGCAGTACGCCGTGAGCAGCAGCATCCGCACCATGCCGGACCAGCAGTTGCGCCCGCGGTGGCGGCTGGCGGCGTGCAGCAGCGCCCGGATCTCGTCGTGCGAGAAGACGTACGGCTGGTACCTGGACTCGGTGCACGGCGCCCAGGCGATCGGCGGGACGAAGCCGGCCGAGTCATAACGGCGGCGGTACTGGCAGAACTGACGCAGCACGCCAAGGTCGCAGGCGAGCGTCACGGATCGACGGGTCGGTGAACGCAGCAGCCACGCGCGGACAGTCGCAGCAAGATCGATCGCTGCCGCCGGCGTGTATCGCCCGCGCACAAAGCGTTCGAAGGAACGCAGTGTCGCCTCGCTGCGTTGATAGCGATAACCGAGGGCGCGCTTGAAGACGAGAAACTCCTCGATCTGCTGCGAGAGGCTCTTGAGCGTGAGGCACCTCATGTCGGCACCGGCAGCGACAGCGCGCGCAGCCGCTCGGTCGCGACGCGCAGGTACGCGGAGGTCGACTCCGGATCGCGATGGCCCAGAATATCGCCGATCAGCTTCGTCGGCGTACCGAGCTCGAGCTGTCGGCACGCATGGGTATGTCGCAGCACGTGGGTGCCGAGAAAAGGCGCCGACACTCCGGCACGCCGCGCCGCGGAATGCAGGATGTGTCGAACGGTCACCGACCCGCCAAGCGACTTGTGGGGTGCGCGCATGGTAACGAACAGCTGACGCGAGGGTGTGAGCCGCGGTCGGCCGTGGCGCAGGTAGCTCGCCAGCGCACGAGCCACGGCGGGCAGCAAGGGCAGCAGAAAGACGTTGCCGTTCTTGGGCCGTCTGACGCGCACGGTGCGGGCTTGCCAGTCGATGTCGTCGAGCCGCAGACCGATGGCCTCGCCGGCACCGAGGCCGTAAGCGCTCATCATCAGCAGCAGCGCGTAGTCCCGACGCCCGCAAGGGTTCGAGCGATCCACGGCGCGCAGAATCCGCTGCACGTCGCGCCACGGCAGCGCCCGGTGCGGCTGCTCGCTCACCCGTACCAAGGGTGAGAGGACGGCGGCGGCCAGATCGACGTGCACGCGGCCGGTAACGTGCAGAAAGCGCAGGTAGCTGCGCAGCGAGGAGCAGATACCGGCCACGGTCTTGCGGGCATAACGACACCGGCAGTCGATAATGAATCGATCGATGTCACGCAGGCGCACGCTGCGCCTCGAGACCGCATACCGCCGACGATGGGCCTCGAACCGTGCCACGTGCGCCAGCTGGCCACGAATGGTGCCGGGCGGGCTGCCACGCACCTCGCGAAGATAGGCTGCGAACTCGCCCAACACGGCGGATTTGCTCGGCATGCACGGTGGCGGCTGCCAGAGCGGCAGGGCTTCGCCGAGAACGCTGCGCGCAAAGGCCCAAGCACGCAGGGCGCTGCGCGAGCCGTCTATGGCATGCTGCAACTGACCTCGTCGTCGCGGGCTTCCCTTGGCTCGCCACCATCGGGCGAAACGCTCAGCGCCCTCTCGCGTCAGCTCCGAGCGCTCGTCGAGTCCGTGAAGCTGGCAGTACCTCGCGAATCGACGAATCCAGAGCCGATAGCCGACGATGCACGGCGCAGCGATGCAACGGTTGCTTCGCCAGATGCGCTCGGCCTCGGCGAGGCGTCGCTCGAAGTCTGAGCTGCGGTGCAAACTGCACACTCGACAGTCCCCGAATCGCGGTCACTCTTGCCATAGAAAACGCTGTTCCCGGACACAGGATGACGCCTTGCAGCCACCGTCTTATCCTGAGCGCGCAGACGAGAAATCCGCCGCCGCAACCGGAGCTGGCGAGGTGACTCCGGATAACATGCGGCTCGGGATAATGCGCC
>CAZRKS010000294.1:0-3214 GCA_964600315.1 uncultured Steroidobacteraceae bacterium | reverse complement strand
TGTGCGTAGAAAGCGTTGCGCGGCGCGCTCTTCTTCATGCTTGCTCCGAAAAACTGATATGTTTCGTGGACTTACGACATCCTCGCGACTCCCTAGGATAGCGCAAAAATAATCGGGGACATTCCCCGGTTTTCCACCGGATATGCGGCCGGCAGAATCCCCCGATTCCCGGCGCGGCGGGATTTCGGTAGGGTGCCGGGACCCTGTTCGGATCGTGGACGGCAACACCATGCGACTCGTACTCCTCGGCGCGCCGGGATCAGGCAAGGGCACCCAGGCGCAGAAGCTGCGCGACGACCGCGGCATTCCACAGGTCTCGTCCGGTGACCTGCTGCGGGACGCGGTGGCGCGTGGCACGGACCTCGGCAAGCGCGCCAAGGCGGCGATGGACGCCGGCGAACTCGTCTCCGACGAGATCGTGCTCGGGCTCATCCGCGAGCGACTCGGCCGGCCGGATGCGGCGCAGGGGTTCATCCTCGACGGCTATCCGCGCAACGTCGCCCAGGCGGGCGCTCTCGACCGGCTGCTCGCCGAGATCGGCCAGCCGATCGACGCGGTCGTGCTGATGGACGTGGATACGAAAGTGCTGTTCCAGCGACTCACCGGCCGTCGGACCTGCCCGCAGTGCGGCAAGGTCTTCAACGTCTATTCCTCACCGTCGACGAAGGGCGAGCGCTGCGACAACGCGCATGACGGGGAAGCGCCGCTGCTCGTGCAGCGTGCGGACGACAAGGAAGACGTGATCGCCAACCGGCTCAAGGTCTACGAGAGCCAGACGCGGCCGCTCGTCGAGCACTATCGCGGGCGCGGGCTGCTGAAGGTCGTCGACGCCGACCAGCCGGTGGAGAAGGTGTACGCGGAGTTCCTGCGGGCGGCGGGAGGGTGATTCGGAAATTCGGGCACCGAATTTCCGAGGCTACGGGCGATGGGCCGTAGGCTGTAGGCTGAAGCCCGAACGTGCTGTGCACCTCTGACCCACAGCCCACAGCCTTAAGCCTGGAGCCCAGATAATTCGGTGCATGGCACCGAATTATCTCGCCGCCAGCAACTTCTCCCCGATCAGGTCCCGCCGCCATCCCCGCAGCACCGCTGATTCCGGCCGATCGGGAAACACCAGCGCCTCGACGTCGCGCCGTGTCGCGACCACTTCCGCACTGAGGCCCAGGGCCGCAGCCTCGTCGCGCACGAGTTGCTGCAGTCTCGTCACGGCCGCGTTCTCCTCGGACGTGGGGCGCGATGCCGGCGCCTGCACTGCGACGGCGTCCGGCGATTCAGCGGCCGTCGAGATCAACGCGATCAGCTCCGCGCCGCGCTTGCGCACGACGGCCGGCGGCAGCGCCGCGATGGCTTCGAGATCGCCCGTCGAACGCGGCGCCCGGGTCGCGAGCGCATAGAGCGCCTCGTCCGACAGGATCCACCCGCGCGGCTTGTCCGCGTCGATTGCTCGCTGCTCGCGCCACCCAGCAATTGCACGAGCCGCGGCCTGCTCGGCGGGCCGCAGCCGACCGAGCCCTTTCAGCCGCCGCCAGGCATCGGCCGGATCCGTTCGGTAAAGCGCAGGGTCCTCGAGTGCTGCCGCGTCTTCCGCGAGCCAGGCCGTGCGCCCACGGGATTCCAGCGCAGCCGCCAGTTCCGAGTGCAGCGCGAGCAGGTGATGCACGTCGTCGGCCGCGTAGGCGAGCTGCGCCGGCGTCAAAGGCCGACGCGACCAGTCGGTGCGCGTCTGCGCCTTGTCGATCGAGTGGCCGAGCTGCCGGGCGACGAGATCGGCATATCCGACCTGCGGCGGCATTCCGAGCAGACCCGCAGCGACCTGCGTGTCGAAGATCGGTCCTGGCACCGGGCGTCCGCCGAGCTGCAGCACCTCGAGGTCCTGGCGCGCGGCGTGCAGGATCTTGAGCTTCGAACGGTCGGCGAGCGCCGCGTGCAACGCCGTGAGGTCGAGCCCGGCCAGCGGATCGACGAGCAGGCAGTCGGTGTCCGTCGCCACCTGCACCAGGCAGAGCTGCGGGAAGTACGTCCGTTCCCGCATGAACTCCGTGTCGATCGCGAGCCGGGCGGCCGACTGCAGCCGGAAGACGGCTGCGTCGAGCTGGCTGGCGGTGGTGACGAGCGTGGCATCGCGCATGCGGCAAGGTCCCTGCGTGTAGAATCGCGCCTCTCCCGGGCCCGCCGCGTGCCGATCGTGCAGCAGTTCCTCAGGATCTTCCTCGACATCGTACTCTGGCGCCGCGGCCCGCAGGATCTTCCGGCTTCCCCGCTGCTGGTCTGGCTCACTCTCGTGGCCTACCTGGCCGTGAGCGCGCTGCAGCTCCTGCTGCTCGGCGAGTCGGGCTTCGCCTGGTTCCTCTTCCTGGCCGTCGATCCGCTGCTGCTCACCGGAAGCGTGTGGCTGCTGCTCAGGCTCTACGGCCGCACCGAGCGCTTCCAGCAGACCGCGGCCGCCGTGCTTGGCACGGGCGCTCTGCTCGGGCTGGTTCTCTACCTGCCGCTGCAGATGCTCCTCGGCGCTCTCGGTCTCGCGCCCTCGTCGGGCGTCGCCCAGCTCGTGGCGCTCGTGCTGCTGGTGGTGTTCGTGCTCGTCACCGGACGCATCCTCCAGCTCGCCACCGATTCGAGCCTGTTCACCGGCATCGCCGTCGCACTCACGTACTTCATCCTCATCAACGCGCTGGTCGGCATGGCGCACGGCCCGGGGTCCTGACCATGCACCTGCACATCATCGGCATCGGCGGCACCTTCATGGGCGGCATCGCCGCGCTGGCCCGCGCGGCCGGGCACCGCGTCACGGGTTCCGACCGCAACGTCTACCCGCCGATGAGCACGCAGCTCGCGGCGCTCGGCATCGACCTGATCGAAGGCTACGAGCCCGCGCAGGTGAAGCTCGAACCCGACGTGTTCGTGATCGGCAACGTGATGAGCCGCGGCAATCCGCTCATCGAGGCCGTGCTCGACAGCGGGCGCCCGTACGAGTCGGGGCCCGAATGGCTGGCGCGCAACGTGCTCGCCGGCCGCTGGACGCTCGCCGTCGCCGGCACGCACGGCAAGACGACGACGACGAGCCTGCTCGCCGCGATCCTCGAGCACGCGGGACTCGCGCCCGGCTTCCTGGTGGGCGGCGTACCGCTCGATTTCGGCGTGAGTGCGCGGCTCGGCACGGGCCGGCATTTCGTCGTCGAGGCCGACGAGTACGACACGGCGTTCTTCGACAAGC
>CAZRKS010000293.1:0-3215 GCA_964600315.1 uncultured Steroidobacteraceae bacterium | reverse complement strand
CCGAGGATCAGGCCGGTGAGGATGCCGCCGGTCGAGTACGGCAGCACGTGGTCCTTGGTGACCTCCCAGCGCGTCGCACCCAGCCCGTAGGCCGCCTCGCGGATCGCCTTGGGCACGGCCCGCAGCGATTCGCGCGTCGCGACGATCACGATCGGCAGGATCAGCAGCGCCAGCGTGAGGCCCGCGGTCAGGATGCTCTGGCCGAAGTCCAGCTGGTAGACGAACAGCCCGAGCGCCAGCAGCCCGTAGACGATCGACGGCACGCCCGCGAGGTTGGTCACGTTGATCTCGACGATGCCGGTGAACCAGTTCTTCGGCGCATATTCCTCGAGGTAGACCGCGGCGGCGACGCCCACCGGCAGCGCCACGACCGCCGTGACCAGCATGATCAGCGACGTGCCGACGGCCGCTGACAGGATGCCGGCATGGTCGGCCTTGCGCGACGGGAAGTTCGCGAGGAAACCCCAGCCGAAACGCGGCGCGCCGTCGCGCACCAGGTCGAAGAAGAGATAGCCGAGGATGCCGAGGCAGACCAGCATGATCAGGAGCCCGACGATCGCGAAGATCCGGTCGAGCTGCTTGCGCCAGGAGAGTCCACTGCGGATCTCCTCGAGCGTGAGCTGCGCGCTGGCGACCATCAGTAGGCCTCCCGGAAGCGCCTTGTGAGCATGAAGCCCACGACGTTGAACAGCAACGTCATGAGCATCAGCACGAGCCCCGCGGCGAAGATGCTCTGGTAGCCGATGCTCTCGTGCGGCAGGTCGCCGAGGCTCACCTGCACGATGTAGGCGGTGATCGTCGCCGCCGGCTGGGTCGGGTCGAAGGTGAAGCTCGGCTGCATGCCCGCGGCGATCGCGACCACCATGGTCTCGCCGACGGCCCGCGAAATGCCGAGAATGTAGGCTGCGGCGAGCCCCGAGAACGCGCCGGGCACGACGACGCGGAGCGCGGTCTGCAGCCGTGTCGCGCCCATCGCGTAGGAGCCTTCGCGCATGTAGCGCGGCACGGCCCGCATCGCGTCCTCGCCGACCGACGCGACGTAAGGCACGATCATGAGTCCGATCACGAGGCCCGCGCTCAGCATGTTGAATCCCGGCAGCTCCGGGAGAACCTTCTGCAGCAGGGGCGTGACGATCAGCAGCGCGAAATAGCCGAAAACGACGGTGGGCACGGCCCCGAGGAGTTCGAGGATCGGCTTCACGGTCTCGCGGAGCCCGTGACCGGCGAACTCGGACAGGTAGATCGCGGTGATCGTGCCGAGAGGGATCGCGACCGCGAGCGCCACGCCGGTGACCGTGAGCGTGCCGGCCACCAGCGGCAGGATGCCGTAGTGCGCGTCCGCGAACAGCGGCGTCCAGGTCGTGTCGGTCAGGAAGTCCCGGAGCGGAACGTGCGCGAAGAACGCCGAGGACTCGTAGACCAGGATGAAGACGATCGCGGCCGTCGCGAACACGGCGACCAGTCCGGCGAGGAGCAGGACCAGCTCCACCACGCGGTCACGGGCCTTCCGGTACCGCAAGGTGGCAAATGGCCCCCTGCCTCCGAGACCGGCTCGCCCGCTCATCGCCTCCTCCACGCCCCTGCTCCCGGACTCAGAGTTTCGCTTCCATCGAGAGCAGTTGCTCGATGGTGACGCCGACCTTCGGCACGCCGCCGAACACCGTGCCGAGCTTGCGCCCGGTGAAGTGTCCGAGCACGAGCGGGTAGGCCGACGGCGGCAGCGGGACGTAGCCGACCTCCTTGACGAGTTCGGCGCCCTGCGTCAGCGCGAAGCGGACGAACTCCTGCACTTCCGGGCGCGACGCCGAGGCTTCCTTCACGTAGATGAAGAGCGGCCGCGAGAGCGGCTGGTAGCTGCCGTTCACCACGTTCTCGATGCTCGGCGCCACCGGACCCTTGCCGCCGTCGATCGGCACGGCGCGCAGCTTGTCCTTGTGCGCCGCGTAGTAGGCAAAGCCGAAGTAGCCCAGGCCGCCTTTGTTGCTCTCCACACCCTGCACCAGCGTGTTGTCGTCCTCGCTCGCGGAGTAGTCGGCGCGGCTCGCCTTGGCCTTGCCGTTCACGGCCTCGGTGAAGTAGTCGAAGGTGCCGGAGTCGGTGCCGGGCCCGAACAGCGTCATCTTCTCGGACGGAAAGCCGGACTTGACCTGACTCCAGTTGCCGACGCGCCCCTGCGCGGCGGGCTCCCAGATCTTGCGCAGGTCGGCGACCGTCATCGACTTGACCCAGCTGTTGGCCGGGTTCACCACGACGGTGAGCGCGTCGAAGGCGATCGGCAGCTCCATGTACTTGATGCCGGCCGCGCGGCAGGCGTCCATCTCCTCCGTCGAGATCGGCCGCGAGGCGTTGGAGATGTCCGTCTCGCCGCGGCAGAACTTCTTGAAGCCGCCGCCCGTGCCGGCGATGCCGACCGTCACGTGCACCTTGCCGCGCTTCGAGATCTGGAACTCCTCGGCGAGCGCCTCGGAGATCGGGAACACGGTGCTCGAGCCATCGATCTTGATGCCAGCCGACTGCGCGTGCGCCTGCCCCGGCGCGACGACTGCGAGCACCACGGCGCCGAGCGCCGGAATCGCGAGTTTCTGCCACGACTTCATCGAGTTGACCCTCTGCATCCTGTGTTTGATGGGACACGACCGGTGCGGATGGCGGCAGTCTGCCGGGGCCGTGTGACAGGCGTGTGACACGCCGGGCGACCGCTCGCGTCTTGTGCGGCCCGGCCGGGTCCGCTATACAGCCCTGCCGCCCATGTCATCCACGCTCGCACTCACCGAAGACCTGCTGCGCCGACCCTCGGTGAGCCCCGAGGATCACGGCTGCCTCGACGTCATCGGCGCGCGGCTCGCGGCGCTCGGCTTCGTGAACGAGCGACTCGCCTACGGTCCGGTCGACAACCTCTGGTCGAGGCGCGGCACCGGCCGACCCGTGCTCTGCTTCGCCGGCCACACCGACGTCGTGCCGACGGGCCCGCGCGAGGACTGGCGGACCGACCCATTCGTGCCGGTGATCCAGGACGGCCTGCTCTACGGCCGCGGCGCCGCGGACATGAAGAGCGGGCTCGCGGCCATGGTCACGGCGACCGAACGCTTCCTCGCCCGGTGCCCGGCACACGCGGGCAGCCTCGCCTTCCTGCTGACCAGCGACGAGGAAGGCCCCTCCGTCGACGGCACGCGGCGCGTGATGCAGGTGCTCGAGGAACGCGGCGAGAAGATCGA
>CAZRKS010000292.1:0-3217 GCA_964600315.1 uncultured Steroidobacteraceae bacterium | reverse complement strand
GCGTTCATCGACATCGGCCTCGAGCGCACGGCGTTCCTGCACGTCTCCGACATCGTGCAGCCGGCGGACGCGGAGGGCTCCAGCGAGGCGCTGCGCACCGACAGCATCCGCGAGCTCGTCGGCGAGGGCGCCGACATCCTCGTGCAGGTGCTCAAGGACCCGCTCGGCACCAAGGGTGCGCGCCTCACGACCTTCATCACCATCCCCTCGCGGTATCTCGTGTACATGCCGTTCGGCCGCGGAGTCGGCGTGTCGGCGCGCATCGAGAACGAAGCCGAGCGGCAGCGGCTGCGCGACGCAGTGCATGCGTCCACGGGCGCCGGCGACAGCGGCGGCTACATCGTGCGCACCGCGGCCGAAGGCGCCGCGTCCGAGGCACTGCGCGCGGACATGCTGTTCCTGCGCAAGCTCTGGGAGCTGCTCACCGGGAAGGCGCGTTCGGCGCCGCAGGGCACGCTGGTGCACGAGGACCTGCCGCTGCCGCTGCGCCTGATGCGCGACCTCGTGGGCGAGGGCGTCGACCGCGTGCTGGTCGACAACGAGCGCACCTGCGAGAGCATGCGCGTCTTCGCCGAGACCTTCATGCCCGGCCTCGGGGCGCGCGTGGAGCGCTACACCGGCACGCGGCCGATCTTCGACCTGCACGGCGTCGAGGAGGAGATCCAGCGCTCGCTCGAGCGCAAGGTGGCGCTCAAGTCGGGCGGCTACCTGATCATCGACCAGACCGAGGCGCTCACCACCATCGACGTGAACACCGGGGCCTACGTCGGCCACCGCAACCTCGAGGAGACCATCTACCGCACCAACCTCGAGGCGGCCGTCGCGATCGCGCGCCAGCTCCGGCTGCGCAATCTCGGCGGCATCATCATCATCGACTTCATCGACATGGAGGAGGACGAGCACCGCCGCCAGGTGATGCAGGCGCTCGAGAAGGCGCTCGCCAAGGACCACGCGAAGACGCACTTCTCGGCGGTGTCGCCGCTCGGGCTGGTGGAGATGACCCGCAAGCGCACGCGCGAGAGCCTCGTGCACCAGATCTGCATGCCCTGTCCCGCCTGCGAGGGGCGCAGCTACGTGAAGACGCCCGAGACGGTCTGCTACGAGATCTTCCGCGAGGTCCTCAGGCAGGCAGCGCAGTTCGACCTGCAGCAGCTCCTCGTGCTCGCCCACCAGGACGTGATCGAGCGGCTGCTCGACGAGGAGTCGGCGGCGCTCGGCGAACTCGAGGTGCAGCTCGGCAAGCCGATCCGCCTGCAGACCGAGTCGCTGTACCAGCTCGACCAGTACGACGTGGTGCTGATGTGAAGCCGCCGGCCGCGGGAGCGATGCCATGACGGTCGTGGCCGCCGTGCAGATGACTTCTGCGGCGGACCGCGACCGCAATCTCGCGGCGGCCGGACGCCTGCTCGCCGAGGCGCGAGACCGTGGCGCGGTGGTCGCCGTCCTGCCGGAGAACTTCGCCTTCATGGGGCTCGCGGAGGCGGACAAGCTCGCCATCGCCGAGCCCGAGGGTGACGGGCCGATCCAGGCGTTCCTGTCGCGCACGGCAAGCGAGCTCGGCCTGTGGATCGTCGGCGGCACGATCCCCTTGCAGGTCCCGGGGGATGCGCGCGTGGCCGCAGCCTCGCTCGTCTACGACGCCGACGGACGACCCGTCGCGCGCTACGACAAGATCCACCTGTTCGACGTCGCCGTGCCGGGCAAGGACGAGCGCTATCGCGAATCCGCGTCGGTGCGCCCCGGGGAGACGCCGGTGTGCGTGGACACGCCCGCGGGTCGGCTCGGCCTCGCCGTGTGCTACGACGTGCGCTTTCCGGAACTCTTCCGGCGACTGCTGGCGATGGGCGCGGAGTGGTTCTGCCTGCCGTCTGCCTTCACGGCGCCGACCGGCCGGGCGCACTGGGAGACGCTGCTGCGCGCCCGGGCGATCGAGAACCTGTGCCACCTCGTGGCGCCGGCCCAGTCGGGCTTTCACGAGAATGGGCGCGAGACCTACGGCGACTCGATGGTCGTGGACTGCTGGGGGCGCGTGCTCGCGCGACTGCCCCGCGGCACGGGGGTGGTCAGCGCCGACGTCGACCTCGTCCGCCAGCGCGAGGTCAGGCAGAATTTCCCCTCCGTCGACCACAGGCGACTGATGCCGTGACCAGCCCGAGACCCGCGATCCCGCCCGCCCTGTTCGCGCCGCAGGCCTGGGTGCTGCCCGGCGCGTCGCGCGACCCGCTCGCGATCGCACGCGCGGCGCTGCTCGCGCCCGCCGGCCTCGACGAGGACCGGGTGGCCCGCATCCTGGGCGACGTGATGGGGCACGCGGTCGACTATGCCGACGTCTACTTCCAGCTGATCCGCGAGGAGTCCTGGGCGCTCGAGGACGGCATCGTGAAGGACGGAGCGCACAGCATCGACCAGGGCGTCGGCGTACGCGCGCTCTCCGGCGAGAAGACGGGCTTCGCCTATTCCGACGAGGTCGTGCTGCCGGCGCTGCTCGAGGCCGCGCACGCGGCGCGCGCCATCGCCCGCTCGGGCACGGGCGGCTCGCTGCAGGCCTGGCGGGCACAGGGCGGCCATGGGCTCTACCTGCCGGTCGACCCCGTCGAGACGCTGGACGACGCCGACAAGGTCCGCCTGCTCGAGGCGATCGACCGCGAGGCCCGTGGCCTCGACGCGCGCATCCGGCAGGTGATGGCGAGCCTGAGCGCGTCGCACGAGACGATCCTCGTCGCGGCGAGCGACGGCACGCTCGCGGCCGACGTGCGTCCGCTGGTGCGGCTCAATGTCTCGGTGATCATCGAGCAGGACGGGCGGCGCGAGCAGGGCTACGCCGGCGGCGGCGGGCGCTTCGCCTACACCGAGTTCCTCGCTGGCGAGCGTTGGCGGGAACTGGTGCGCGAGGCCGTGCGCGCCGCGCAGGTGAACCTCGAGGCGATCCCGGCCCCGGCCGGCGCGATGACCGTGGTGCTCGGCCCCGGCTGGCCCGGCGTGCTGCTGCACGAGGCGGTGGGTCACGGGCTCGAAGGCGACTTCAACCGCAAGGGCACCTCGGCTTTCTCCGGGCGCGTCGGCCAGCAGGTGGCGGCGCGCGGCGTCACCGTGGTCGACGACGGCACGCTCGCCACGCGCCGCGGCTCGCTCAACGTGGACGACGAGGGCACGCCCACCGGCTGCACGACGCTCATCGAGGACGGCGTGCTGCGCGGCTACCTGCAGGACAAGCTCA
>CAZRKS010000291.1:0-3241 GCA_964600315.1 uncultured Steroidobacteraceae bacterium | reverse complement strand
CGTCGAACGTGAAGCCGTACTGGAAGCCCGAGCAGCCGCCGCCCGAGACGAACACCCTGAGCTTGAGGTTGGGGTTGCCTTCCTCGCGGATCAGTTCGCTCACCTTGACCGCGGCCGAATCGGTGAAGATCAGCACCGGCTCGAAGCCGGCTTCCGCGGTCTCCTGGGGGATGGCCATCGTGGGTCGCTCCGCACTGCCCGTTGCCTGGGGGTCGGATTCTACCATTCCAGCCGGGCACTCAGCGGCGCGTCGCCCCGGGCGCGACTTCCGGCTCGTCGGCTGGCACCTCGGCGAGCGCGCCGTCGGCCACCTTCCACGGGAAGCGCTGCTGCATCGGGAAGCGCAGCTTGCTCGACCGCACCTGGACCTCGGCCTCGAACGCCTGGAACCCCTCGGGGAGTGCGATCTGCTGCTCGACGGTCTGGAAATAACGGAACGAGAACGGCAGCTGCGCGCGCGGCTGGCCGACGAGCTCGCCGACCGAGTAGCGCGCCGGCCGGTCGCCCTGCATGCCGTGCACGATGACCTGGACGAGGCCCGACACGACGCTGTCCTGCCGCATCGCCTGAACGAGCGTGACCTTGACGTCGAAGTCGCGCGGGCCCTCGCCCGCCACGATCTCGAAGCGCTGGATGCGCAGGCCCTGCACGCCGTCGGCGGGCGAGACGATGCTCTTGTAGAAAGCGAGGTCGTCGTTCTGGCGTGACAACTTCGACTGCAGGTTGCCGAGCGTGCGCTCGACCTGGCCGTAGGCGTCACGATCCAGGCGGCGTGCCATCTCGAGCTCGGCCACCCGCGCATTGAGCTTCGAGTTGTCGTCCTCGAGCCGGGCCACCTGGTCCTCGAGCAGGCGCCGCTCGCGCGAGACGCGCGCCGCATCGAGGCCGGCCGCGATCTGCCCACGCTGGTAACCCACGCCGAATGCGAGCAGCGTCGCGACGGCGATCGCGACGACCAGCAGCGCGCGGCGCCAGCCGGGCTGCCGGTGCGGGCCCGGGACCGGATCGGTCACTCTTCGGCCGCCGTGACGGGCGCAGCAGGCGTCTCGCCGCGAGTCCGGCGACCCAGGCCGCGGGTGGGGAGCGGTGGCCGAAGTACCGACTCGGACCACCACTCGGGCAGCGGCGGCAGGCCGTCCGGAAACACCTGCCGGCCGAGTTCGTCGAGCGCCCGCGCGTAGACCTTGCGCTTGAAATAAACGACCTCGCGGACCGGCGACCAGTAGTCGACCCAGCGCCAGTCGTCGAATTCCGGCCGCTCGGTCAGGTCGAAACGCAGGCTCGCCTCGTCCCCCAGCATGCGCAGCAGGAACCAGCGCTGCTTCTGCCCGATGCACAGCGGCCGCGAGCGGCGCCGGATGAAATGGCGAGGCAGCCGGTACCGCAGCCACGTCCGCGTACTGGCCAGCACCTCGACGTGCTCGGGCCCGAGCCCGATCTCTTCGCGCAACTCCCGGAACAGGGCCTGCTCGGGAGACTCCTCCCGGCGGACGCCACCTTGCGGGAACTGCCAGCCGCGTCCATCGCTGCGACTGCCGAGGAAAACCTCGCCGCCGTCGCGGATCAGCACGATCCCGACGTTGGCGCGAAATCCCTGGGCGTCGATGAAATCCGACATGGTGGCGTAAGCTCCGGTCCGCACTCATTTTTTCACATCGGGCGGCGCGGGTCCAAGCGGTCGCGCCCGGATCCGCCTTGTGGCGGGACGAAATGGCCCTTTACGCTGCCGGGACGACGAGCCGCCGCGCATGCCTCGAAATCCCCCCACTGCCGCCGTTTTCGCGCTGGTCCTCGCGGCCGGAGCCGCCGTGCTCGTCTTGTCCCTGACGTCGGGGAGCGTGCCGACGACGCTCGGCGACCTGGCGCGAGCCTTGCAGAGCGGCGAGCCCTCGATGGCACGCGACGTCGTGCTCGACCTGCGACTGCCCCGCGCGGCGTCGGCCTTCGCCGTGGGCGGACTGCTCGCACTGTCCGGCGCCCTGCTGCAGGTCCTCTTGCGCAATCCCCTGGCGGATCCCTACGTCCTCGGCGTCTCCGGCGGCGCCTCTGTGCTCGCGCTCCTCGCCATCCTCGCGGGCCTGCCCGCCGCCGGTGTCGATGCCGCGGCCGCACTCGGCGCCTTCGGCGCCTGCCTCGTCGTCTTCGCGCTCGCGCAGGGACCGGGAGGCTGGACGCCGACGCGCCTGCTGCTCACCGGCATCGTCGTCGCGGCGGGCGCTGGATCGGTCGTGAGCCTGCTGCTCGCCCTGAGCGACGACACGCGGTTGCGGGGGATGGTGTTCTGGCTGCTGGGCGACCTCTCGCAGACGCAGCGCTGGCCGGGACTGCTGGCGTTGCTCGCCGCCGCGACGCTCGCCGGCACGGCACTCGGCCGGCACCTGAACGTGCTCGCGCGCGGCGCAACACAGGCTGCGAGCGTCGGTATGAACGTCACGCGGTTCCAGGTCCTGCTGTTCGTGCTGAGCTCGGTGCTCACCGGCGCGGCCGTGAGCGCGGCCGGCAGCATCGGCTTCGTGGGCCTCGTGACGCCGCACCTCGCGCGACTCGCGCTCGGTTCCGACAACCGCAAGGTGCTGCCCGCCGCAGCCCTCGCCGGCGGCGTCCTGCTCATGTCGGCCGACCTCGCGGCCCGCGTGCTGATCGCCCCCCGTCAGCTGCCCGTCGGCGCGCTCACCGCGCTCGTGGGCGTCCCTCTGTTCCTGCTGCTGATGTCCCGCCAGCGCTAAGCCGTCGCCTCGCGCGCGGCCTGCCGCACGCGCAGGTACTCGTTCCCGAGGCGCATCATCTCGACGAAGCTCTGCGGGTCGTGCTCGTGCACCGAGCGATACAGCCGCTCGACGGCGTTGCGCAGCGCCACGAGCGACTCCTCGCCGTAGGCGTTCAGGCTCTGGATCTCGTAGTACAGGTCCGGGCTCTCGGCCGCCACGCGCGTGGCCACGTCGAGTTGTGCGTCGAACGTGGTGCTCGACATGCGCGCGAGCCGCGGCGCCGCCTCCCCGCTCTCGACGAGCGCCGTGAAGAACGCGATGTTGAGCGCGTGCGACAGCCCGAGGACGAAGGCGATCAGGCGATCGTGCTCGTCGAGACCCATCACCACGAGGTCCGCCATCGTCGAGGCGAACAGGGACCGCGCCTCCTCGAGCGCGCCGGCGTCGCCCAGGTCGATGAAGATGACGTGACGGCCGGAGAGCAGTTCGGTGTCGGGGCCGAACATCGGGTGCACCGAGGTCGCGCGCACGCC
>CAZRKS010000290.1:0-3247 GCA_964600315.1 uncultured Steroidobacteraceae bacterium | reverse complement strand
AGGGCGGCGTGATCTCGAAGGTCGAGCTCTCGCAGGCCCGCTACCAGTACGAAGTCGCCGCCGCCGCGGTCCCCGTGCTGCAGCAGCAGATCGCGCGACAGGAGAATGCGCTGTCGGTCCTGCTCGGCCGCAATCCCGGCCCGGTCGTGCGCGGCCGCCCGCTGATGGATCTCGAAACGCCTGCCATACCCGCGGGCCTGCCGTCGGACATCCTCGCGCAGCGACCCGACGTGGTCTCGGCGGAGCAGGCGCTGATTGCGGCAAACGCGCGCGTGAACGCCGCGCGCGCGCTCTACTTCCCGTCGATCTCGCTCACCGGCCTGCTCGGCGTCGCGAGCCTCGACCTCGGCGCCCTGTTCGACGACGGCTCCGGCACCTGGAGCTACGCCGGACAGGTGACGGGCCCGATCTTCCAGGGCGGCGCGAACGTCGGCCGCAACGAGCAGGCTGACGCGCGGCGGGCGCAGCTGCTCGCGAACTACGAGCGGACCGTGCAGCGCGCCTTCGCAGACGCCGACGACGCGCTCATCGCGGTTCAGAAGACCAGCGAGCGCACCGACGCCCAGCGCCAGCAGGTCGAGGCGCTGCGCGATTACGCGCGGCTGGCGCGCAAGCGCTACGAGGGCGGCTACTCGAGCTACCTCGAGGTGCTCGACGCCGAGAACTCGCTCTTCAACGCCGAACTGCTCTACAGTCAGGGCCAGCGCGACCGGCTGCTCGCGCACGTCGATCTGTACAAGGCGTTCGGCGGCGGCTGGGTGGATGACGCCGCGAAACAGGCGCCGCAGCCGAAGGTCATGCCCTAGCGACCGTACCGGGGCGGTGGCCCGGACGGCGCGTCGTTCAGGCGAGGGCGCCTCCCGCGCGGAGCCCTTCGATCTCAGCCTCGCTGTAGCCCGCGTCGCGCAGTACCGCGACCGTGTCGGCCCCGACCGGCCGCGGCGCCTGCGGTGTCGCCGATGGCGTGCGGTCGAACCTCGGGGCCGGCGCCGCCTGCGCCACGCCCGCGACCTCGATGAAGCTGCCGCGCGCCACGTTGTGCGCATGCCGCGGCGCCTCGGCCATCGACAGCACCGGCGCGAAGCACACGTCGGTGCCCTCCATGATCGAGCACCATTCGTCCCGGGTCTTCGTGCGCATCACGGCCGCGAGGCGCTCCTTGAGCGCCGGCCATCGCGCCGGGTCCATCTGCGGCGCGAACTCCGCAGCGTCCACGCCGGTCAGTTCGACGAGCAGCCGGTAGAACTGCGGCTCGATCGAGCCGATCGCGACATGGCGGCCGTCGGCGGTTTCGTACGTGTCGTAGAAATGGGCGGCGCCATCCAGCAGGTTGGCGCCGCGGCGGTCCTGCCAGAAACCCTGCGCCCGCATCGAATGCATCATGTGCATCAGGGCGGCCGCGCCCTCGACCATCGACGCGTCGACCACCTGCCCCCGCCCCGACCGCTCGGCTTCGAACACCGCGCACAGCACGCCGAACGCGAGGAACATGCCGCCGCCGCCGAAGTCGCCCACCAGGTTGAGCGGCGGCACCGGTCGCTCGCCCGCGCGGCCGATCGCGTGCAGCGCGCCCGAGAGCGCGATGTAGTTGATGTCGTGGCCCGCCACGTCCCTGAGCGGCCCGGTCTGTCCCCAGCCGGTCATGCGACCGTAGACGAGCCGCGGGTTCCGCGCGAGGCAGATCTCCGGCCCGAGGCCGAGGCGCTCCATCACGCCCGGGCGAAATCCCTCGATCAGGACGCCCGCCGTCGCGCAGAGCCTGAGCACGGCCTCGACGCCCTCGGGTGCCTTGAGATTGAGTGCGATCGAGCGCTTGCCGCGCTCGCTGATGTGCGCCGCGCGGCTTGCGGGCGACGAGTGCCGGGCAATCGAGATCACCTCGGCGCCCATGTCGGCGAGCATCATGCCGCAGAACGGCGCCGGCCCGAGGCCCTCGAGTTCGACGACGCGCAGTCCGGTCAGCGGTCCCACGGTGCGGACCCGGTCAGCGCGGCTGCATGCGGATGCCGCCGTCGATGCGGATCGTCTCGCCGTTGATGTAGTCGTTCTCGATCAGGCAGACCGCGAGGTGCGCGATCTCCTCCGGCCGGCCGAGGCGCTTCGGGTACAGCACGGACTTGGCGAGCCCGTCGACCACCTCGGGGGGCAGCGACGCGAAGAGCGGCGTGTCGATGAGCCCGGGCGCGATGGTGTTCACGCGGATGCCGAGCGCCGCGAGGTCGCGCGCGATCGGCAGCGTCATGCCGACGATGCCACCCTTGCTCGCGCTGTAGGCCGCCTGGCCGATCTGGCCGTCGAAGGCCGCGACGGAGGCTGTGTTGATCACCGCGCCACGCACCCCGTCGGCGTTCAGCGGGGCGTTCTTCGCCATCTGTTCGGCGCACAGGCGGATCACCTGGAACGTGCCCGTGAGGTTGATGCCGAGGGTGCGGTTCCAGTCGGCGAGCGGGAACGGGCCGTCCTTGCCGTAGGTCTTCGCCCCGCTGGCGACGCCGGCGCAGTTGACGCAGACGTGAATCGCGCCGAAGGCGTCCATGACACGCGCAATGCCGGCCGCAACGGAGGCGTCGTCCGCGACGTTCACCGGGACGGCGATCGCACCGGCACCCAGTTCCTGCGCGAGCGCGAGCCCCGCAGCCTCGTTCAGGTCGAAAATCGCGACCTTGCCGCCCTTCGCCGCGATCGCGCGTGCGACCGCCTGCCCGATGCCGGAAGCGCCTCCCGTGACGACCGCCACCTTGCCCTTGATGTCCATCGACCCGTCTCCCGAAATGCGGTGCCATGCCGCCAGGTTGCGCGTCACGGTATGATCCCTGATCTTCCGCCGGCTGCGCAATCGCGTATCCCCGCGCGGCCCGGCTGCCGGCGCAGGGTCGCGGGAGTCCTGAGCATGCAGTTCGAACACAGCGAAAAGGTGAAGGACCTCAGCGCGCGGCTCGAGTCCTTCATGAACGAGCACGTCTACCCGGTCGAGCAGCGGTACGCGGAGGAACTCGCGGCTTCACCGCATCCCTGGCGCACGCCCGCGCGCATGGAGGACCTCAAGGAACGGGCACGCGCCGCGGGTCTCTGGAACCTGTTCTTCCCGCACGATCACGGCGGCGAACTCACCAACCTCGAGTACGCGCCGCTCGCCGAGATCATGGGCCGCGTGATGTGGGCGCCGGAGGTGTTCAACTGCAACGCGCCCGACACCGGCAACATGGAGACGCTCGTGAAATACGGCACGGAGGCCCAGCAGCAGGAG
>CAZRKS010000289.1:0-3282 GCA_964600315.1 uncultured Steroidobacteraceae bacterium | reverse complement strand
CTCGAGATCCGCTACAAGGGCCGCAACATCCACGAGGTCCTCGAGATGACCGTCGAGGACGCGGCCGCGTTCTTCCGCAACGTCCCGGCGCTGCAGTCGCGGCTCGACATGCTGCTCGAGACGGGGCTGTCCTACGTGCGCCTCGGCCAGAATGCGACGACGCTGTCGGGCGGCGAGGCGCAGCGCGTGAAGCTCGCCCGCGAACTCGCCAAGCGCGCGACCGGCCGCACGCTCTACATCCTCGACGAGCCGACCACGGGCCTGCACTTCCACGACATCGAGCAGCTGCTCGGCGTGCTCGCACGCCTGCGCGACGAAGGCAACACGATCGTCGTGATCGAGCACAACCTCGACGTCATCAAGACCGCCGACTGGGTCATCGACCTCGGCCCGGAGGGCGGCGATGGAGGCGGGTACGTGGTGGCGGCCGGAACTCCGGAGGACGTGGCGCGCACGCCCGGTTCGCACACCGGCCAGTACCTGCGGCGTGCGCTGGAGCGGGCAGCGCACTCGGCGGCGCCGGCCCGACGCCGGTCGGTTCGCGGCTAGGAAATCAGGCCGACGCGACGGGCGGCCGCGCCAGCGTCCGGAAGCGGTGCCGCACTTCGCCGGCCGAGCGCGTCTCCGTGTAGCGCCCGCCCGTGTGGCGGCCGATGACACGACGCCAGAAGCCGAGCGCCGGCCGGTTCTGCTCGTCCTCGACGACTTCCCAGTCGCCGTTGAAGCGGGCGAAGAGCAACGCCGCCGCACCCGCGCCGACGCCATGGCGTCGCGCCTGGTCCACGACGAAGAATTCGGCCATGCGGAAGTCGGAGCCGCGTCTCGCAAAGGCTGCCGGTCGGCTGACGAGCGCAAAGCCGACGCGCGTGCCGTCCTTGAGGATCACGAAGGGATGCGCGCTCGCGTCGCTGAACCAGCCGGCGAGGAATTCGCCTTCGCGGACGGGCCACTCGCCGAGGGCGGGGAAGATGCCGGACTTGCCGGCGGACAGTTCGGACAGATAGTCCCGGTAGACCGCTCGAATCCACTCGCGGTCGTGCTCGGAGTCGCGCGCGTCTCGCAGCGTGACAGGCACCGTTCTCGAACCAGCCTCCTGCTGGGGTTCGCCGGGCCGGGCGCCCGGGGCCGGTGAGCTTTCCTGAGGTCGGGCGGGCCCCGGCCGGGACCCGCCCTTCCCGATCAGCTTGCGCTGAGCGACCGATTACTGCTTGGTCGCTTCCTGCACGGCCTGGCCGGCCTGCTGGGCGGCGTCGCCCGCAGCGGCAGCGGCGTCACCGGCGGCAGCGGCGGCATCGCCCACCGCCTCGCCAGCGGCGCTCGCGGCGCTCGCGGCGGCGTCCGTGGCGGCGCTGGCAGCGCCGGCCGCGGCGTCAGCAGCAGCCGTGGCGGCCGCGTCGGTGGCCGCAGCGGCGGCGTCAACGGCGGCGTCGGCGGCCTGGCCCGCCTGCTCGGCGGCTTCCTGGGTGGCCTCGACGGCCTCTTCCTTCTTGGCGCAGCCAGCGAGGGCCAGGGCGGCGAGGGCGGCAGCGAGAGCAATCTTCGAGTTCATGTTCAATACCCCGTGGTGATGGGACGGAAAGATCGATCAGCAATCGCCCGGGGGAGCCTGGGCCCGGGCCCGGCAATTGCGCGACGGGAATTTTAGGGTTCGTGTCCGCCCGGCGAGCCCCCCGGAACTGTCTCTGAATGGCGACAACGAGCCATCTTGGGCAAGATGACGGCCTCCGGCCCGCGCCGAGGTGCCCCGATGAACGACGTTCTCGACTCGCTCTACCCGGCCCATCTCACCGAACTGCGGCGGCGCATGGACGAGGCGCTTGCCGCACACGACCTCGACGGCATTGCGCTCTATTCCGGGGCGGCCGGCTATGCGTTTCTCGACGACCACAGCTACCCCTTCCGGGTCAATCCGCATTTCAAGCAGTGGGTGCCGCTGACGGACGTCCAGCAGAGCTTCGTCGCCTATGTCCCGGGCGCCGCGCCGCTGCTCGCCTTTCACCAGCCCGCCGACTACTGGCACAGGCCGCCGGCCCTGCCGACCGGCGCGTGGCTCCGCGAGTTCCGTCTCGAGGTGTTGCGCGACCCGGATCGTGCCCGCCGCCTGCTCGGCCTCGAGGGACGCCGCATCGCCGTGATCGGCGAGTGCCCGCCGGCCTTCGCGGAGTGGGGCTTCGCGGCGATCAACCCCGCAGGGCTGCTGCACCAATTGCACTACGCCCGTGCCGTCAAGACACCCTACGAACTCGAGTGCCTGAGGCGTGCCTCCGAACTCGCGGCCCGTGGTCACCTCGCTGCACGCGACGCCTTCCACGGAGGGGCCTCGGAGTTCGACGCCCACCTCGCCTATTGCGCCGCCGTCGGCCAGAGCGACCAGCAACTGCCCTATGGCAACATCGTCGCGTTCGACGCCAACGCGGCGGTCCTGCATTATCAGCACCTCGCCCACGAACGCGGCGGCCCTCGACGTTCGTTTCTCATCGACGCCGGCGCCCAGTTCCGTGGTTACGCCGCGGACATCACGCGCACCTATGCCGCGGCGGACGGCGAGTTCCGTGCGCTCGTGGCCCGCATGGACGCTCTGCAGCTCGAGCTGTGCGACGCGATCCGGCCGGGCACTGACTATCGCGAGGTCCACCTCCTCGCGCACCGGCGGATCGCCGCCCTGCTGGCCGACGCCGGGATCGTCAGCTGCAGCGCCGAGGAGGCCGTCGCGACCGGAATCTCGAGCGTGTTCTTTCCGCACGGCGTCGGCCACCTGCTCGGCCTGCAGGTGCACGACGTGGCGGGACTCGCGGGCGATGCGGCCGGCACCGAGATCCCGCGTCCGCCCGGTCAACCCTTTCTGCGGCTCACGCGGCGGCTCGAGCCCGGCTTCGTGGTCACGGTCGAGCCCGGGATCTATTTCATCGACCTGCTGCTCGACGAGGCCCGTGCCGGCGCACAGGGCCGGCACATCCGCTGGGACGCCGTCGAGCGGCTGCGTCCCTGCGGCGGAATCCGCATCGAGGACGACGTCGCCTGCACCGACGGCGCGCCAGAGAACCTGACGCGCGACGCGTTCGCGCGCCTCTAGTCAGGCGCCACGGCTGGCGATCACTTCTTCAACAGGTCGCGGATCTCCGTGAGCAGCACGACGTCGGCGGGCGGGGCCGCGGGTGCGGCTGCCGGCGGCGGTGCCTTCAGCCGGTTGATCGCCTTTATCGCCATGAAGATGGCGGCCGCGACCACGACGAAGTCGAAGATCGACTGCAGGAACACACCGTATTTGAGCAGCACGTCCTT
>CAZRKS010000288.1:0-3285 GCA_964600315.1 uncultured Steroidobacteraceae bacterium | reverse complement strand
GACTTCACGGCCGATCGCCTGACGATCCTGCCGTTCAAGGGCGACCCGGCCGCGAACAGCGCCACGGTGCGCACCGAGGTCAAGCGCGACAACGGCACGCCGGTCCCGGTGAACTACAGCATGCGCGGCACGCCCCAGGGCTGGAAGGCGTGGGACGTCACGATCGAGGGCGTGTCCTACGTGAAGAATTTCCGCACGGATTTCGGCGCCGAGATCGAGGCCAAGGGTCTCGATGCCGTGATCCAGCGGCTCGAGTCCGAGAACGCGGCGGGCGGCAAGGCGCCGGCGCCGGCCGCATCGAAGGCGCCGGCCAAGGCCGGCTGACGATGCCCCGATTCGCGATCGAACCGGGCGGACCGGAGCGCTGCGTCGCCAGCGGCGAACTCACGTTCGCGACCGCGGCGAATGCGCTCCGCACCGGCGCCGAGCTGCTGGCGCGCAGTCGGGCAACGGTGCTCGATCTTTCGCGCGTCGAGTCGGGCGACAGCGCCGGCGTCGCCGTGCTCGTCGAGTGGCTCGCGATCGCGCAGGAGTCCGGCCAGAGCCTGCGCTTCGAAGGCATTCCAGCCCAGATGCTGGCGATCGCGCGGATCTCCGATCTCGAGGACCTGCTGCTCGGCCGCTGAGGCTCGCAGGGCCGTGCGCAGTCAGTGCGGCGGCGGCAGTACCTTGTCCGCTTCTTCTATGGCTTCCTGCATCTCCGGGTCGAGCGGCTCTTCGGGAGGATTGCCGTCGTAAACCTGGTACTGCCGGCGCTGCAGGTAGGCGTCGCGGATGAACGCGTACTTGTCGAACACGTGCTCGAGCGTCGGATCGATGGCGAGCAGGCGCGACCGCGTGTCGACCACGTCCAGCGCCAGCGATCCCCACCGCGCGTTGCCGACATCGAACCAGTAGAGCGGCTCCAGGAAGCGCGTCGCGACGCTCGAGGGGAAGTCGCGCAGCGAGGACGGCCCGAGGGCGGGGATGGTGAGATACGGCCCCGCGGGAACGCCCCACTTCCCGAGCGTCTGTCCGAGGTCCTCGTCGTGCTCCGGCAGGTGCGCGCCGGAGGCGACGTCGAAAAGGCCGCCCCAGCCGAGCGTGCTGTTGATCACGAAGCGCGCCGTGTCCTGGCCGGCCGCGATGAGCTTGCCCTGCAGCAGCTGGTTCAGGATCGTTCCCGGATACGAGAGGTTGGTGAAGAAGTGCCCCACGCCGATCTGCACCAGCGAGGGCACATAGTCGCGGTAGGCCTTCGCGGCCGGCTTGAGCGCCGCGCGGTCGATCGCGTCGTTGAACTGGTAGACGCCGCGATTCATCGGCTCGAGCGGATCGGCGGGGCTGCGCGCGCCCGTCGTGGCGCAGCCGCCGAGGCAGGAGGCGAGGCACAGGAGGGCCAGCAGGCGCGGCATAGCCTTGTCGGACAGGGTCATCAGGAAAACTCCAGCGCGGCGGGTGATCCGTCGCGGGCGGCGATTCTACAGGATGCCCGTCAACCCCTCAGATCCCGGCCGCTGCCGGAGCCCTGAGGCTGCGGTCCGCGCACGCCGCGGGGTGGCAACGCCTCGCGCAGTTCCTTCAATCTGGCAACGTAGCGGGCGCGCTGCACGTCGGTGATCGAAGGCACCGAGAGCGCGAGTTCGAGCTGGTTGACGGCGAGCGGCAGGTCGCCGCCCATGATGTGGTATTCGGCCATGTAGGAGTAGGCGTCCGACACGTCACCGGCCGCATTCGCCGCAATGGCGGTCAGGCGGATCTGCTCCTGCGTCGGCGGCACGTTGTTGAAGAGATCGAGCAGCACCTCGTGGGCCCGCTTCGGCCGCTCGGCCTGCAGCAGCGCCTCGGCGTAGCGAATGGTGACCGGGATGTTGCGGGGCGCGAGCACCCGGGCGCGCTCGAGGGTGTCGAGCGCCGCTTTCGTCTGACCGGTGGCGAGTTGCGCCTGCCCGAGCGCGGTGTGGAACTGCAGGACCTCGGGGTGAGCCGCGACCAGCCGCGCAAACGTGGGCAGGGCGGCCGCCGGATCGCCCGCCACCATCTGGGCGAGCGCCTTGCCGTAGACCTGCGCGACGGAGGCGTCCGGCTCGTTGCTGCTCACGGACGCGTAGTACTCGCGGGGATCGGCGCCCGTCGGCGTGGTGAGCACGCGCACCCTCTCGCGCGTGATCGCATAGCTCATCGAGTCGTGGGGCTGGACGGGCGGGTACTGCGCGGCACGCCCCTTGGCTTCCGCGATGCGCGCGCTGGTGACCGGATGCGTGCGCAGCAGCTCCGGGACCCAGTCAGAACTGAGCTGCGTGCGCCGGCCCATTTCCTCGAAGAACGAGGCCATCGAGTTCGGATCGAAGCCCGCGCCGGCCAGCAGGCCGATGCCGACCCGGTCGGCCTCGTACTCGTTCTCGCGCGTGAAGTTGATCTGCGACTGCGCGGCGAGGCCCTGCGCCGTGGCGATCACGCCCATCGTCGCGTCCGACGGCACGCCGGCCACGGCCGACAGGAGGATCGCAGCGAGCGTCGCGGCGGTCGACACGAGGTTCGAGCGCGAGCTGTTCTCGATGCTGCGCGCAATGTGCCGCTGCGTGACGTGCGAGATTTCGTGCGCGTAGACGCCCGCCAGTTCGCTCTCGTCCCGCGTCTCGAGCAGCAGCCCGGAGTGGATGCCGACGTAGCCGCCCGGCAGCGCGAAGGCGTTGATGGTCGGGTCGTTGACGAGGAAGAAATTGAACTCGCGATTGCCCTCGCGCGCCAGGCTCGACAGCCGGTGGCCGAGCGACTGCAGGTACTCGGTGGTCTCGGGATCCTCGACCATGCGGCCGGACTCGCGCAGCCCGCGCATCACCATGCGGCCGATGCGATTCTCGTCCTCGACGCTGAGCGTCGACTGCGCGGCGGTGCCCATCTCCGGCAACTGGTCCGTCACGTCCTCGGCGAGCGCCGTGGACGGCGCGCCGAGACGGGCCGCGAGCACGAGGCCCGGCAGCAGCGTGGGAAGCAGGCGAAGGAAACGGGGCATCATCCGGCGATTCGACCGCCGAGCGGCCGTCCGGGTTCCCTGGCCGCCCGCTCGATGTGACTCAAAGGGTCTCCGAGGCGACGTCGGCGAGACGTGAGCGTTCGCCACGCATCAGCGTGACGTGCCCATAGTGCGGCCAGCCGCGGAAGCGGTTGACGACGTAGGTCAGGCCCGAAGTGGTCTCGGACAGGTAGGGCGTGTCGATTTGCGCAATGTTGCCGAGGCAGACGAGCTTGGTGCCGGGACCGGCGCGGGTCACGATCGCCTTCATCTGCTTCGGCGTCAGGTTC
>CAZRKS010000287.1:0-3305 GCA_964600315.1 uncultured Steroidobacteraceae bacterium | reverse complement strand
CGGCGACGTGCTCGGCCTGCCAGAGGGCGAGCTTGCTGCGGCGGGTGGCGATGCGTAGGGCGGGTGGCACGATGGACTCCGGGACAGGCCGGCTCACGGGACGGTGCCGCCGGCGTCGAGCACCTCGTTCTCGTAGCGGAACAGCGCCACGAGCAGCCCGAGCACGATCGGTCCGACGAACAGGCCGATGAATCCGAACGCCGAGATCCCGCCCATGACGCCCAGGAAAACGGCGAGGGTGGGCACGGCGGCGCGTCCGGAGATCAGCAGCGGGCGCAGGAAATTGTCCACCATCCCGACGGCGATCACGCCCCACAGGGCGAGGAAGGTCGCGTGCCCGTAGTCGCCGTGCAGCGCGAGCAGCGCCGCGCCCGGGCCCCACACGATGATCGTGCCGACCAGCGGCACCAGCGCGAACAGCACCGCGAGCACGCCGAACACGAGCGGCGAGGGCAGTCCGCTGATCCAGAAGCCGATGCCGACCAGCGTGCCCTGGATGAGCGCCGTGAGCCCGATGCCCATGAACACCGCGCGCGTGACCTCGGCGAGGTGCTGCCAGAGCTGCGTCCGGCGCCGCTCCTCGATCGGCAGCATGCGCACGACCTTCTGCGCGAGCTCGGGACCGTCGCGCAGCACGAAGAACAGCACGAACAGCATGAGCAGGAAGCTCACCAGCGTGCCGAGCGCGCCGAGCACAAAATTTCCGCCCGACGAAGCGAGGAACTGCAGGACGTGCTTGCTCGCCGCGACGAGCCAGTCCTGCACCTGGACGCTGGTGATCCCCGTGCGTTCACTCAGCCAGTCGAGGGGCGTCTGCAGCCAGGAGACGTGACCGAGGTCGAGCGACCCGACGCCGCCGGCCGGCGGGCCCATCTCGTTCAGCCGGCCGAGCAGCTGCGCCGCCTGCGCAGCGACGGAGCCGGCGACGATCGCGACCGGCAGCATGAACAGCAGGATGGTGGCGAGCGTCGTGATCGCACTGGCGAGCCGCGGCCGGTTGCCGAGCCGCCGTGCCAGGCGTGCGTTCCACGGCGCGAGCAGCGAGCCGAGCAGCGTCGCCCAGAGCAGCGGCTGCCACAGCGGTGCGACGATGCGCCAGACGAGCCAGCCGAGGGCCGCGAGCAGCAGCACGGCGCCGAGCCGCACGTAGAAACGGTGCTCCGATGCGTCGCGGTCGTCCACTCAGTGCCCGCCTCGCAGCTGGCGCAGCGTCTCCGCCGCGTGGCGCCGGCTCACCGGCAGGGTCTCGTCGCACTCCTTGAAGCGCACGAGGTAGTGGCCCTCCGCGTCGCGCTCCACAGCCGAGACGTGTCGCACGGCGACCAGCGAATTGCGGTGGATGCGCACGAAGTCGGGCGCGAATTCCTCGGCGAGCGCGCGCAGCGACTCGTCGATGAGATCGGTGCCGCCGCGGTGGCGCACGGTGACGTATTTCTGCCCGGCCGAAAAATAGTGCACGTCCTCGAGCGGAATGAGGCGCAGCTGCTCGCCCAAGCGGGCGCAGATCTGCGAGCGGCGCCGGCCGAGCTGCGACTGCTCGGCGAGGCGCTGCAGCTGCGGCCCCGCGACGCGCGCGGCGTGGCGGATGGCGCGCGCCAGTTTCTCGAGCCGCACCGGCTTCAGCAGGTAGCCGACGGCCTGCGTCTCGAACGCCTCGAGGGCGTGCTCGTCGTGCGCCGTCGTGAAGATCACGGCGGGCGGCTCCTCGAGCGCGTTCAGGTGGCGCGCCGCCTCGATGCCGTCCATGCCGGGCATGCGGATGTCGAGCAGCACCACGTCGGGTTCGAGCGCGGCGCACAGCGCGAGCGCCTCCCGCCCGTTCGCCGCCTCGCCGGCCACGGTGACGTCGTCGATCTCGTGCAGCAGGCGCCGCAGCCGCTCGCGGGCCGGCGGCTCGTCGTCGACGATCAGGGCGCGCAGCGGGTCGGGCGTGGAGGAGGGCGTCGGCATGGGCGGGCGGCATTGTCCGCCGACCGGCCCTCGCCTGTCACTCGCCCGTCGTGGAGTCCCCCGCCCCGAGCGCCAGCGGAAACCGGATCCGCACCAGGTATTCGTCGCCCGAGTCGACCACCTCGACCTGCGATCGGCCCGGGAACACGAGTTCGAGGCGCTGGCGGATGTTGTCGAGCGCCATGCGATTGCCCGGGCGCACGGCCCGTGCCACGGGCGACACCGGGTTCCTGACCTCGAGCGTCACGTCGTCGCCGTCGACGTGTCCCTCGACGGTCACGGTGCCGCCCTCGGTGAGCGGTTCGATGCCGTGGCCGATCGCGTTCTCGAGCAGCGGCTGCAGGAGCAGGCTAGGCACGATCGCCCGCGACGGCAATTCGCCGACCAGCCAGCGCACCCGCAGCCGAGGCCCAAGCCGCAGCTGCTCGATGCGCTGGTAGATGCGGGCCACCTCGAGTTCCTCGCGCAGGCTGATCTGGGCGCGGGAATCGCTCAGGCTGACGCGGAACAGGTCGGCGAGATCCTCGATCGCTTCCTCGGCCCGTGCAGGATCGGAACGCGTGAGCGCGGCGACGGTGTTCAGGCTGTTGTAGAGGAAGTGCGGCCGGATGCGCGCCTGCAGCGCACGGACCCGTGCGCGGGCCTCGAGCTCGACGCTGCGGCGCCACTCGGCGGCGACGTAGTAATAGCGCAGCGCGAGCGCGCCGACGATGGCGGCGATGCCGAGGTTCGGCAGCAGGAAGGGCCAGTGCCGGTCCGGGAAGATGCCGGACGGGGCACCGAGCCGGTTGTCCCACCATTGCCCGAGCCAGTAGACGCCTTCGGAGACGACCGCGACGGTGCCCACGATGAGCACCAGCGCACCGGCCGAGGCGGACCGCAGCGGCAGGCGCTCGAGCCGCGGGCGCGCCTTGCACAGCACCGCCGCGCAGAGCAGGCCGGTCCAGAGCAGGTAGGCCGAGGTGCGGGCGAGCTCGGTCAGGAACGCGCCGCGTGCGCCGTGCCGGGCGAGGGCCAGCACGCAGGCGACGAGCGCGGCCACCACGACGATCGCGAGCACGGCGCGCGGCTCGCAGAAGTCGGGCAGGTAGGAGCTGCGTCCCTCCGTGTCGGCAGCCGGCGCCGGCTGCGCGCTCATCGCTTGGGCGGATCGCTTGCGGCCGTGCCCGGAGGCGCAAACAGCGCCTCCTTGAGCCGGAAGATCGTCGAGATGTCCTCGTCGCCGTGGCCCTGCTCGATCAGCTGCCGGTACTCGGGCAGCGTCGCTTCGATGACCGGGAGCCGCACGCCGTGGCGGGCCGCCATGTCGCGGCAGATGCGCAGGTCCTTCTCGTGCAGCCGGACGCGGAAGCCGG
>CAZRKS010000286.1:0-3341 GCA_964600315.1 uncultured Steroidobacteraceae bacterium | reverse complement strand
AGGGCCAGAACGCGCTCGCGCAGGCGCAGCAGTTCAACGAAGCGCTCGGCGTCACGGGCATCGTGCTCACCAAGCTCGACGGCACGGCGAAAGGCGGCATCGTGCTCGCCATCGCCGACCGGCTCAGCATCCCGCTGCGCTTCGTCGGCATCGGCGAGTCGGCCGAGGATTTCGGCGTGTTCGACGCGGAGACCTTCGTCGACGCCGTGCTCGCACCGGGCCGCGCCGGCGGCGAGGCCGCATGATCCGTTTCGAGAACGTCTGGAAGCGCTATCCGAACGGCCGCGAGGCGCTCTGCGACCTCACGCTCGGCATCGAGCGCGGCGAGATGGTCTTTCTCACGGGTCACTCCGGCGCCGGCAAGAGCACGCTGCTCAAGCTCATCGCGCTGATCGAGCGGCCGACGCGCGGCACGCTCGTCGTCAACGGAAAGAACACGGCGACCCTGCCTCGCCGGAAGATCCCGCCGTTCCGTCGCGACATCGGCATCGTCTTCCAGGACCACAAGCTCCTGATGGACCGGCCGGTGTACGACAACGTCGGCCTGCCGCTGGTGATCGCGGGGCAGCCCGAGTCGGAAGTCGCCAAGCGCGTGCGCGCGGCGCTCGACCAGGTGGGGCTGCTCGGCCGCGAGCAGAACCGCCCGATCGAGCTGTCGACCGGCGAGCAGCAGCGCGTCGGCATTGCGCGCGCGATCGTCGGCAAGCCGTCGCTGCTCATCGCCGACGAGCCCACCGGCAACCTCGACCCGGATCTCGCCGTCGAGATCATGAACATCTTCAAGCGCTTCAACGAGGTCGGCGTCACGGTGCTGGTGGCGACGCACGACGTCCACCTGATCGAGCGCTACGGCGTGCGGCGGGTCGTGATCGAGGGCGGCCGCGTGGCGAACGGCGCGGAACCTCCGCCGCCGCTGCCGTCGATCGTCATCGCGCGCGGCGAACACCCATGAAGCAGTGGTTCGAACGCCACGTGCAGACGCTGGTGGGCTCGCTCGGGCGGCTCTGGCAGAAGCCGTTCTCGACGCTGCTCACGGTGCTCGTGATCGGCATCGCGCTCGCCCTGCCGGCGTGCCTGCACGTGCTGGTGCAGAACGTGCGCGCGGCGAGCGGCGGCTGGAGCGGCGCGCTCGACGTGTCGGTCTACCTCAAGCAGTCGGCGAGTCTCGCGGACGCGAAGTCCGTCGCCGACCGCGTGCGCAAGCGCCGCGACGTCTCCGAGGTCACGCTGGTGACGGCGGACGAGGCGCTGGCCGAGTTCAAGAAGAGCTCCGGATTCGGCGAGGCGCTCGACGCGCTCGAGGACAATCCGCTGCCGCACGCGCTCATCGTGCGTCCGGCGGAATCGTTCCGCGACCCCGCGCACGTCGCGACGCTCGCCGGCGAGTTGAAGCAGCTGCGCGGCGTCGACGTCGTGCAGCTCGATACCGAGTGGGTCAGCCGGTTCAACGCCATCCTCGATGTCGTGAAGCGTGTCGTGCTGCTCGCGGCGGGGCTCTTCGCGCTCGGCATCCTGGTCATCGTCGGCAACACGATCCGGCTCGACATCGAGAACCGGCGCGACGAGATCGAGGTGACCAAGCTCGTGGGCGGCAGCGACGCCTTCGTGCGCCGGCCGTTCCTCTACAACGGCGTCTGGTACGGGCTCGGCGGCGGCACGGTGGCGTGGCTCGTCGTGGCGGTCGTGATCGGGATCCTGAGCGATCCCGTGCGGCGCATCGCCGGGCTGTACGGCAGCGGGTTCACCCTGGAAGGGCTCGGCTTCGGCGGCAGCGTCGCGCTCGTCGGCGGCGGCATCCTGCTCGGCTGGCTCGGGTCGTTCATCGCGGCGACTCGGGAGCTGCGGGGGATAGAGCCGAAGTAGGTGATGGGCTGTGGGCGACAGGCTGTGGGCTATGGCTCGGAACCGGCCCTTCTGGCTACAGCCCACAGCCCACAGCCTTTAGCCTTCCTTCTCTAAGTGCCTTATTCTGCTTCGTTTTTTCCCCTCATTCCTGCCGGTTCGAGCGCGGAACTTCATGGGTCTTTAGCACTCTAATGCCGTGACTGCTAAACTCTGCAGTCGATGTCGGGGGAGGACCCATCCAGACCATGACGACCACCGCTCTCGTCCGCCGCAGTCCTGCCGAACTGGCCCTGACGGGCCCGATCGGGAGCCTCGATGCGTATTTCGACGCCATCGGCCGCATCCCGGTGCTGAGCCGCGAAGAAGAGACCGTGCTCGCCACGCGTTTCCGCGGCGAGAACGACCTCGAGGCCGCCCGGCAGCTGGTGCTCTCGCACCTGCGGTTCGTCGTGCACATCGCGCGCGGCTACGCGGGCTACGGACTGCCGCTGGGCGACATCGTGCAGGAAGGCAACGTCGGCCTGATGAAGGCCGTCAAGCGCTTCGACCCCGCGGTCGGCGTGCGGCTGGTGTCGTTCGCCGTGCACTGGATCCGCGCGGAGATCCACGAATACGTGCTGCGCAACTGGCGGCTGGTGAAGATCGCCACCACCAAGGCGCAGCGCAAGCTCTTCTTCAACCTGCGCAAGTACAAGCGCAACCTCGGCTGGCTCACCGCGGAGGAGACGCAGACGGTGGCGCGCGAGCTCGGCGTGAGCACGAGCGAAGTGACGGAGATGGAGCGTCGGCTCTCGTCGCGCGACCTGTCGTACGACCCGGCGCCGGACGCGGACGACGAAGAGGAGTCCTACTCGCCGTCGGCCTACCTGCCCGCGCCGGACGCGGACCCGGCCGTGGAAGTCGAGCGCGCCGAGTGGGACGACGACGTGACCGACAAGGTCGCGGACGCGCTGTCTCAGCTCGACGCCCGCAGCCAGGCGATCCTGCGCGCACGGTGGATGAGCGAGACCAAGGCGACGCTGCACGAACTCGCGGACCAGTACGGCGTGTCGGCGGAGCGCATCCGCCAGCTCGAGGCGAACGCGATCAAGAAGCTCCGCAAGCTCGTGGTGGCGTGATCGTCACCCCTGCTTCTTCGCCTGCTCCAGGCTCTCCTGCGTCACCGGCACGATCGTGATCTCGACGCGGCGGTTCTGCGCGCGTCCGTCCGCGGTCGAGTTGTCAGCGATCGGGTAATCCGGGCCGACGCCGATCGTGACCATGCGATTGGCCGGCACGCCCTGGCTGGCGAGGTAGGCCTTCACGCTGTTCGCGCGTTCGGCTGACAGCTTCATGTTGTATGCGTGAGCACCCGTGCTGTCGGTGTGGCCCGCGATCTGGATCACGGTCTTGTTGTACTCGACCAGCGTCGTCGCGACGTTGTTCAGCACCGTGTCGAACTCGGGATTGAGTTTCGCGCTGTCGAACGCGAAGGTGACGTTGCCGGGCATGTCGAG
>CAZRKS010000285.1:0-3351 GCA_964600315.1 uncultured Steroidobacteraceae bacterium | reverse complement strand
CTCACCGTGGCGATCGAGCCGCCCGAGCTCGAGACCTGCGTCGCGATCCTGATGAGCAAGGCCGCGGCGGGACGCGTCGAGTTGCCCGAGGAAGTCGCGTTCTTCGTCGCCAAGCGCATCCGCTCCAACGTGCGCGAACTCGAGGGCGCGCTGCGCCGCGTGATCGCGAATTCGCAGTTCACCGGCCGCCCGATCACGCTGGATTTCGCGAAGGAAGCGCTCAAGGACCTGCTCGCGCTGCAGGAGCGGCTGGTCACGATCGAGAACATCCAGAAGACGGTCGCGGAGTATTTCAAGATCCGCGTGGCGGACCTGCTCTCGAAGAAGCGCAGTCGCTCGATCACGCGGCCGCGTCAGGTGGCGATGGCGCTGTCGAAGGAACTCACGAATCACAGCCTGCCCGAGATCGGCGACGCCTTCGGGGGGCGCGATCACACGACGGTGCTGCACGCGTGTCGCGTCATCAAGGAACTGCGCAGCTCGCAGACGCGCATCAACGAGGATTACCAGAACCTGTTGAGAACGCTCGCGGGTTGATGTGGCCAGGCTGTGGACAAGCCGTGCACCGCTGGGCTTGCACATTTCCTCCACAGGCTGCCGACAGGGATCCTGGCAGTTGCCCGCAGGGTTGCGCCTGACGCAAGTCGCGGCGGCGATTCGGGAAAAGAGTTTTCTGCACAGCGGGCGGGCATGCTAAAAACAACAGTAGTAGAGAAATCAAATAAGAGAATCTATTTCGGAAGCATCAGATGAAGATCATTGCGAAGCGCGAAGCGATCCTCGGTCCGCTGCAGTCTGTGATCGGCGTGGTGGAACGCCGGCAGACGATGCCGATCCTCGCCAACGTCCTGCTGTCGGCCAAGGGCGGCCGGCTCGCCGTGACGGCGACGGATCTCGAAGTCGAGCTCGTCGCGGCCTCCGAAGTCGACGTGCAGCGCGCCGGCGACGTGACGGTGCCGGGCCGCAAGCTGCTCGACATCTGCCGCGCGTTGCCCGAGGGCGTGGAGATCACGCTGACGCTCGAAGGCGAGCGCATGGTCGTCCGTGCCCGCAAGAGCCGCTTCACGCTCACGAGCCTGCCGGCGGCCGAGTTCCCGACCATCGACGAGATCAACGCCCAGCAGACGGTGAGCCTGCCTCAGAAGGACTTCCGGCGCCTCCTCGAGAAGACGCATTTCTCCATGGCGCAGCAGGACGTGCGCTATTACCTGAACGGCATGTTGCTGGAAACATCCTCGAAAATGCTGCGATCTGTGGCGACCGACGGACATCGGCTCGCTTTGTGCGAGATCGAGCTTGCCGATGGAGCGCGCACCGGCCAGCAGGTGATCGTGCCCCGCAAGGGCGTGCTCGAGTTGCAGCGCATTCTGGGAACGGGCGAGGAGAATGTGGAACTGGCGATTGGCAGCAACCACGTTCGCGTCCAGATCGGCGACATTCGCTTCACTTCGAAGCTGATCGACGGCAGATTCCCGGACTATGGCCGCGTCATTCCGAACAATCCGCCCCTGCGGGTGACTGCGGTCCGGGAAGACTTGCGCCAAGCATTGCAACGAGCCGCGATCCTTTCCAACGAGAAATACCGCGGCATCCGTTTTGCGGTGAAGCCGAACGCGCTGGTGATCCAGTCGCATAACCCGGAGCAGGAAGAGGCCGAGGAGGAGCTCGAGGTCGTGTACGACGGCCCGGAGCTCGAAATTGGCTTCAACGTCAACTATCTGCTCGATGCGCTGGCAGCGGTCGAGGGGCCGGAAGTCGAGGTCAGCTTGACGGACGGCAACAGTAGCTGCCTGATCCGCTCGAGCGCCGACGCCGGGGCGCGCTTCGTCGTGATGCCGATGAGGCTCTAGAGGATGGTCGACGTCGGATGAGCCTGCAGAGGCTCGGCATCGCGGACTTTCGATGCATCGAGCGCGCGGAGCTGGAATTCGACCGCCGCTGTAACCTCATCAGCGGCCAGAACGCCTCGGGCAAGACCAGCTTGCTCGAGGCGATTTTCTTCCTGGGTCGCGGGCGATCGTTCCGCACCAACCGGAACGACACGCTCATTCGAAGCGAAGCGGGGCAGTTCACACTGACAGGTCGTGTCGAAGCGGGCGGGTCGTGGCAGCCGATCGGGATGCGGGTCGACGGCGACGGGATCGAGGCGCGCTTCGGCGGGCGACCCGTGTCGGGATTGGCCGAACTCGCGACCCGCCTGCCGGTGCAGGCGATTGACCCGGAGGTCCACCGCCTCGTGGATGGGGGCCCCTTGGAACGCCGCCGGTACATGGACTGGGGTGTGTTCCACGTGGAACCAAGCTTCGTCGATCACTGGCGGCGATACCAGCGCGCCCTGCGACAGCGGAATGCGGCGCTGCGCGCCGGGCAGGCGCCGCGACTCGTGCAGGCCTGGGACCCGGAGCTGATCGAGGCCGGGCAGCTGGTCGCCGACTATCGGGTGCGGTACGTGGACCGGTTGCGCCAGATCGTGGGCGACGTCGGCCGACGGCTGCTGGGTCACGAGATTGAGCTCGGTCTCCTGCGCGGCTGGTCGGCGGAACGAAGCCTGGCCGAGGCGCTGAGCGCTTCATTCGCGCGGGATCAGGAGCGAGGGCTGACGCACGTCGGGCCGCATCGTGCGGACATCGTGGTCCGCGTGGACGGGCATCCGGCGCGGGACCGTGTGTCGCGCGGCCAGCAGAAACTGGTCGCGGCGGCCATGCTCCTGGGGCAGCTCGAGGCGGACGCGGAGCAGGGTTCTCCGGTCGCGGCTCTACTTGTGGATGATCCGGCGGCAGAGCTCGATTCCGGGAGCCTGGATCGCCTCCTGTCGGAGGTGCTGGCGCTGCCGTCCCAGCTTTTCGTGACCGCCCTGGACCCGTCGATTCCGGCCCTCGGGCGGCTCCCCGAAGGCGCGAGGTTCCACGTGGAACACGGCGTTCTGACCCCTCTGATATAATCCTGCGTCCTCTTGCGCCAGGTATCCCATGAGCGGCAGCGACGTCTACGATTCAAGCAAAATCAAGGTCTTGAAGGGCCTCGATGCCGTCCGCAAGCGCCCGGGAATGTACATCGGCGACACCGATGACGGCACCGGCCTGCACCACATGGTCTTCGAGGTCGTCGACAATTCCATCGACGAAGCGCTCGCCGGCTATTGCACCGACGTGACGGTGAAAATCCACGAGGACCAGTCCGTCACGGTGGCGGACAACGGCCGTGGAATTCCTGTGGATATCCATCCAGACGAGGGGCGTTCCGCAGCTGAGGTGATCCTCACGGTGCTCCACTCCGGCGGCAAGTTTGACGACTCGTCGTACAAGGTTTCGGGCGGCCTGCACGGCGTGGGTGTGTCCGTCGTGAACGCCC
>CAZRKS010000284.1:0-3356 GCA_964600315.1 uncultured Steroidobacteraceae bacterium | reverse complement strand
CGCTGCTCGCCGTCTCGCAGCAGACCGACAAGCCGCGGGTGCGCAGCATCATGCTGGGCGTGCGCTCGCGGGTCATGGAAGGCCACACGCTCGCCGACGGCCTCGGCGACTTCCCGAACTCGTTCCCGGAGATCTACCGGGCGACCGTCGCCGCGAGCGAGCAGTCAGGGCACCTCGACGCGGTGCTCGAGCGGCTCGCCGACTACACCGACAACCGCCAGCAGCTGCGCAGCCGGACGCTGAGCGCCATGCTCTACCCGGTGCTGCTGTTCGTGGTCTGCGCGGCGATCGTGTTCTTCCTGCTGGTGTCCGTGGTGCCGAAGGTCGTCGAGGTGTTCCGCAGCAGCGAGGCCGAGCTGCCGTTGCTCACCCAGGCTCTGATCGCGGGCAGCGACTTCATGCGGCAATACGGGCTGTGGCTCGTGCTCGCGGCGGCGGCCGCGATCTTCCTGTTCGCCCGCTGGCTCAGGATCGAGTCGAACCGCCGGCGCTGGCACCAGTTCCTGCTCGCCGTGCCGCTCGCGGGCAAGGTCGTGCGCGGCAGCAATACAGCGCGGTTCGCTCGCACGTTCAGCACGCTCACGGCGAGCACCGTGCCCGTGCTCGAGGCGATGCGCATCTCGGCCGAGGTCGTCTCGAACCTGCCGATGAAGGCGGCGGTCGAGGACGCCGCGGTGCGGGTGCGCGAGGGTGCACCGATCGGCAAGTCGCTCGCCGCGAGCCGCGTGTTCCCGCCGATGATGATCCACCTGATCTCGAGCGGCGAGTCGAGCGGCGAGCTCGACACCATGCTCGAGCGCGCCGCGATTCACCAGGAGCGCGAGCTCGACGCCATCCTGCAGGCCATCGTCGGACTGCTCGGCCCGCTCATGATCCTGCTGATGGGCGGCCTCGTGCTGGTGATCGTGCTCGCCATGCTGCTGCCGATCTTCGAACTGAACCAGCTCGTCAAGTGAGCAGGTGCCCGGCACCGGCTCTTCCGGAGGTTGCCATGTACGTTGGCCGCGGTAGCACCTGCTTTGCCTGGATTGCCTGCGCACTCGCGGGCCTCACGCTCATCGCCCCACCGGCGTCCGGGGCGGAGCAGTCGTGGCCGCAGACCAGCCCGGAGGGCCTTCCGTTGACGAAGACCCTGCCGCACGGCGCGGTCTACTCGAAGGCCGGCGCAGGGTTCGGCCAGTACAGGCGCCTCGCGATCCTCGACTGCTACGTCGAATTCGCCAAGGACTGGCAGCGCAACTACAACATGAACGAGCCAGACCTGGAGATGCATGTCTCCAAGTCGGACATGGATCGCATCACCCGGGAACTCGCCGCCGAGTTCAAGCGCGTCTTCACGGCGGAACTGCAGGCGAAGGGCGGCTATGAGATCGTGGACGTCGCAGCGCCGGACGTCCTGATCCTGCGGCCGGCGCTCCTCAACCTGATCGTCAACGCGCCCGAGATCGACACGGCGCCTGCCATGGCGCTTGCGGTCGTTTCCTCCGCCGGCCAGATGACGCTCTACCTCGAACTGTGGGACTCGGCGAGCAATACGATCCTGGCACGCGTCATCGACACGGAAGCGGACGACAGCAGCGGCGGATTCGCCCGGGCCGGAGGCGTCGTCGGAAACAAGCAGGCCGCAGACGAGATCCTGAAGACGTGGGCCGACAAGTTGCGCAAGGCCCTTGACGCGGCTCGAGCGGCGTCCACCAGCCCCGACTCGATTCCCATACCTGCCTCGGCGACCGCGCCGGCCCCGGGCACGACGCCGTGACGCAGCCCCCTATTGCAGCGCAGCTTCCGCCTTGAGCCGCGCCGCCTCGACCGCCCCGAGGTAGCGTTCGATCCAGTGCCGCGCGAGGTAGATGAGCGGGCTCAGCACCACGGCCATGGTCAACTTGTAGCAGTAGTTCACCGTGCCGACCGCGAGAAAGAGCGCAATCGGCCACTGCTGCGGGCCGAGCACGAAGGCGATGTAGAGCACGACGAAGCTGTCCACGAACTGCGAGAAGGCCGTCGAGCCGGTGGCCCTGAGCCAGATCCAGCGCTCGCCCGTGATCTCGCGGATGCGGTGGAAGATCGCGACGTCGATGACCTGCCCGACGAGGAACGCAGTCAGCGATCCGCCGATGGTCCACAGGCCCTGCCCGAACACGTTGCCGTAGGCGGCCTGCATGTCGGGGACACCCCGCCCGGCGTTCACGGTCACCCACCACTCGGCCGGTGCGAGGTGGATTGCGGCGTAGGCGAACAGGAAGGCGTAGGTGATCATCCCCGCGGCCGCGAAGGAGATGAAGCGGACGCCGCGCCGGCCGAAATACTCGTTGATGACGTCCGTCATGATGAAGACGATCGGCCAGATCAGAACGCCGGCCGTGAAGCTCAGGGAGCCCGTCTGGCCGAACAGGTCCCAGCCGAACGGCGGCAGGCCGAACGTCGTCTCGAGCGCGAAGATCTTCACGCCGACGAACTCGGCCACCACGGCGTTGCCGACGAAGAACGCGGTCATCAGCATGAAAAGCCGGGTCGACCGCGAAGCGAGCGAGGCGGTCACGAGCGCGGCCCGCGGCCCTTGACGACTTCGAGCAGGTCGCGGCGTTCGCGCTTGTCGGGTCGACCGGACGACACCGGCGCCGACAGCCGGCTGAACTCCCGGGCCGCCGCGCGAGCCGCCTCGCTTTCCGGGGTCTCACGATAGTGGGTGCGCGCCTCGGCTGCCGGGCCGCGCCGCGCCGGGATCCCGGCCACGTCCACCTCGAAGCGTTCGCGCTCGCGCGTGATGCGCAGCCGGTCGCCGATCCGTAGCTGCCGGGAGGCCTTGGCCCGCTCGCCGTTCACCTGGACGTGCCCGCCCTCGACGGCCTCCTGAGCGAGCCCGCGGCTCTTGTAGAACCGGGCACACCACAGCCACTTGTCCAGGCGCAGGGCCTGGGAGCCGGTTGCGGAGCCTTGGGCCGGGTCGTCGCTCACGGCCGGGATTATATGCCGCCTATAATCCCCGGCTTCACGGGAGAACCGCGCTTGGACCAGCCATTCCTCGACCGACTCGACCGCCAGTGCCGGGAACTCGCCGACGCCGGCCTCTTCAAGCCCGAGCGCGTCCTCGGGTCGCCACAGCAACCGGTCGTGCGCCTCGCCGACGGCCGTGAGCTCGTCAACCTCTGCGCCAACAACTATCTCGCGCTCGCCAACCACCCGTCGATCCGCGAGGCCGCGCACCGCGCCATCGACCGCTACGGCTATGGCATGGCCTCGGTGCGCTTCATCTGCGGCACCCAGTCCGTGCACAAGGACCTCGAGGCAAGGCTCGCCGCGTTCCTCGGCACCGACGACGCGATCCTCTATTCGTCCTGCTTCGACGCGAACGGCGG
>CAZRKS010000283.1:0-3366 GCA_964600315.1 uncultured Steroidobacteraceae bacterium | reverse complement strand
TGCAGATGATCATCCGCTCCGACTCGCCCTCGGTCATCGCCATGACGGCGAGGAGTTCGGGCTTCGAGCCCACCTCGAGCCCGAAGCCGAATTCGCGCCCGTAGCCGTAGACCTCCTCGACCACGAGACGCTGCTGGTTCACCTTGATCGGGAACACCGCGGCGTAGCGGTTGCGGTAGTCGTTCTCCGTGATGGCCGTGGCGAAGGCGTCGTGCAGGCGCTTCAGCCGGTGCCGCAGGATGTCCGAGAAGCGCACGACCACGGGCGTGGTGAGGTCGCGCGCCTCGAGCCCGCGGATGACCTCGAGCAGGTCGATCTCGTGGTCCGCGGTCTGGTCCGGGCGCACGACGACGTGGCCGGCCTCGTTGATGCCGAAGTAGCCGTTGCCCCAGGCGTCGACGGCGTAGAGGTCGAGTGAGTCCTCGACTTTCCAGTGGCTGCTCGGGCTGAGCTTGCGTGCTGTGCCTTCCACTCGCGGCGGCTCCGGGGCAGGCGGAAAAAAAGAGGGGCGCACGATAGCAGAAGCGCTGCGCAGGGGAAGATCGGCGCGCCTTTTTCAGGGCTCCGCGCCGCGCGCCACCGGCCGCGCCGGGTCGCGGGACCACTCGCTCCAGGAGCCTGGGTAGAGCCGGGCGCCGGTGAGTCCCGCGCGCTCCAGGGCGAGCAGCAGGTGGCAGGCGGTGACGCCGGATCCGCACATGGCGACCGCGTCGGCCGGCGGCACCCCGTCGAGACTCCGCGCGAGCGCCGAGCGCAGCTCGCCCGGTGGCAGGAACCGCAGGTCCTCGGCGAGGCTGAGCGTGAAGGGATGGTTGCGGGCGCCGGGCACGTGGCCGGCCACCGCGTCGATCGGCTCGACGTCGCCGCGGTAGCGCTCCGGAGCGCGCGCGTCGAGGACCCGGGCCGACGGGTCGCGCGCAGCGGCGAAGACCCGGTCCGCGTCGAGCGCCAGCTCCGGCCGCAGCCGCGCGACGAAATCGCCCGGCCGGGGTGCGGGCACCGTGTCGTCGAGCGGCAGCCCGAGCTGCAGCCAGCGGCGCATGCCGCCGTCGAGGACCCGCACGTGGTCGTGGCCCAGCCAGCGCAGCATCCACCAGAGGCGCGCCGCGTACATCGAGTTGCCGTCGTCGTAGGCGACCACGAGCGAGTTGCGGTTCACGCCCCAACCGCGGAGCCGCGCCGCGAACTCCTCCGGTTCGGGCAGCGGGTGGCGACCGGAGGTCGCGGTCACCGGTGCGGACAGGTCGCGGTTCAGGTCGGCGTAGAGCGCGCCGGGCACGTGTTCGTCCGCGTAGGCGCTGCGGCCATAGGCGGGGCGCGCGAGGTCGAAGCGGCAGTCGATGATGCAGAGCGCGGGCTCGCCGAGGCTCGCGGCGAGTTCTTCCGCCTCGATCAAAGGGTCACGGTTCATGCGGGAACTCCCGGCGCGAGATACCGCGTCCTCTCCGTCGCCAGTACAATCCGGTCGCCGCACCCGACCGGGCCCGCGGCGGGCGGGAGGAGCGGCGATGGCGATCGAACTCTACTGGGGCAGCGGCAGCCCGTACTCCTGGCGCGTCCAGCTCGCGCTCGAGCACAAGCGTCTGCCCTACGAGTCGCGCCTGCTGCAGTTCTCGAAGCAGGAGCACAAGTCGCCGCAGATGCTGCGCATGAACCCGCGCGGCCGCGTGCCGGTGCTGAAGGACGGCGACTACGTCGTCTTCGAATCGCTCGCCTGCCTGCTGTACCTCGACCGCAGGTATCCCGAGCCGCCGCTCTTCGGTCGCACGCCGGAGGAGGCGGGAACGATCATGCGCGTGATCTGCGAGTACCAGGCGTACGTCGAGAGCCACCTCATGCTGATCGTCTCGGCCGCGTTCTTCGAGAACATGGACGAGCGGGTGGACGAGGTCACGCGCGCCACGCACGTCGTGGCCGGCGAGGCGCGCACGATCGAGGGCCGGTTGAGCAGGTCGGACTGGCTGGTGGGCGAGCACGTGTCGGCCGCGGACATGGTGGTGTTCCCGGGCATCATGCTCCTGCTGCGCTCGATGGAAAAGCGCGAGGCCGGCGACCTGCGGTCGCGCTTCCTGCCGCTCGAGACGACCTACCCGGCCATCGCGCGCTGGATCGAGCGCATGGCATCGCTGCCGGGCTACGAGCGGACCTACCCGCCCCACTGGCGCGAGGGCGCGCCCCGCGGCTGAGCGCGCCGGCGCCGTCCGCGGGCGTGACCCGCGCCGAATGTCGGGTAAACTACGCGGCCTTTCCCGTCCTCCCTTCCGCAGCTTCGCCCGGTGCAGTCATGAGCAATTACCCGGTCCACGTCGCCTTCCCGGGCCGCCTGGTCTTCGTCGGCTTCGGCAGCATCGGCCAGGGCGTGCTGCCGCTGATCCTGCGCCACGTCGGCATCAAGGCCGAGCAGATCACGATCGTCACCGCCGAAGAGGCGGGCGAGGGCGTGGCGGCCGAGTACGGCGTGCGCTTCATCAAGCATCCGCTCACGCGCGAGAATTTCCGCAACGTGCTCGATCCGCTGGTGGGCCGCGGCGATTTCCTGCTCAACCTGTCGGTCGACGTCTCGAGCCTCGCGCTCGTGCAGTTCTGCTGGGAGAAGGGCGCGCTCTATCTCGACACCTGCATCGAGCCGTGGGCGGGCGGCTACACCGATCCGACGGTCTCCCCTTCGCGCCGCTCGAACTATGCGTTGCGCGAGGCGGCGCTGACGCTGCGCGAGACGGCCAAGCGCGCCCCGACGGCGGTGCTCACGCATGGCGCGAACCCGGGGTTGGTCTCGCACTTCGTCAAGCAGGCGCTGCTCAACATCGCCGGCGACACCGGCCTCGAGCACGGCGACCCGAATACCCGCGCCGACTGGGCGGCGCTCGCGCACAAGCTCGGCGTCAAGGTCGTCCACATCGCCGAGCGCGACACGCAGGTGGCGGCCCACGCCAAGGAGCCGGGCGAGTTCGTCAACACCTGGTCGGTCGACGGCTTCGTCGGCGAGGGCTGCCAGCCCGCCGAGCTCGGCTGGGGCTCGCACGAGAAGAACTGGCCGCGCGACGGCAAGAAGCACGACTTCGGCCGCGGCAGCGCCATCTACCTGATGCAGCCGGGCGCCGGCACGCGCGTGCGCACCTGGACGCCGATGGCCGGCCACTTCCACGGCTTCCTGATCACGCACGGCGAGTCGATCTCGATTTCCGACTACCTGACGGTCAAGGAGGGCGACAACGTCGTCTACCGCCCGACCGTGCACTACGCCTATCACCCGAGCGACGACGCCGTGCTGTCGGTCCACGAGCTCGCCGGCCGCAACTGGCGCATCCAGGACCGCAAGCGGATCATGATGGACGAGATCGTGAAGGGCGTGGACGAACTCGGCGT
>CAZRKS010000282.1:0-3380 GCA_964600315.1 uncultured Steroidobacteraceae bacterium | reverse complement strand
TCACGTGGCAGGCTTCGCAGTTCTTGATCGTGAAGTTCGGGAAGCCGTGCTCCACGTGCTGCGCATACCGCTTCGCGAACACCGGGTTCGAGAAGTCCACGCCGCTCGTGTCCATGTACTGGAACTTGTGCAGCGCATGGACGTACGAGTCGATGCCGCGCGACTGCATCTCGAGGTGCGCGCCACCGGAGGTCGTCACGTGGCAGGTCCGGCACACCGTGACCTTGCCGCCGAAGCCTTCGCCCTGGTGGAACGTCGAGCCGAGCGCGTCGTGGCAGAGGTTGCACTTCGTCTCGCTCACCACGGCATTGTCGCCCTGGTAGTAGTTCGAGACGAACGCCTTGCCGACCAGGTCGAAGGTCTTCGACACGGCCGTCAGGGTCACTTCCTCGCCATTCACGTCGAGCGACGGCTGCACCGCGATCTCGGCCTTCTTGACCTTGCCCGAGCTGATCAGCGTCGGGATGTTCGCGAGGCCGTAGCTCGCCGGCTGCACGTACTTCGAGAGGTCCGCCTGCACGTGCCAGGCACCCGGCTTGCTGTCCGCCATCACCGTGTAGAGCCGGTTCGTCTGCAGCGTGGAGACCGGGTTGCCGTCAACTCGGATCTCGTAGCGGCAGCCGACCTTCGGCGCAGTGAGCGGGTTCGCCGCACGGTCGTTGTAGCAGGTCGCCTCGCCGGCGTCCCGCGTGTGGGAGCTCACGAGCATCTGCTTGGCGTCATAGCCGTAGAAGGAGATCGAGATCTGCGGCAGGATCGCCGTCGTCGCCGAACTGACCTTCACGTCCATGATGTTGCCGGTGAGCGTCACGGCATCGATCGAGACCTTGTTCAGATCGGCATACCGCTGGCCGGACGCGTTGTAGATCGACGCGTCATAGCCGCTGTGGTAGGTCTTGAAGGTCGAGGCCACGCCGCCCGCCTTGTGGCAGTCGCCGCAGACCCTGTCGAGCGTGTGGAACGAGCTCGTGCCCGTGGCGGCCCACAGTTCCTTCAGCGCCGGCGCCCGGTTCGCCTGCGCATAGCAGGGAGTCGTCGTGTTGTCGGTGCCGTCGGGGTTCTTGTCGGTGCAGGTTGCGCCCCACGCGTCCTTCCCGTCGACCGGGTGACAGCTCGTGCAGGTGTCCGCGTTGAAGTTCGTGTCGACCAGGATGCTGTCGAGCTTGCCCTTGTGGCAGGTCGTGCAGTTCGACATGGACATCGGGTACGGGAACTCCATGGCGTGCGTCTGGTGCGTGTCCTGCATGACGCTCGCCCGGTACGCGTACTTCGCATCGTAGTCCGCCGGCTTTGCGTTGGTCGCCCACTGGTAGGGCTGGTCGACCATCCACTGCCAGTCGAGGTGACCGCCCTTGCGGTCGTCGTAGTGGCATTCCTTGCACGCGGCGAAGTCCTTGAGGCCGTCGACCACCGCGGCGCGGTAGCCGTGCTTCAGGTACGGCGCCCCGTGGCAGGCCTCGCAGCCCGACACCACGGCCGTCGTCTGGTAGCTGCTCGCCGTGCCGAAGGCGAGGCCGTCGTCGGCCACGTCGGCGTACAGCGTCAAGGGGCCCTCGGTTTCGAGCACGCCGCCGGCCACGTAGGCATAGGCCTGCCAGCCCGCCTGCGTCGCCGGATCCCACTTCGCCTTGGTCGCCGACGCGGTGTACTTGCCGTCGCCGAGGAAGGTGAACGTGGTGAGGCCCGTCGTGTACGGCCGACCTTCGTCAGCCTGTCCCTGGAAGGGATACTTGTTGCCCTGGAAATAGGCCTGGATCGTGAACCGCTTCTGCTGCAGCCCCGCCAGCGCGCCCGTGCTCGAGCCGACCGTGCCGTCGTTGTACGGCAAGCCGTTCTTCGTGAGCTTGAACTCGAAGCTGAGCGTGTACTCGCCCGGCGCCGTCAGCGTGCTGTTGACGGCCTTGCCGTCGCCCGTGACGTCCTCGATCGAGATCTTGTACTGGCTCTTGGTCTTGGCGTCGAGGTAGTCCTTGTAGATCGCCTGGTGATCCTCGCCCGCACCGCCGTGACAGGTGATGCAGGACTCGGGATTCGCCGCGGCGATCGGATCGACGGTCGGCGACGGTCCCGTGGGACCCGTCGGGCCCGTGGGGCCTGTCGGCCCAATCGAACCGGACGGACCGGTGGCTCCGTTCTTGCCGTCGTCGCCACTACAACCGACCACGCCGATCGTCGCAGCGAGCGCCAGCATCGCAATCAATGGCACACGCGATCGCGTGATGCCGTGGGCGCCTGCAAGTTTCATGGTTGACTCCCTAGTGAACTCGCGTTCGAGTCGCAGACACAGCGGCGGGAGGAGCGCCGCAAATTTCAGACGCGATCGTAGGCTTGTGGGAAAGTTCCCTGTACCTCGGATAACCGCAGTTACGCTGCGCCAACCGGACACGGCGGCACAGCGATGCGAATCGTTCTTGATTAGCGGCGGCCGGTGGCCGCCTAGCAGATCCGCGGCAGGGGATCGTCCTCGAGTTCTTCGATCACGCGCTCGCCACCGACGGCGGTCTCGAGCACGACCCGCACCGGTTGCTCGCGCACCTCGCCGACGATCGCGGCCTCGCTGCCACCGCGCGCCGTGCGCAGCGCCGCGAGCGCGCGGTCCGCCTCCTGCGGCGCGACGACCGCGACGACGCGACCTTCGCAGGCGAGGAAGTACGGGTCGTAGCCCAGCATCTCACACACCGAGCGCACCGAATCGCGCACCGGGACGTGCTCCTCGCGCAGCACCACGCCGAGACCGCTCGCCTGCACGATCTCGTGCGTCACCGTCGCGAGTCCGCCGCGCGTCGGGTCGCGCATGAAGCGCAGGCCGGGCAGCGCGGCGAGCGCGCGCGTGAGCGGCAGCACGCTCGCAGCGTCCGACTGCAGGTCGCCGCGCAGACCGAACTGCTCGCGCGCCAGCATCACCGCGATGCCGTGGTCGCCGACCGGACCGCTCACCAGCACGGCGTCGCCCGCGCGGATGCGGTCCATGCCGAGCACGAGCGCCGGATCCTTGACGCCGATGCCGCTGGTGTTCAGGTAGATGCCGCCGCCCTCGCCGCGACGCACGACTTTCGTGTCGCCCGCGGCCACCACCACGCCGATTTCGCGCGCTGCCGCCGCGATGCCCGCCACCACCCGCTCCAGCACCGCGAACTCGAGGCCCTCCTCGAGCAGCACGCCGAGGCTCAGGTACTTCGGGATCGCACCGGCGACGGCGAGATCGTTGGTCGTGCCGTGCACCGCGAGCGAGCCGATGTTGCCGCCCGGGAACTCGATCGGCTGCACCGTGAAGCTGTCGGTGGTGAAGACGAGCTCGCCCTCCCCCGCATCCCACGGCAGCACGGCCGCGTCGGTGTCCGTGTCGAGCAGCGGGTTGCCGAGGTGGCGCGCGAAGACCT
>CAZRKS010000281.1:0-3402 GCA_964600315.1 uncultured Steroidobacteraceae bacterium | reverse complement strand
TTCCCGCCGGCGGAGTTCGTGCACGGGGATGAAGAGGTGGAGGAAGTTGCGATCGGTCCTCTGGGCGTACTGTACACCTACACCGTGGTCCATCCCGGCAAGGGCGTCGAGCCCTACGCATTGGCCATGGTCGACTTCGAGCCCGGAGTGCGTGCGTTCGGCCGCCTCTGCGGTCCCTTGCAGCCCGCGCCCGCCATCGACAGCACGGTTCGCGTGGTGCCTTTCGCGCTGGCGGACGGAACGCCGGACTATGCGTTCGAAGTGGTGCAGGGAGACCAGGCATGAACGAGCCGAAGATCATCGGGGTGGGCATCACCGATTTCGGGCGCTTCCCCGAGTTGACCGAGGAGGCGCTGGCGCAATCGGCCATCCTCGAGGCATTGTCGGACGCCGGTGTGCAGATGGCCGAGGTGCAGGCCTTCTACTGCGGCAACGCGATCGGCGCCTCGCTGCCCGGCCAGCGCGCCCTGCGTGAGCTGCACACCGTGGGGCAGGCCGTGTACAACATCGACAACGCCTGTTCCAGCGGCGCGACGGCGCTGAATGCCGCCCTGTCCGCCCTGAAGGCGGGGCAGCACGACACCGTGGTGGTGTTCGGCATGGACCATCTGAGCAGCCTGGGCGGTGGCCCGCTGCCGCTCGGCAAGCGCGACTGGAACAACCGGCGCGGCATGATCATGCCGGCGCTGTACGCCATGCGCGCCCAGCGCTACCTGCACGAGGGAGGCATCACTCTCGAGGCGCTGGCAGACATCGCGGTCAAGAACCGGCGCCACGGCATGCTCAACCCGGTCGCGACATTCTGCAAGCCGACGACGCGCGAGGAAGTACTGGCTTCGCGCCCGGTCGCCGAGCCCTTGACGCTGCTGCAATGCTGTCCCGCGGTGGTCGACGGGGCTGCCGCGGTGGTGCTCAGCACCATGCCGCGCTCGGGCCGGGCGGCACCGGTGCGGGTGCGCGCGTCGGTGGTGCAATCGGGCTTGTTCGAGCCCGGCATCGTGGACATGACCGAGGCCGAGATCACGGCCCGCTCGGCGCGCATCGCCTACGAACAGGCAGGACTGGGTCCCGAGGATGTCGATGTCATCGAATTGCACGACGCGTTCACGATCAGCGAGTTGCTCTATTACGAAACGCTGGGGTTGTGCGAGCGCGGCGGGGCACCCCGGCTGCTGGCAAGTGGCGCGACCACGCTGGGCGGGCGGGTACCGGTGAATCCCAGCGGCGGACTGATCGCCAAGGGGCATCCGCCCGGCGCCACCGGTGTGGCGCAGATCGTCGAGTTGTGCGAACAACTGCAAGGGCGTTGCGGCAAGCGCCAGGTGGATGGCGCACGCATAGGCCTGTCCCAGGTCACCGGGGGCGGTATCTGGGGCGTGGATCACGCCGCGTGTTCCATCCACATCCTTTCGCTCTGAGTTCTGGAGGTATCCGTGGATCACGGCACAGGCGGCATTCCCACGTCCTTGCGCGGCATGACCGCGATCGTCACCGGTGGCGCGAAGGGCATTGGCCTCGGCATCGCCAGGGAGCTGGCGCGCCATGGCTGCCGGCTCGCGATCTGGGACATGGATCAATCGGCGCTGTTCGCGGCCACCGACGAGATTGCCGCCCTGGGTGTCGAGGTGCGGGCCTCGCGAGTGAACGTGGCGCTGCAGGAGCAGGTCGAGGCTGCCACGGCCCAACTGCTCGAGCAGTTCGGCCGCATCGACGTGCTGGTCAACAACGCCGGCATCGGTGGCGACAAGCTGGTCACGAAGATGGAACTCGATTTCTGGAAGAAGGTCATCGATGTGAACCTGACCTCGCAGTTCATCTGCTGCAAAGCGGTCATCCCCACCATGCAGGAGCAGGGGTTCGGCCGCATCATCAATATTTCCTCGCGTGCGTGGCTCGGTAACCGGGGGCAGGCCAGTTACTCCGCCTCGAAGGGCGGCGTGGTGAGTTTCACGCGCAGCCTGGCGCTAGAGTTCGCGCGCAATGGCATCACCGCCAACGCCATCGCTCCGGGCATCGTCGAGACCCCTCTCTTCGCGACGCTGAAGGACGAGGTGGTCGATGGACTCAAGAAAAGCGTGCCGATGCAGCGAATCGGTCAGCCCGACGATGTCGCGCAGGCGGTCCGCTTCTTCGCCGAACCGGGCTCGAGCTACATCACGGGGCAACTGCTCTATGTGTGCGGCGGCCGCAGCCTGAGCAGCCCTTCCGTCTGATTCGACCACCGGCACCGGATGACCAGGATGCAACGCAGAATACTCGCAGTGCCGCTCGCTGGCGCCAGCGTCGGCTCGCCGGCAAACGTGGCGGGAGCCTGGCCATGCTGAGCCACGCGCTGAACGGTTTGCGCGTGGTCGACTTCACGCAGGTCGTGGCAGGTCCGACCTGCACGATGATGCTCGCGGATCTCGGTGCCGACGTGATCAAGATCGAGGCGCCCGGCGGCGACCTGTGCCGCGCATTGCCGCCCTTCGCGCACGGGGAAAGCGTGCCGTTTCTTGCTCTCAACAGCAACAAGCGAAGCACGGTGCTCGATCTCAAGGACCCGGCGCAGGTCGAACGCGCCGCCCGGCTCATCGCCGAGGCCGATATCATCGTCGAGTGTTTCCGCCCCGGCGTGATGGAGCGCCTGGGCCTGGGCTACGCAGCGATGAAGGAGCGAAATCCCCGGCTGATCTATTGCTCCATTTCTGCCTATGGCCAGGAAGGGCCCGGCAAGGGTCTGCCAGGCGTGGACGGCATAGTGCAGGCGGTGTCCGGCCTGATGAGCGTCACGGGCATGCCCGACGCTCCGCCATGCAAGGTCCAGGTTCCGGTCGTCGATGTCGTGACGGGCTACCTGGCGACCGTTTCCGTGATGGCCGCGCTGGCCCAGCGAAGCCGCGACAACCTCGGCCAGCACCTGGATATCAGCATGTACGGCAGCGCGATTGCGCTGCAGCACCTGAATCTCGCCAGTTACCTCCACGACCGTGAGGTGCCGCAGCGCACGGGCAGCGCAGCGCCTTATGCCACGCCCAACGAGGCGCTGCGTTGCGCTGACGGCTGGATCATGGTCGCGGCCTATCACCCGGCCCGTTGGGTCGCGTTCTGCGAGGTGCTCGGCGTTCCCGGGCTGGCGGCGGACCCGCGCTACGCCGAGGCGGCCGCCAGATTGCGCCATCGTGCCGAACTGCGCGAGCTGCTGGAACGCGAGCTCCGCAAGAAATCCAGGCACGAATGGTTACCGCTGCTCCAAGCGGCCGACATCATCTGCGGTGCCATCAATGACTACCGCGAGGTGGTAGAGTCGGAAGTATTCCGCGCGGCTGGCTGGGCCGAGGACGTCTCCCATCCCACCGCCGGGACCATTACCTTGCCCCGCAGCCCGTTTGCGCTGCCGGGGGAGTCCTCGCGACGCCCTGC
>CAZRKS010000280.1:0-3404 GCA_964600315.1 uncultured Steroidobacteraceae bacterium | reverse complement strand
CGTAGAGGCCGTGCTGGGCCTTGGTGGTCGACTTGATGTGCCAGCGGTAGAGCGGGCGCCCGAGCGCGGCCGCCACCTCCTCCGCGAGCTGGGTCTTGCCGGTGCCGGGCTCGCCCTTCACGAGCAGCGGACGCGCGAGCGTCACGGCGGCGTTGACCGCCATCATCAGGTCCTCGGTCGCGACGTAGCGCTCCGTGCCCTCGAATCTCTTGTTCACGGTGGGTCCTCGACGGGCGGACGGCCGCCCGCGCCTATCTTAGCCGCACCGCCGCCGAACGGGCGTTCAGCCCGAGACGCGCAGCAGCTTCATCGTGTTCGTGCCGCCCGACACGCCCGACAGCTCGCCGAGGGTCAGGATCAGCTCGTCGCCCGGGCTCACGTGCCCGCGGGCCAGCAGTTCCCGGAAGATCGCCCGGTAGAGTTCCTCGGGATTCGTGTGGGTGATGTCGAACGGGACCGGATGGACGCCCCGGTAGAGCGCCACCCGGCGCTGCGTGCGCTCGTGGCGCGTGAAAGCGAAGATCGGGATGTCGGACCGGATCCGCGACATCCACAGCGGCGTCGACCCGGACTCCGTGAGCGCGACGATCGCCTCGACCGACATGTGGTTGGCGGTGTACATGACCGCGTGCGCGATGGCCTGGTCGAAGTGCTCGACCTGGCCGTCGAAGCGGTCGCGCCCCCGGTTGTGCGCCAGCTGGTACTTCTCCGCACCCTCGATGACCTCGGCCATCGCCTCGATCGCCCGGCCCGGGTACTTGCCCACGGCGGACTCGCCCGAGAGCATCACGGCGTCGCTGCCGTCGAGCACCGCGTTCGCGACGTCGGACACCTCGGCACGCGTCGGCACGGGACTGTGGATCATCGACTCCATCATCTGGGTCGCGGTGATCGTCACGCGGTCCAGGCTGCGGGCCAGCTGCAGGATGCGTTTCTGCAGCCCCGTGAGCTCGGCGTAGCCGACTTCCACGCCGAGATCGCCGCGCGCGACCATGACCGCGTCGCTGGCACGGACGATCTCCTCCAGCCGCGCAATCGCCTCGCTGCGCTCGATCTTGGCCACGATCCGCGCATCGCTGCCGGCCGCCTGCAGCAGCGAACGCGCTTCCTCGACGTCGGCCGCCTGGCGCACGAACGAGACGGCGAGGTAGTCCACGTCGAGCGCCGCGGCGAGCCGCACGTCCTCGCGGTCCTTGTCGGTGAGGGCCCGGGCGGACAGGCCGCCGCCGCGCCGGTTGATGCCCTTGTGATCCGACAGCTCGCCGCCGATCATCACCCGGCACTCGACTCGCGTTCCCTCGACGCCGACGACCTCGAGCTCGATCTGGCCGTCGCCGACGATCAGCTCGTCACCCGGCCGCACGTCCCGCGCGAGATCGGCGTAGGTGATGCCGACGGCGCGGTCCGTGCCGTCGTGAGCGTCGAGCGCGGGATCGAGGGCGAACGCCTCGCCTTCGGCCAGCACCGCCTTGCCGCCCGCGAACCGCTCGATGCGGATCTTCGGCCCCTGCAGGTCGCCGAGCACGGCCACGTGCTTACCGGCGGCCACCGCCGCGCGGCGCACTGCCTCCACCCGTGCGCGATGATCCTCCGCCTCGCCGTGCGAGAAGTTGACGCGCACGACGTCCGCCCCGCGCCGGATGACGTCCTCGAGCACGCCCGGTGCGTCGGTCGCCGGCCCGAGGGTGGCGACGATCTTGGTACGTCGGAGCATGCGGGAAATGACGAACCCCTTTGAACCGGCCTACTTTGCCGCCCGTGTTTCCAGCATCTCCACCGCCGGCAGCTTCTTGCCCTCGAGAAACTCGAGGAACGCGCCCCCCGCGGTCGAGATGTAGGAGATGTCCTCGCCGACACCGTATTTCTCGATCGCGGCGATGGTGTCGCCGCCGCCCGCGATCGAGAACGCCGGGCTGCGCGCCACGGCCTGAGCGATCACGCGCGTGCCTTCGCCGAACTGGTCGAACTCGAACACGCCCACCGGCCCGTTCCAGACGATCGTGCCCGCGCCCTTGAGCGCGCCGGCGAAGCGATCGGCCGTGTCCGGGCCGATGTCGAGGATCATCTCGTCGGGCGCGACGGACGACACCGGCTTGACGTCCGCCTCGGCCGACGCCGAGAACTCCTTCGCCACGACGACGTCGGTCGGCAGCGGGATCTCGACGCCCGAGGACTTCGAACGCTCGAGCAGGCCGCGCGCGATGTCGATCATCTCCGCCTCGTGCAGCGACTTGCCGATCGGGTGACCGGCGGCCGCGAGGAAGGTGTTGGCGATGCCGCCACCCACGATCAGGCGGTCCACCTTGCCGAGCAGGTTCTCGAGCACGGTGAGCTTGGTCGACACCTTGGAGCCGCCGACGATGGCGACCAGCGGCCGCTTCGGGCTGCCGAGCGCCTTCTCGAGCGCCTCGAGTTCGCCGGTGAGCAGCGGGCCGGCGCAGGCGACCGGCGCGAACTTCGCCACGCCGTGCGTGCTGGCCTCGGCGCGGTGCGCGGTGGCGAACGCGTCCATGACGTAGACGTCGCAGAGCGCCGCCATCTGCCGGGCCAGCTCGTCCTTGTTCTTCTTCTCGCCCTTGTTGAAGCGCACGTTCTCGAGCAGCACGATCTCGCCCGGCTCGCAGGCGACGCCGTTCAGCCAGTCGCGCTCGAAGCGCACCTTCAGGCCGAGCAGCTCCGAGATCCGCGCCGCCACCGGCGCGAGCGAGAACTCCTCGGCGTAGACGCCCTCCTCGGGCCGGCCGAGGTGCGACATGAGCAGCACCCGTGCCCCGGCCTGCTGCGCGGCCTTCATGGTGGGGAGCGACGCCCGGATGCGCGCATCACTCGTCACGGCGCCGTTCTTCACCGGCACGTTGAGATCTTCGCGGATCAGCACCCGCTGGCCCCTGAGGTCGACGTCGGTCATGCGAAGGACGCGCACCATGCTCGTGCTCCCTTGAATCGGCATTGGAATGGAGATCGCGGCTCGACCGCCCGTCACTTGGCGATCACCCGGACCATCTCCAGGATCTTGCAGCTGTAGCCCCACTCGTTGTCGTACCAGGACACGACCTTGACGAAGGTGTCGTCGAGCGCGATGCCGGCCTCGGCGTCGAACACGGAGGTGCAGCTCTCACCGCGGAAGTCGGTCGCCACGACCTTCTCGGTCGTGTAGCCGAGGACGCCCTTCATCGGGCCCTCTGACGCCGCCTTCATCGCCGCGCAGATTTCATCGTACTTCGCGGGCTTCGAGAGTTCGACCGTGAGATCCACGACCGAGACGTCCGAGGTCGGCACGCGGAACGCCATGCCCGTGAGCTTCTTGTTCAGCTCCGGGATGACCTTGCCGACCGCCTTGGCCGCGCCGGTCGACGACGGGATGATGTTCTCGAGGATGCCGCGGCCGCCGCGCCAGTCCTTGT
>CAZRKS010000279.1:0-3410 GCA_964600315.1 uncultured Steroidobacteraceae bacterium | reverse complement strand
GTGAAACCGCTGGTTGGCATCATCATGGGGTCGACCTCCGACTGGGAGACCCTCAGGTCCGCTGCCGAGACGCTCGGCCGTCTCGGCGTTCCGTACGAGACCCGCGTCGTCTCGGCGCATCGCACGCCCGACCTGCTCTTCGAATACGCCGCCACCGCGCGCGACCGGGGCCTCGAAGTGCTCATCGCGGGTGCCGGCGGCGCGGCGCACCTGCCGGGCATGACCGCTGCCAAGACGTCCCTGCCCGTGCTCGGCGTACCCGTGCAGTCGAAGACGCTCAACGGTCTCGATTCGCTGCTGTCGATCGTGCAGATGCCGGCCGGCATCCCGGTCGCGACGCTCGCCATCGGCGCAGCCGGCGCGACCAACGCCGCGCTGCTCGCGGCCGCCATCCTCGGCCTGTCGCACCCGGCGATCCGTGAATCGCTGGACGCCTTCCGCGCCGAGCAGACGCGCAAGGTCCTCGCGCAGCCCGACCCCGGCCAGGCCCCCGCGGCCTCATGAAGGTCGGCGTCATCGGCGCGGGCCAGCTCGGGCAGATGCTGGCCCTCGCCGGCTATCCCCTGGCCCTCGAGTTCCTGTTTCTCGACTCGAGCGCGGACTCGCCGGGCGGCCGGGTCGGTCCGATCGTCACCGGCGCATTCGACGACCCGGCGAGTCTCGAGCGGCTCGCGGCGGAATCGGACCTCGTCACCTACGAGTTCGAGAACGTGCCCGTGGCCGCGCTTCAAGCGGTCGCGCAGACACGCCCCTGCCACCCGCCGGTCGAGGCCCTGCGCGTCTCGCAGGACCGCCTGCTCGAAAAGGAACTGTTCGGCCGCCTCGGCATCCCGACGCCGCCGTTCCGTGCCGTGGACAGCCGCGACGAACTGCGCGCAGCGGTGCAGGCGATCGGCCTGCCCAGCGTGCTCAAGACGCGCCGGCTCGGTTACGACGGCCGCGGCCAGTGCTACCTGCGCCGCCCGGCGGACGTCGATGCCGCGTGGGACACGCTCGGCGGCGTGCCGCTGATCCTCGAGGGCTTCGTGGACTTCGACCGCGAGGTCTCGATCATCGGCGCGCGCAGCACGCGGGGCGAGATCCGCTGTTACCCGCTGTCCGCCAACACGCACCGTGCGGGCATCCTGCGCGTCACGCTCGCCCCGGCGGCGAACGCGCGGCTGCAGCAGGCGGCGGAGCGGCACCTGCGTCGCGTGATGGCCCACTTCGATTACGCCGGCGTGCTCACGATCGAGTTCTTCGTGCAGCGCGGCCGGCTGGTGGCGAACGAGATGGCGCCGCGCGTGCACAATTCGGGGCACTGGACGATTGAAGGCGCCGTGACCTCGCAGTTCGAGAATCACCTGCGGGCCATCCTCGGCCTGCCGCTCGGCGAGACTCGCGCGCTCGGCCACGCCGGGATGGTCAACTACATCGGCACCCTCCCCGACCGGACGCGGGTGCTGCGCATTCCTGGGGCCCATCACCACGACTACGGCAAGGCGCCGCGGCCCGGCCGCAAGCTCGGCCACGGCACCGTGGTGGCGCGCACGGCGGCCGAGCGCGACCGGTTGCTCGCGCGGCTGCTGCGCCTCGTGCCGCGATGAGGACGGCGCCCGCTCACCGCTGCCCGGAACTGTGACCGCCGGCCCGATTCGCGTAACTCGTTCATTTATAGTAGTTTCCGGAGCAAGGGATGTACCTCGACCACTTCCAGCTCAGGGAACTGCCGTTCCGGCTCAGCCCGGACCCGGCCTTCATGTACCTGAGCCAGATCCACTCCCGCGCCAAGGCGTACATGGAGTCGACGATCTGGTTCACGGACGGCTTCGTCGTGATCACGGGCGAGATCGGCTCGGGCAAGACCACGCTGATCGAGACGTTCCTCAAGGAACTCGACCAGGACGTGGTCGTCGCGCAGATCAACCAGACGCAGATCTCGCCGATCGAATTCCTGCAGACGGTGCTCGCGCAGTTCGGTTTCAGCCCGTTCAAGATGCGCAAGGCGGAGCTGCTCGCGACGCTCAACCAGTTCCTGATCGAGCAGTACGCCAACGGCCGCAAGGTGCTGCTGATCGTCGACGAGGCGCAGAACCTCTCGAACAAGGTGCTCGAGGAAGTGCGCCTGCTCTCCGGCGTCGAGACGACCAAGGAGAAGGTGCTGCGCATCATCCTCGCCGGCCAGCCCGAGTTGAACGAGAAGCTCGATTCGCCCGAACTCGTGCAGCTGAAGCAGCGCGTCCGGCTGCGCTTCCACCTCACGGCGCTCAGCGAACCCGACACGACGGCCTACGTGCGCCACCGCCTGCGCGTCGCGGGTTCAGGCGACCGCGAGATCTTCGAGCCCGAGACCTTCCCCGTGGTCTTCCGCTACACGGGGGGCATCCCGAGGCTGGTGAACACCCTCTGCGACACCGCGCTGCTCGCGTCGTTCGCGCAGGACCGCGACACCGTCTCCACCGAGGACATGCAGGCGGCGGTGAACGAGCTGCAGTGGGTGGAGTACGCGGCGCGCACGCACTCGCACCTGCAGGGGGTCACGGACGACACGGCCCCGCAGGCGCAGCCTCCCGTCGGACGGCTCGTGCTGTCGCTCAAGGGCGCGCAGGTGAGTGAGACCTATCTCGTGCCGGGCCGCATCGTGATCGGCCGCACGTCGGACAACGACCTGCAGATCGAGAGCAAGTATGTCAGCCGTCACCACGCCCAGGTCGTGACCACCGTCGACGGCAGCTCGATCGAGGACCTGAACAGCACCAACGGCGTGTTCGTGCGCGGCAAGCGCGTGCGCCGTCACCGCCTGCAGGACGGCGATGCGGTCAAGCTCGGCATGCACGAGCTGACCTACTTCCGCGCAGAACCGCCGGTGACCGCGACCGTGCTGCTGCGCGGCGAAGAAGACGCCGACGAAGACGAAGGCGCGGAAGTCGAGGACGAGCGCGACACCTGAGCGCTCACTCGTCGAGGGAGTGGGTGTCGTATTCCGATTGGCTCGCGCGATAGTCGCGCCGCCGCATCCAGAGCACCAGGCCGGTCGTCAGCCCCAGCCCCCCGAGCAGCATCAGGAACCCGTGCGGGGCGCGCTCGACCACGAAGGCGACCACGAGCGCGAGCGCGCCCGACCCCATGTAGACGTACGGCAGCGCCTCGTACAGCGGCCGCGGAATCCACATCACGCGGTCCCGCCGACCGTGATCCCGTCGATCCTGAGCGTCGGCTGGCCGACACCCACCGGCACGTCCTGTCCTTCCTTGCCGCAGGTGCCCACCCCGTCGTCGAGCGCGAGGTCGCTGCCGACCATCGAGATGCGCGTCATGACGTCCGGGCCGTTGCCGATCAGCGTCGCACCCTTGACCGGCGCCCCGAGCCGGCCGTTCTCGATCAGGTAGGCCTCGCTCGCCGAGAACACGAACTTGCCCGAGGTGATGTCC
>CAZRKS010000278.1:0-3426 GCA_964600315.1 uncultured Steroidobacteraceae bacterium | reverse complement strand
GCGAGCCTGCTCGGGCTGATCGCGGAGCAGGGGCGCGCGCTCGTGATCGCCGTCAACAAGTGGGACGGCATCGCCCCCGGCCAGCGCGACGCGATCCGCGACGGGCTCGACCTGCGGCTCGATTTCCTGGCCTTTGCGCCGGTGCACTTCATCTCGGCGCGGCACGGCACGGGCGTGGGCGAGCTCATGGGGGCCGTGAGCTCGGCCTACCGCGCGGCGATGCGCGAGCTGCCGACGCCGCAGCTGACCGCGGCGCTCGAGCAGGCGATCGCGATGCACCAGCCGCCGCTGGTGCGCGGCCGGCGCATCAAGCTCCGCTATGCGCACCAGGGCGGCCGCAACCCGCCGGTCGTCGTGATCCACGGCAACCAGACCCAGCACGTGCCGGCCGCCTATCGGCGCTATCTCGAGAACCACTTCCGCCAGACCTTCCGGCTCAAGGGCACGCCGATGCGCATCGAGTTCCGCACCGACGAGAATCCCTATGCCGGCCGGCGCAACGAGCTCACGCCGCGCCAGGAACGCAAGCGCCAGCGCCTGATCCGCAACCGGCGGGCCGGCAAGGGCAAGCGCTGAATGCGAAGGTCCTCATAACCAGCGCTTCTGACGCGCTATCCTCTGGCACTTGTTCAACCGGGAGGCGGGCATAGACTGCCCGCATGGCCATGGCACTCGCCCGCACGCCCCCCACTGCGACGCACGACCTCCCGGCACGCCGGTTGGCGCGGCTCGGCGCGCCGCTCCGGCTGTTCCGTGGCGGCGTGATCGAGCAGCCCGTGGTGGCGTATGAGTGCTGGGGCCGCCTGAATGCGGCTCGGGACAACGTCGTCCTGATCTTCACGGGGCTCTCACCGTCGGCCCATGCGGCGTCTTCACCAGACGACCCGCGCCCGGGCTGGTGGGAGACGATGATCGGCGAAGGGCGCCCGATCGACACCAGCCGCTACTTCGTCGTCTGCGTGAATTCGCTCGGCAGCCCGTATGGGTCCTCCAGCCCGGCCTCGACGGACCCGCGGACCGGTCGGCCCTACGGCATCGCCTTCCCGGAGATCGCCGTCGAGGACATCGCCGCGGCCGGACACGAGGCGCTGCGGACGCTCGGCATCGAGCGCCTGGCCGCCGTCGTCGGGCCCTCGCTCGGCGGCATGGTCGTGCTCGCCTATTGCGCGCTGTTCCCGGGCACCGTGGACAATCTGATCACGATCTCCGGGGCCGCGCGGGCGACGCCGTTCGCCATCGCGCTTCGCTCGCTGCAGCGCGAGATGGTCCGGAGCGACCCCGCATGGCGCGGCGGCAACTACGAACCCGGCCGCGGCCCGCGCCTCGGCCTGCGACTCGCCCGCAAGCTCGGCACCATCACCTACCGCTCACCCGAGGAGTGGCAGGAACGGTTCGGCCGCCGGCGCGTGCCGGAGACGGCAGGGCTGTCGGGGGACTTCCGGCCGCAGTTCGAGGTCGAGGCCTATCTCGAACACCAGGCGCTCAGGTTCGCGGACACCTTCGACGCCAACGCCTACCTGTACCTGTCGCGGGCCATGGACCAGTTCGATCTCGCCGACCACGGGGGCGGCTCGCTCGCCGCGGCCTTCGACCGGTTCGGCGTCAAGCGCTCGCTCGTGCTCGGGGTCGAGACCGACATGCTGTTTCCGATCGACCAGCAGCGCGAAGTGGCCGACCACCTGCGTGCGGCGGGCGCTTCCGTCGAATACCACGCGTTTCCGTCGCTGCAGGGCCACGACGCGTTCCTCACCGACCTCGCGCGCTTCGAGCCCGCCATCGGCGGCTTCGTGCAGAAAATCGGTGGGTGGCAGCGAATCTAGAGGAATAGCGCGGGGTCGACCATCGCGCGATTGACCGCGATTCCCCAGTGCAGGTGCGGACCCGTGACGCGCCCCGTGGCGCCGACCAGCCCGAGCACGTCGCCTGTCGCGACCACGTCACCGGCCTTCACGTCGATGCGGCTCAGGTGGCAGTACAAGGTCACCACGCCCTCGCCGTGGTCGACGAACACGGTGTTGCCGTTGAAGAAGAAGTCCCCGGCGTCGAGCACGCGGCCGGGCGCGGGCGCGTGGATCGGCGTGCCCGCCGCCGCGGCGATGTCCATGCCCGAGTGAGGGTTGCGCGCCTCGCCATTGAAAAAGCGACGCAGCCCGAAGCTGCTCGAGCGCTCGCCCGGCACCGGTGCCCGCATGCGCAGTTCGGGAACGCGGTCCGGCGTGTAGGCGCCGAGCGCCGCGTCGATGCGGGCCTTCTCGCGGTTGATGCGCTCGAGGTCCGCAGCGTCCGGGTTCACGTGGTGCTTGTTCTTCACCTGCAGTCGCTGCTCGGCGTACTGCTTCGCGGTGACCATGAACTCGAGCGGGCGGGGCGATGGATCGCCCGCAGGGCGGAACTGCGCCCGCTGCGGCCCGGGCTGCGTGTCGAGCGGGATCCCGACCACGGCTACCCACCCCTCCGGCCCGGCCAGCACCGGCGCACGATGCTCGTTGAAGAACACCTCGCCCGGCGCTTCGCTGCCGGTTCCGAGCGCGATGATCGCGACACCGCCGGGCACGCGGCTCTCGCGCGGCAGGTCGATTGCGGCGGCCTGGAAACTCGCGAGGAATGCGAGACCGGCGAGGGCGCGATTCGCGCGGCGCATCGTCAATTCGCGTCCCCGTCGGCCGGACCGGCATCGGACTCGGTGCCGGTGACCGTGGCGGTGAACCGCCCGCGCGCCAGCCGCGTCTCGACCGGGTCGCCGATCGCGAGGAATGCGGCGTCCTGCACGACGTGGCCCGCCGCATCGGCGACGATCGCGTAACCGCGGTCCAGCGTCGCGAGCGGGCTCACCGCATGCAGCGTCCGCGCGGCCAGTTCGAAGCGGCGTCGAGCGGCCGTGATCGCGCCGCGGGCTGCGGACTGCAGCGCCCGGCCGGCCGATTCGAGGCGAATGCGCCCGGCTTGCACGCGGATCGCGGGCGACGCGCGCAGCAGCAACGAATGAACTGCACGGTGCCGCGCGGCCTGCCGATCGATGCGCGCACGCACCGCGCGTCCGAGCCGCTGCTCGAGTTCGTCGAGACGCTGGGCGTGCTGGCGCAGCCGGAGACCTGGATGGGCCCGCGCCAGGCGCTGCTCCTGGTTCCGCAACCGGTGCCCGTCGTCGGCCAACCGCCGGCGGACTGCCTGCGACGAGCGTCTCCCGAGAGAGTCGAACGCGCGCAGCCACTCGGCGCGATCCGGCACCACGCGTTCCGCGGCCCCGGACGGCGTCGGCGCTCGCTCGTCGGCGACGAGGTCGGCGATCGTGAAGTCCACCTCGTGGCCCACGCCGCTCACGACCGGGATCTGGCAGGCGAAGATCGCGCGCGCGACGGACTCGTCGTTGAAGGCCCACAGGTCCTCGAGCGAACCGCCGCCGCGCGCGACGATCAGCACGTCGCA
>CAZRKS010000277.1:0-3438 GCA_964600315.1 uncultured Steroidobacteraceae bacterium | reverse complement strand
TCGGTGCCGTTCGGCGCGGCTGCAATGAGCGACTCGATCGCGAGGCCCTCCCAGCTCCCGCCGGCCACCGGGTGCGCCAGCAAGGCCTCGCGGTCGCCGATCCCGAGCAGCGCGTGCACGAGCCCGCTGTCGCGGACGTAGACCTTGGGCGACTTGACCAGGCGCTTGCGGACGTTGCCGTGCCACGGCGCCAGACGACGCACGAGGAGCAGGTCGACCAGCAGGTCCAGGTAGGAGGCGACCGTCTTGCCGTCCACCGCCAGCGCCCGTGCGAGCGCCGCGGCGTTGAGCAGGCCGCCCTGGCTGTGGGCGAGCATCGTCCAGAGCCGGCGCAGGGCCTCCGCGGGAATCCTCGGCCCGAGCTGCGGAATGTCGCGCTCGAGGTAGGTGCGGATGAAGTCCATCCGCCAGCGCAGGCTCGCGGCATCGGTATCTGCCAGCAGGCTGTCCGGGAATCCGCCGCGCAGCCAGAGCCTGTCCAGGCGCTCGCTGCCGACCTCGCCGGCATCGAGCGGGGCGAGTTCCAGGTAGCGGATGCGTCCGGCGAGCGTTTCGCTCGATTGCTTCAGCAGATCGATCGACGCGGAGCCCAGCACCAGAAAGCGCCCCGTGCCGTGCCCGCGCCGGCGGCCGGCGTCGATCAGGCCACGCAGGCTGCCGAAGAGTTGCGGTGTGCGCTGAATCTCGTCGAGGATGACGAGCTTGTCCGCGTGCTGTGCCAGGTACTGTTCCGGCTCCGAGAGCCTGGCTCGGTCCGCTTCGGATTCGAGGTCGAGATAGACCGTCGGCCGCGTGTGGGCCAGCTCGAGCGCCAGTGTGGTCTTGCCGACCTGGCGCGGCCCGAGTAGCGCCACGGCCGGAGCCTCGGCCAGGGCCGACGTGAGCGCGAAGACGAGTCGGCGGGGAATCATGCTTGCAATTATGGAGCGCGCCTCCCGAAATGCAAGGTTGAGGAATGCGGCATGAAGCGCCACGCAACCGAAGCGAGCCCGCGCCCGCGGTGGACGCGCCGACCCTCGCCGCGTAGTCTCGTTCCCCCGTTTTTCCGCCCACCGCGCCGCGTCGGTCTCACGCGGCATCGCCCATGAAGCAGCTCTCCGGCGCCGACTCGATGTTCCTGCAGATGGAACGCGGCAACAATTTCATGCACGTCGCCTCGCTCGCCATCTACGACCCGTCCACGGCGCCGGGCGGCGGCGTCCGCTTCAAGGACGTGCTCAGGTTCTTCACCTCGCGGCTCGAACAGTTCCCGCAGTTCCGCCGCCGCCTCGTGACCGTGCCGCTCGGCGTCGACCGCCCGTACTGGATCGAGGACCCGGCCTTCGACGTCGAGTTCCACGTGCGCCACATCGCGCTGCCGCACCCGGGCGACTGGCGGCAGCTCTGCATCCAGGTCGCGCGCATCCACTCGCGCCCGCTCGACCGCAGCAAGCCGCTGTGGGAGGCCTACGTCATCGAGGGCCTGCACAACATCCCCGGCGTGCCGCAGGGCAGCTTCGCGCTCTACTGCAAGATGCACCACGCGATCATCGACGGCGAGTCGGGCACGGAGCTCCTGAAGGCGCTGCATTCGATCGACCCGGAGCCGATGGACGACCTGGGCAGCACGGAGCCGTCGCAGTTTCACGCCGATCGGGAGCCGACCACGATCGAGCTCTACTCACGCGCGCTCGTGCAGAACGTGGAACGCGTGCCCGGGCTCGCCCGGTTCACCCTCGGCACGGCGCGCAAGCTCGCCGGCCTCGGCGTGGGAGCGCTGGCGAACTTCACGGGAGCCGGCCTGCCGAGCCTCAACCGGCTGCGGGAAGTGTTCTCGGGCGAGCTGGGTTCGCTGCTGCCGAAGATGCCGCCCCAGACGCGCTTCGGCGGCGACGTGTCCGCGCACCGCGTGTTCGAGGCGGTGGGCCTGCCGCTCGCCGAGTTCAGGGAGATCCGGCGCCAGGTCGCCGACGTCACGGTCAACGACCTGTTCCTGTGCATCGTGGGCGGTGCGCTCCGTTCCTACCTGCAGCGCAGGCGCGAACTGCCCGAGGCCTCGATGGCGGCGATGGTGCCGATGACGCTGCGCGGGGCGGACAAGGGCGGCGACGTGGGCAACCAGGTCGGCTTCACCGTGATGACGGTGCACACCGACATCGCCGACCCGGTCGAGCGCCTGATCGCCATCCGCGACGGCGCGCAGACCTCGAAGCGCGTCACCGACGCCATCGGCAAGGAGACGGCGCGCGACCTGCTCGAGGTCATGCCGAGCCTCGTCTCGCAGACGCTGGCGCGCTACGCGAAACCGCCGCGCATGGGATTGATCGTGTCGAACGTGCGCGGGCCGGACGTGCCGCTCTACATGGCCGGCGCGAGACTCATGAACTACGTGCCGATCAGCATCGCGACCGACGGCATGGGCCTCAACGTCACCGGGTTCAGCTACGCCGGCACGATGCGGATCTGCGCCGTCTCCTGTCGCGAGATGCTGCCGGACCCGGCGCTCTTTGCGGACTGCATGCGCGAGGCGTTCGAGGACCTGAAGGCTGCCGCCGCGAAGGTCGAGACCGTCGAGTCCGCGAAGGCCGTCCCGCAGTTGCCCGCGGCCGCGCGGCGCAAGGCAGCACGCAAGAAGGGCGCCCCCGCGAAGGCCTCGAAGCCGCGGGCGCGGAAGTCCGGCACGAGGCGCACGCGGGCCGCTTGACGGGGCGGGCGGCGCGGCGGCAAGGCCATGGCCCGCACGCGCGACCTGCTCGCGGACCGGGAGCGCACCGCGCTCGAGTCGCTGTTCGGCGATCCGGTGGACGATGTCGAGATCGTCGAGCACTCCTGGTACGCGCGCCTGCATTTCGGTGCGCGCGCCACGACGCGTCGCAACCGGATCCTGTTGCGCGGTTCGGCCGCCGACTTTCGCGCCGATCGCGTACTGGTGCTGCACGAGTATTTCCACGTGCTCCGGCAGTGGAACCGCGGACGCATGACGATCGCCGGCTACCTCGCCGAGTGGCTGCGCCGCGGCTACTGGCACAACCGCTACGAGCGGCAGGCGCGGCGCTTCGTTGCGCTCCGGCTCGCGGCCTTCGAGCGTCTGCTCGGCGGCTGACCCCGTACAATGGCGCCCTCACCGGGCGACGGCCATGCGATTCGCGGAACACTTTGACGTCATCGTCGTGGGCGGCGGGCACGCCGGCACCGAGGCCGCGCTCGCCGCTGCACGCATGGGCTGCCGCACGCTGCTCGTCACCCAGAGCATCGAGGCGCTCGGCCAGATGAGCTGCAATCCCGCGATCGGCGGGATCGGCAAGGGCCACCTCGTCAAGGAGATCGACGCGCTCGGCGGCGTCATGGCCCGGGCAACCGACCGCGCCGGCATCCAGTTCCGCATCCTGAACGCGAGCAAGGGCCCGGCGGTGCGCGCCACGCGCGCGCAGGCCGACCGCCAGCTCTACAAGCGCGCCG
>CAZRKS010000276.1:0-3474 GCA_964600315.1 uncultured Steroidobacteraceae bacterium | reverse complement strand
TCGAGGCCTACAACTTCGACCTGCGCAAGAACCTGCTCGAGTACGACGACGTCGCGAACGACCAGCGCAAGGTCATCTACCAGCAGCGCACCGAACTCATGGCGGCCGACGACATCTCGGACTCCGTCACGGGCATCCGTGCCGAGGTGGTGAACGGCGTCATCGACCCGTTCGTGCCGCGCGAGAGCGTCGAGGAGGAGTGGGACCTGGGCGGTCTCGCCGAGGCGGTGGGACGCGAGTTCCACGTCACGGTGGACCCGAAGGCCTGGCTCGACGCGGACCACGAGATCGCCGAGGCGGGACTGCGCGAGCGCATCGTGCAGGCGGTCGAGGACACGTACGTGGCGAAGGTCGAACAGGTTGGCGCGCCGGTCATGCGTCACCTCGAGAAGGCCGTGATGCTGCAGGAACTCGACCGCCACTGGCGCGAGCACCTGGCGGCAATGGACTACCTGCGCCAGGGCATCCACCTGCGCGCCTACGCGCAGAAGAATCCGAAGCAGGAGTACAAGCGCGAGGCCTTCGAGCTCTTCGGCGCGCTGCTCGACCGCATCAAGCACGACTCGATCTCGCTGCTGTCGCGCCTGCAGGTGCGCACCGAGGCGGAGATCGAGGAGCAGGAGCGGGAACGCGAGCGGCAGATGGCGCGGCGGCTGCAGATGCAGCACGTGGCGCCGCAGTCGGCGATCTCGAGCGACGGGGGACAGGCGGGTCCGGAGGCCGCCGGCGGAGCCGGCCCCGGCGGCGGCGCACTCGCGTCTGGTCCGATGTTGATGGGGCCCGAGGCCGTCACGCCCGTCGTGCGCGAGGGTCGCAAGGTGGGGCGCAACGAGCCCTGCCCTTGCGGGTCGGGCAAGAAGTACAAGCACTGTCACGGGCAGCTCGCTCGCGAGGCGTGATGCTGCCTTGGCGCCTCGTGCCCTGCCGGACGTATCCGCAGGGACGCCGCAAGTACATCCATGTAGGCTCCGTCGGCGGCGTCCATGCCGCCGACGGCCCTGCGGATACGTCCGGCAGGGCACATGTCGCGATGGCGGCTTCGCGTTCGTGAGCTCGTCGGCCCAGGCAGTCCTCGACGTCGTCGCGGGTGCGTTGTTCGACGCCGAGGGTCGCGTGCTGATTGCACAGCGGCCGCCGGGCAAGGCGCTCGCGGGTCGATGGGAATTCCCGGGCGGTAAGCTCCACGCGGGCGAAGATGCCTACACCGGGCTGGTGCGCGAGCTGCGTGAGGAACTCGACGTGGAGGTGCACGGGGCGGAGCGCATGATGCGCTACTCGCACGCCTACCCGGACCGCGTCGTCTGGCTCGACCTGTGGATCGTCACGTCGTGGAGCGGCGAGGCCCGCGGTCTCGATGGCCAGGCACTGAAGTGGGTCCCGCCCTCGCTGCTGCCGGGCGAGGACATCCTCGAGGCCGACGCGCCGATCGTGCAGCGACTGGTGCAGCGCGCGTCGCGCTGAACGCACGATTCACGAGACAGCCGGGTCTGCTGAGCGATCGTCCGCGGGGTTCGCCCTGTCAGGTTGGCGGAACTCGGCTAACGAGGGGGAACGACTTCGGCTGGTCAATGGACTCGACGGCCAGGTCCACGTCGAGAGCCGGCCAGCGAAGATGGCCGGGGGCAGCCAGTTCTACGTGGATGATCGCGCCGATCGTTGCATTCCGGAACCAGGGAAACTCGTCAAAAGGCACGAAGCGCTCCTTCCCGTCGAGCAGGAGCCAGAAGCCGTGCTTCGACACGTTGGTCACTTCAACGGCCGAAGTGCTCGTGCCACGCCCGTCGGAACCACTGCTCATGTTCGCGAACCAGTCTCAGACACTCGAAGATGGAATGCCCCTTCAGCCCGTGATTCTGCGCCAGGGCGATCGTCGGTTCCAGCCAGAATTTTGCTTCTCCGTCCGGGGACTGGACGTGAACGTGCATGCGCGGCTCTTCCCTTGAAAAGAAGAAGAACCGTAGATCGCCGCTGCGAAGGACCGTGGGGCTCACGGCGCAATGTTGTTGCGACGGATTCACTGCTGCACGGTCCGAATGCTGTGCGTTTGCGCAGAAACCGCGAAGCGGAACCCTGCGACGCCAGGCTGTCAGTCACCGGCCGGGATCCAGACTCAAAATCGCTCGAGCGCATACGCGATCTCGTGCAGGGCCGGCAGACCCAGTTCGGCGAACCGCGGGTTCTGTGCCAGCACGTCGAGCCGCTCGAGTTCCTGCACCGAGAAACGGCCGGAGCAGTGCCTGCGGATCTCCTCGCTGTCCACGGAAAAAGGTGGCCCGCCTTTCATCTCCTGCGGGTACTCGAACGAAATCAGCAGGCCCTTGGCGCCGTGCGGCATCAGCGAGGCCAGCGTCTCGACGTAGCGACCGCGCAGGTCCGGCGGCAGGGCCACGAGGGCGGCGCGGTCGTAGAAACCGCCGAGCGGGCCCGTCACTTGCGGAGCGAGCGCGAGCGCATCCCCTTCGTAGATCCTGTAGGCGCCGGCCGAATGACAGACGAAACCGTCCTCCGCAATCGAGGACGCAGACAGCCCCTGGCTCGCGAAGAAATCATCGATGGCGATGCGGCTGAGTTCGCTGCCGACCACGGCGTGGCCCCGGTTCGCGAGCCAGGCCATGTCCAGGCTCTTGCCGCACAGGGGTACGTAGACGGGCGATCCGTCGGGCACGCCGAGCGACGGCCACCACCGTTCTAGGAACGGGTGCACAGCCTGTTGGTGGAAGCCGATCTGCCCGGTTCGCCAGCGCTCGTGCCAGAACTCGTGGTGCACGCGAGGCTCCCTGGATCTCAGTGCCGCTGCAGGCTGCCCGGCTCACCCTGCTCGTCGCCGCCTCCCTGAGGCACGTCATCCCCCGGGATTGCGCGCTGCTCGGAGATCCACGCGCCGAGGTCGATCAGCCGGCAGCGCTCGCTGCAGAACGGTCTGAATGGCGAGGCGTCCGACCATTCGACGGGCCGCTGGCAGGTGGGGCAGGGGACGGTGGAGGGCATGCCGTCAGGCTACGGGCTGTGGGCTGTGGGCTGAAGCCAGAGGCCGGAACGCACCTCCGAGCCACAGCCTACAGCCCATAGCCCACAGCCTTCCTCCCTCTCACGTACACGTAAACAGCGTGAACCGCACGTCCTCGGTCGTCTGCACCGGACGGTTGCCGGCATCCTGCCAGACGAGGAAGCGCACGCTGCAGCGATAGTGGCTGCCGCTGATCTCGGGGTAGATGTCCGTGCCGGACGGGAGCGCGATGCGGATCATCTGCGCCGGGACGTCGCGGTCGAGCGCGAGGTGGAAGACGCCGCCCGGCGCCACCTCGGGCTTCGAGCGGGCCTGCTCGCGCGTCATCCAGAGCAGTTCACCCACGGCGTCGCCGAGCGGCCGGATCACCGCGAGCCAGTGCGCGAAGTCGGCACCGCGCACCTCGTCGGGAAGATTGAGCCAGTGCGTGTAGTCGGGCAGGTCGAACTCGCAGGTGCCGCCCGGGA
>CAZRKS010000275.1:0-3512 GCA_964600315.1 uncultured Steroidobacteraceae bacterium | reverse complement strand
CGTCGGTGCAGAGGATGAGCTCGTCGCAGCAGGCACGGAACTTCTCCTCCCAGAACACGAGGTCGCGCGTGCGGAAGCCCAGGATGCCGATCACGTAGGCGCCGCTTTCCTTGTAGGCGCGCGCCTGCGGGTAGACCGGTGCCACGCCGAGGCCGCCGCCCACGCAGAGGACCTTGCGGGCCTCACCGATGTGGCTGGGGATGCCCATCGGACCCACCAGCGCAACGAGCCGGCTGCCGACGTGGCTGTCGCGCTGCATCTCGCGGGTGGTCTTGCCCACCGCCTGGATCACGAGCGTGATCGTGCCGCGGTCGCGGTCGAAGTCGGCGATCGTGAGGGGAATGCGCTCGCCGTGCTCGTGCGACATGACGATGACGAACTGGCCGGGTCGAGCGGCCCGGGCCAGCATCGGATGACGGACCTCGAGCAGGAACGTGACGTCCGAGAAGTCCTGGCGCGCCACGACCTCGAAACCTGTGCCGTCCGCGGAACCATTCATGGATTCAACCTCGCGAAGGGTGCCCGGGCCATGCCCGCGACGTGCTACCGGAACTCACAGGCACGCCAGGACTTCCGCTCGCGCAATCGCGCGAGATAGGAGCGCAGCGCCGGGTAGGCGAGGATGGTCTCGCCCGAAAGCTCGAGCGCGTCGAGCACGGGCCCGTAGACACAGTCGACGAGCGAGAACTCGCCGCCCATCATCCAGGGGTCCTTGCCGAGGCGGTCGTTCAGCACGGAGAGATAGCGTGCGGACTTCTTCGCGGCAGCCTCCATCGCCAGCGTGTCCGGCGTACGTCCCAGACTGCGCGCCGCGTAGCCGTTGAACCACAGTTCGCCGACCGGCTCGGACAGGTGGCGCGCCTCGAAGAAGAGCCACTTCGCCGCGAGCCCCTTGCCCTCCGCATCGGTGGGCCACAGCCGGTGGGTCCGCTCGCCGAGGTAGGTCACGATCGCGTTCGATTCCCACAACGTGTACGGCCCCCAGCTCAGGATCGGCACCTTGTGGTTGGGATTGAGCTCGCCGACGAGGTCCGCGTGCTGCCCGCCACGGCCGAGGTCCACCGTGACGAGCGAGTACTCGAGGCCCAGCTCTTCGAGCGCGAGGCGGGCCTTCTGCGGGTTGAACGACCAGAACCAGTAGAGTGTCAGCATCGTCGCCTCCGTCCGCGGGCCCGTTCAGAGGATCGGCGACACGTTGTGCTCGCCGCGCTCGTAGACCACGTTCGCCCGCCCGACGAGCAACGGATCGATCGGGCCGATGCGCTCGAGGTCCTTGCTCGCATAGGGCAGCTTGTGCAGGACGTAGCGCATGGCATTGAGGCGCGCCCGCTTCTTGCAGTCCGACTTGATGACGGTCCACGGCGAATCCGCCGTGTCGCTGTAGAAGAACATCGATTCCTTCGCCTTGGTGTACTCGTCCCACTTGTCGAGCGAGGCGAGGTCGACCGGGCTCAGTTTCCACTGCTTGAGCGGGTGCGACTTGCGCTCCTTGAACCGCCGCCGCTGCTCCTTGCGCGTGACCGAGAACCAGAACTTGATCAGGTGCAGCCCGCTGCGCACGAGGTTGCGCTCGAACTCCGGCGCCTGGCGCATGAACTCCAGGTACTCGTCGTCGGTGCAGAATCCCATGACGCGCTCGACGCCGGCGCGGTTGTACCAGGAGCGGTCGAACAGCACGATCTCGCCGCGGGTCGGCAGGTGCTCGACGTAGCGCTGGAAGTACCACTGTCCGCGCTCGACCTCGCTCGGCTTCTCGAGCGCCACGACCCGCGCGCCGCGTGGGTTGAGGTGCTCCATGAAGCGCTTGATGGTGCCGCCCTTGCCCGCGGCGTCGCGGCCCTCGAACAGGATCACGACGCGCTGGCCCGTCTCCTTCACCCAGGCCTGCAGCTTCAGCAGCTCCACCTGCAGTTCGTACTTCTTGCGCTCGTAGGCACGGCGCGACATGAGGTGCTTGTAAGGGTAGCCGCCTTCGCGCCAGTCGTCGGAGAGTTCGCCGTCGGCCCGGGCCCGCCGGTCGCGCAGGGCCGCCTCCTCGCGCTGCGACAGGAGCCTTCTCAGCGCCACGATGTCGTCCGGCGAGGCGCCGGTCAGGATCGCGTCGAACGACTCCACCAGCCCGGCCGGGTCGTCCTGCGCCGCGCGCGAGAGGATGTCGCGCATCGCGTAGGCCTTCGACTCCGTCGCCGCGTCGACCGCCTCGTCGACCGAGAATTGCGCAATTCCTGCCCGGCTCAGGCTCGGCGACACGTCGCCCTGCGCCACTCGCCGGCCCGCCCGTCGGCGCGTCCTCGCTCTCGCCTTGCGGCCCTTCGCCTTGGGGCCCTGGACCGCCCCGGCGGCCGGACGTTCGCTTCCCGTATCGTCCATCACGGATTCCTCGCCTCGGTGTCGCTGCCTGAGCGTCAAAATCTACCGCCACCCGTGCCGTTCCCGACTCCGTGGATTCCGTAACCGCGACGTCGTTCGCGGAGCACCCACCAGAGTCCCCGCACGTCGCTGCGCCATTCGCGGAGCAGGGCGAGCAGCGCCAGTTCCTCGAGACTGCCGAGGATGCTGAGCCCGAGCGCGAGCTTGAACAGCCAGGGCCACGGGCCGACGACGAACAGCACGCCGACGAAGAGGCCGAGCGCGTTGGCGGCCACCTTCGACAGGTAGGTGTGGAAACTCGACAGCCGACCGTACCGGACGAGCGCCAGCACGTCCTCCAGCCCCCACAGTCCGACCGCGAGCCCGCACAGAACCGGGTGGCCGGTGATGACGTCCCGGTGAAAGACCCAGACGCCGTACACCGCCGCCAGCATCAGCGCCGAGTCCGCCAGCGAGTCGAGGAACGCCCCGGCCGGCGTCTCGAGCGCGAAGGTCCGGGCGATCCAGCCGTCCGCGACGTCGGAGACCAACGCCAGGATCAGCAGCACCGTGAAGGCCTGTTCCTGCCGGATCGCCGCGAGCACGACGAGCGCCGGTGCCGCGAGCAGGCGCAGGCTGCTCAGGACGTTGGGCAGATTGCGGACGGCGGGCGGCGGGACCATGTGCTGCTCAGGGGCGGTACACGAATCCAGCAGCCGTGGTCGCGGGGGCAGCCGCTGCCAGGTCCGCGAATTCACAGAGCCAGCGCCGCGTCTCGCTCGGCGCCACCAGTTCCTCGACGTAGAACCGTTCGGCCGACAGGAACGGCGAGCGCAGGCGCTCGAGGCGCTCGCGAATCTCGCGCCGCGCAGCCTCAGGGTCCGGCGCGGCCTCGATCTGGGCCTTGAACGCGGCCTCGACGCCACCCTCGGCCGGCAGCGAACCCCAGTCACCGCTGGGCCAGGCGATGCGGTAGCGGAACCGCGCGTGGTTCATCATGCCCGCGCCGGCCACGCCGAACGCCCGGCGCAGGATCACCGAGCACCAGGGCACGGTGGACTGGAAGATGGTGGCGATCGCGCGCGTACCGTCGCGGATCGTGCCGGCTTTCTCCGCCTGCGAGCCGATCGTGAAGCCGCCGACGTCGACGAAGTGCACCACCG
>CAZRKS010000274.1:0-3545 GCA_964600315.1 uncultured Steroidobacteraceae bacterium | reverse complement strand
AGATGGCGCTCCCAGAGGGATTGGCGCTTTGCCATCCCTGGCCGCGCCCCGCTGGGCCGGCCGTCGCCGTCCCGATTCACTCCCGGCGAATCGGTCGAACCCTCCACCGCGGGTTCAAATCTTCTCTGGGAGCGCGGGCCTCCCGCGCCGTTGGCGCAGGAATGGCGCTCCCAGAGGGATTCGAACCCTCGTACCAGCCTTGAGAGGGCTGTGTCCTGGGCCTCTAGACGATGGGAGCGTGCCGCAGATCGCCGGACTTACGGCGTCCGCGCGAGGGCGCGTATTATACGCAGCCCTTTGTCCCGGTCCAGCGGAAGCCGCCGAATTGCAGTTGCTCGAAGAACAAGTCCCCTCCGACCGCCCGCCGCCCGTCATCGTCCCGCGCGCCGACCATCCCGTTTCCCGGGCGCACATCTCGCCGAATGCGCTGCGAGTGCTCTACCGCTTGAAAGAGGCCGGCTTCCAGGCCTTCCTCGTCGGCGGGGCCGTGCGCGACCTGCTGCTCGGCCTCGATCCCAAGGACTTCGACATTGCCACCAACGCCCACCCGGAGCAGGTGCGCAAGCTGTTCCGCAACTGCCGGCTGATCGGCCGCCGCTTCCACCTCGCTCACGTGCGCTTCGGCCACGAGATCATCGAGGTCGCGACGTTCCGGGCCGCGCACACCGAGGTGGACGAGGACAACAGCGTCGACGAGGTCGGGCACCGCGTGCTCGACGAGCACGGCCGGATCCTGCGCGACAACCTCTACGGCAGCATCGACGAGGACGTCTGGCGCCGCGACTTCACCGCCAACGCGCTCTACTACAACATCGAGGACTACTCGATCTGGGACTTCGTCGGCGGCGTGCCGGACGCGCAGGCGCGCGTGCTGCGGCTGATCGGCGACCCCGAGACGCGTTATCGCGAGGACCCGGTGCGCATGCTGCGCGCTGCACGCTTCGCCGCGAAGCTCGGCTTCACGCTGCACGCCGACACCGAGGCGCCGGTCCACCGGCTCGCCTACCTGCTCGACGGTGTGCCGCCCGCGCGGCTCTTCGACGAGACGATGAAGCTGCTGCTCGCCGGCTCGGCCGCGGCGTCCTGCAACCTGCTCGCGCGCCTCGGACTGCTCTCGCACCTGATGCCGGACCTCGTGCGTGCGGTGAACGAGGCACCCGAGTCCGCCGGTGCGCGGCTCGTGCAGCTCGGACTCGCGCAGACTGACGAGCGCGTGCGCAACGACCAGTCGGTGACGCCGACGTTCCTGTTCGCGGTGCTGCTGTGGCCCGCGATCCTGCGCGCCGCAGGCGTGCCGAACGGGCCGCTGCCGGAGGACCCGGGCATTCTCGGCGCCGCCTGCGACCAGGTGGTCTCGCGCCAGTTGCGGCGCATCGCCATCCCGAAGCGCTTCACGCTGCCGATGCGCGACATCGTGCTGATGCAGCCGCGCTTCGAACGCCGCGCCGGCCGCCGCGCCCTGCGTTTCCTCGAGCACCCGCGCTTCCGTGCGGCCTATGATTTTCTGCTGTTGCGCGCCGAGTCGGGCGAAGTCGACCGTGAGCTCGCGGACTGGTGGACGCGCCTGCAGGAACTCGCGCCCGAGGCGCGCATCGCCGAAGTCGAGAGTCAGCCGCGACCGCCCGGCGAGGCAGAGGCGCGAAGGCGTCCACGCAAGCGCCGGCGCCGTCCGGCCGCCTGAACGCGGAGTGCAACGTGGACGGCACGCGCTGGAGCCCGGCCTACGTCGCCCTGGGCAGCAACCTCGACGACCCGCCCCTGCAACTGCGGCGGGCCTTCGAAGCGCTCGGTTCTCTGCCCGGCTCGAGGCTCGTCGCGCGGTCCTCGCTGTATCGATCGGCGCCCCTGGGCCCGATCACCCAGCCTGACTTCTGCAACGCCGTCGCCGGCCTGCTGACCACGCTCGAGCCGTCCGCCCTCCTGGCAGAACTCAAGTCGATCGAGCAGCAACTGGGACGCGCGGCGCCCGTTGTGCGCTGGGGGCCGCGCCGGATCGACCTCGATCTCCTCGCGTACGGATCCGCGCGCATCGACACCCCCGACCTGAAAGTCCCGCATCCGGGGCTGGCCGAGCGCGCCTTCGTGCTCGTGCCGCTGGCCGAGATCGCGCCGGATCTCGAGATCCCCGGCGTCGGCCGTGCCCGTGCACTCGCGGCGCAGGCCGACGTCTCGCACCTCGAGCGGATCGCCCCATGAGTGCCGCGGGCCGCGGACCGGAGGACGCCCCGGAGATCGTGCACACGCCGCATCGCTTCGTCGTCGTCGAGGGCCCGATCGGCGTCGGCAAGACGAGCCTCGCCCGACGGCTCGCGGCGAGCTTCGGCAGCGATCTCGTGCTGGAGCAGGGCGACGACAACCCGTTCCTGGAGCGCTTCTATCGCAATCCGCGCGCGGCGGCGTTCCAGACCCAGCTCTACTTCCTGTTCCAGCGCTCGCGCCAGATGCAGGAACTGCGCCAGCACGACCTTTTCCAGCGCGTGCGCGTGTCGGACTACCTGCTCGACAAGGATCGCCTGTTCGCGCGCCTCACGCTCGACGACGAGGAGTTCGGGCTCTACGAGCAGGTGTACGCGAAGCTCGCGATCGACGCGCCGGTGCCCGACCTCGTCGTCTACCTGCAGGCTCCGGTCGACACGTTGCTCGAGCGCATCGCGCGGCGCGGCATCCACTACGAGCAGGCGATCGAGCGGCGTTACCTCGAGCGTCTCGCCGAGGCCTATTCCCGGTTCTTCCTCGAGTACGATGCGGCGCCGGTGCTCATCGTCAACGCCGCCGAGATCGACCCGGTCGGCAGCGAACAGGACTACGCCGGGCTGCTCGCCGAGATCGTCCGCGCCCGCCGCGGGCGGCACTATTTCAACCCCCTGAAAAACCTCGTCTAGCCGGGCCGGATCCGCGTCCGGCCCCGGCGTTGATGTTTGCCGGCGGGTCCGTCATTCTTGGCGTTCCAGCGAGGCCGCTCGATGTACACACAACTCCAACTGCGTGGTTCGGCCCGTCCGCCGGTCAACGTCGCCACCCTCGGCCGCATGTGCTCCGAGGGCGAGAAGATCGCGTGCATGACCTGCTACGACGCGAGCTACGCTGCCCTGGTCGACGAGGCGGACGTGGACGTCGTGCTGGTGGGCGACTCGCTCGGCATGGTCATCCAGGGCCACGACACCACGGTGCCCGTGACGCTGGAGCACATCATCTATCACTGCCGCGCCGTCGCGCGGGGCCTGTCGCGTCCGTTCCTGATGGCCGACATGCCGTTCATGACCTACACCTCCCGCGAGCAGGCGCTGCAGAACTCGGTGCGGCTGATGCAGGAGGGCGGGGCCAAGATGGTCAAGCTCGAGGGCGGCGCGAGCCAGGTCGAGATCGTGGAATTCCTGGCCCAGCACGACATCGCGGTCTGCGCGCACCTCGGCCTGAAGCCGCAGTCCGTGCACAAGACCGGCGGCTTCCGTGTGCAGGGTCGCGAGGAAGCGGCCGCGGAGCAGATGCGCCGCGACGCGAAGGCGCTGCAGGACGCGGGCGCCGACATCGTGCTGCTCGAGTGC
>CAZRKS010000273.1:0-3546 GCA_964600315.1 uncultured Steroidobacteraceae bacterium | reverse complement strand
GGTTGCAGCGCTCCGAGGTGATCGTGAGGCGCAGGTCCGGCATCGAGCCCTGCAGCCGCTGGCTGATCCAGTCGCGACAGTGACCGTCCGGGACCTCGTTCTCGGTCTTGCACGCGATCACGCAGTCCATGCAGCCGACGCACTTGCGGGTGTCGATGACCATGCCGAAACGCGCCATGGCTCAGGCCTCCGTCTCGATGGTCACGAAGTTGACGTTGGTGCCGGTGCCGCCCATGAGCGGATCGGTCGCGTAGCGCGTGATGAGCTGCGTGTCGCTCGCGCCCTTCAGGTACGCGCCGCGCAGTCCCCGGGACGTGTGGCCGAAGCCGTGCACCATGTAGACGCAGTCGGGCCGGATCGCCTCCGTCACCCGCGCCTTCACGCGATTGCTCAGCACGCCGTCCTGGTTGCGCAGCTTGACGTAGGCTCCGCTCGCGAGGCCCAGCCGTGCGCCGACCGCCGCGTTCACCCAGACTTCGTTCTCGCTCATCGCGTCGCGCAGGATGGGATTGGTCTGCGTGCGGCTGAAGGTGTGCACGGGCGCGCGGCCGTAGAGCAGGCGGAACGACCCCGGGGGACCGGCCTCCGGCCGCTTGAAGCGCGGCACGGGATCGAAACCGGCGTCGGCGAGTTGCGTCGAGTAGAACTCGATCTTGGCCGATGGCGTCGCGAACTCGGGAGCGATGCCGTCCTCGAAATAGAGCGGCGGCTTCGGTCCCTTGACGAGTCCGTGCTGCTTCAACTCGGCCAGGCTGTGGCCCGCCGCCTTCAGACGGTGATCGAGGTACTCCTCCACGTTCTTCCAAGGGTAGTACGCGCCGAGCCCGAGCTTCAGCGCGAGCTCGCGCGCGATCCACCAGTTCGGCTTCTGGTCGCCCGGGGGCGGCACGACGGGCTGGCGCAGCGCCACGAACGGCTCGCGGAACAGCTCGACGTTCAGGTCGTCGTAGCGCTCGAGGTAGGTCGCCTCGGGGAGCACGACGTCGGCCCAGCCCGCGATTTCCGACGGCAGGACGTCGACCACGACCATGAGGTCGAGATTCTGGATGGCGCGGATCGTCTCTTCCTGGTTGGGCAAGGCCTGCAGCAGGTTGGTCGCGTACACGAGCCAACCCTTGACCGGGTAGGGCTTGCCGGTGATCGACGCTTCGCGGATGCCGGAGGTGATGGCTTCGCTCGCAAACGGGTACCGGTGCTCCGGGTTGTCGACCTTGCCGCGCTCCGACTTGGGATAGGGCGGGTACGGGTAGGCCGGCACGTCCATGCTGGAGGGGTAGTAGAAGCCGCCCTTGCGCCCCCAGCTGCCGAGCAGCGCGTTCAGCAGTGCGATCGCGCGGCTGCGCTGCGAGTCGTCGCCGTACCAGGTCGCATGGCGGCCGGGATGGACGAGCGTCGCTGGTCGGTGACGTGCCATCTCGCGGGCCGTCGCGCGGATCGTCTCCGGCGGGATGCCCGTCTCGGGCCAGGCCCATTCCGGCGTGCTGGCAGCGATCTCCGCCTTGAAATTCTCGAAACCGAAACCGTGCTCCGCGACATAGCCCTGGTCGTAGAGGCCCTCGCTCACGATCACGTTCATCCACGCGAGCAGCAGGGCGATGTCCGTCCCCGGCTTCACCGGCAGGTAGTGCCGGGCTTTGCTCGCGGCGATGGAGAAGCGCGGATCGGCGACGATCACCGTGGCGCCGTTCGCGATCGCCGTCGCGAACTCCTGCACCTGCGTGTTGTGCATGTTTTCGCCGAGGTGCGAGCCGATCAGCACCAGGCAGCGGGCGTTTGCGATGTCGGTGCGCTCGGGGGAGCCGATGCCTTCGCCGAAGGTCAGTTCGAACCCGACGTCGCGCGGCCCGCGGCACTGCGCGAAGGACGGCGCCGCGATGTTGACGCCGCCGTAGGCCTTGAGCGTGTGCTTGAGGAAATTGCCGCCGATGCCGTGGCTGAAGAGCGCCATCGCCTCGGGGCCGTACCGGGCCTTGATCTTCTGCATGCGGTCGGCGATGAAGCCGAGCGCCTCGTCCCAGGTGACCTCGGCCCACTCCTCGGCGCCGCGCGACTTGCGCCGCATGAGCGGCGCCTGCAGGCGGTCGGGATCGAAGTGGGCCCCGATGCCGCCGGTGCCGCGCGGGCAGAGCCGCCCGCGGGAGAGCGGGTCCTCGGGGTTGCCGACGATCTTCCAGAGCCGGTCGTCGCGCACGTGGGCGATCGCGTTGCACTTCCAGAAGCAGACGTCGCAGGAGGTCGGCACCGTCCGGACCGCGCCGGCGCCCGGGCGGGGCGCCATGGCCTGGAGCCTGCGGACGCTGCCCGCGGCCAGGGTGGCGGCGCCGGCGCCGAGGCCCGCTATCTTCAGGAATCGCCTTCGGGAAATGTGCGCCATCCGGTCGCTCCGCTCGGCCTTTGCATTAGAGAATGCTAATATGTATGGTAGCGGCTGGGGTGCCGGGCGGCCTCCGTAATGTCCGCAAGCCGGGCCCGAGGCGCCTCGGTCGGCGCGAGATTGAAGCCGCGCCGCGGCTGAGACGTGCTCTGGCGCCCGGGGTTCGGGTGGCGGGTGCGCGACGGGGCCGCCGCCGGCAACGATGCCGTCCCCGAAGGCGGCGGGCTCGTCGTCGAGGGCGTCACCGGCGCGGCCGAGGAAGCCGGCCTCCGGCCCGAGCGAACCGGCGGACTACTTCCCGGCTTCGGCCGGCGCCTCGACCTTCAGCAGCTCGACGTCGAAGATCAGCACCTGGTTCGCGAGCGGGCCTTTGTCCGCATAAGCGAGGGCCGGCGGAATCGCGAGCTGGAACTTCGCGCCTTCCTGCATCAGCTGCAGGGCTTCGGTCCAGCCGGCGATCACGCCGTTCACCGGGAACGTCGCGGGCTCGCCGCGCGAATAGGAACTGTCGAACTCCGTCCCGTCCACCAGCGTGCCGCGGTAGTTCACCGTGACCAGGTCGCTGGCCGTCGGCTTCTTGCCGGTGCCCGGGGTGACGACCTTGTACTGCAGGCCGCTCGCCGTCGTCGTGACGCCCGGCTTCTTGGCATTCTCGGCGAGGAATGCCGCGCCCGCCGTGGCCGTCTTCTGCAGTTCCTCGGCCTGCTTCTTCGCGCGCTGGTCGTTGATCGACTTCTGCAGTGCGGCGAGCAGGGTTCCCATCTCGTCCTCGCCGAGCTGCGGCTTGGCGCCGGAGCGACCGTCCTGCAGGCCCTTCATGAGCGCGTCATTGCGGAGGTCGGTGCCCGCCATGTCGCTGCCGAGCTTGTAGCCGAGCGCATAGCTCGTCTTGGCAGATTCATCGGCGAGCGGCGCCGGGTCGGCCGCCGTGGCGACGGTGGCGAACAGGGCGAGCGAGGCCGCCAGCGAACGGTGGACGACAGGACGCAGCATCGAGGACTCCGGTGCGGAAAATGGGGCGGGCATGTTACGCGCTCGGCCGCCGGCGCGCCATGCGGCCTGGCCGGCAGCGGCCCGATGGGTGACATCCGCACTTGCGGAGCGCCACTCGCCTGCGTCACCTTGCTGCCCGGACCCGGAGGCAGGCCGATGACCGAGAAAGGCTGGCATGC
>CAZRKS010000272.1:0-3591 GCA_964600315.1 uncultured Steroidobacteraceae bacterium | reverse complement strand
CGCTGGCCGAGCCTGAACGTGATCATGCTCACCGCGCACGGCACGATTCCCGACGCGGTGAAGGCGACGCAGTCGGGCGCCTTCGCGTTCCTCACCAAGCCCGTCGAGAAGGACCAGCTGCTCGCCGAAGTGCGGCGCGCGCTCAGGACGTCGGGATTCAGCGACGCAGGGACAGACGACTGGCGTGCCGAGTTCGCGACGCGCAGCCCGCTCATGGAGGATCGCCTCGCCAAAGCGCACCTCGTGGCCGCGACGGACACGGCGGTGCTGGTGACGGGTGAGCACGGCACGGGCAAGGAACTGCTCGCCAAGGCGATTCATCGCGCGAGTCCACGCCGCACGGCGGAGTTCGTCGCGCTCGACTGCAGCAGCCTCGAAGCGACCGCGAGCGACGCTGACCTCGCCGCGGTGCTCGACTCGGCCCGGGGCGGCACGCTCCTCCTGCGCAACGTCGACGATCTGCCGCTCGCCCTGCAGCCGCGCCTCGCGCGCCAGCTCACGGGCGCCGACGTCCGCATCGTTGCCACGAGCGATCGCCTGCTCGACGAGCTCGTGGAGGCGGACCGCTTCTCGAAGGAACTCCTCGACCGTCTCGCGGCCGTGCACGTCGACCTGCCGCCGCTCAGCAAGCGTCGCGAGGACATCCCCCTCCTGGTCCAGCAATGTCTCGACGACATCGAGGCGCGGCGGCCTTCGGGCGCAGGGCATTCGGACGCGGGCACGCCAGGAACCGGCACCAGCGACGAAGCCGGACCCGCGGGCCCGAAGCGGACCTTCTCGCCAGAGGCGATGGAACTGCTCGCCTCGACGCAGTGGCCTGGCAACGTGCGCCAGCTACGCGTGGTCGTGCGCCAGGCGGCCGCCACGGGCGCCGGGCCGGTGATCACGGCCGAGCAGGTCCAGGAGGCGCAGGGGCAGATCCGCGAACTGCCGAGCTTCGACGAGGCGCGCGACGAGTTCACGCGCAACTACCTCGTGCAGTTGCTGCAGATCACCAAGGGCAACGTCAGCCAGGCCGCCCGGATGGCGAAGCGCAATCGCACGGACTTCTACAAGCTGCTGTCGCGCCACGGCGTCGAGCCGGAGGACTTCAAGGACTGAGGGGCCTCAGGATCGGCTTGCGGCGGCGTAAGCGGCCTGGACGATTCGAACCAGCGAGGGGTGCAGCGTTCCGAGCTTCGGGATCTGCCCGTGCGGCGCCTGGGGCGGCACGTCGAACCATTCGGACGTGTATGGCAGCGTGACCTGCTGTTTCAGGTCAAACTTGGTGTCGTAGCTGAGATTCGCGGCCGCAAAGGCGGGCGGGTTGCGCAGCCTCGATATGCCGAACTCGCCGCGATGCAACGTCGAGGTACGCTTGCTCGTCCCATAGACGACGGTGACGGCGAACTCGGGCCCGTCGCCGTGAACGGTGAGAATGAGCGCCGGACGCGGCTTGGCCCCGGGTTCGAGCGCAATCGGAAATCGGCACCATACGATGTCACCCGCAGCCGGCTCGGGCCACGCGCGACCCGTCATGCGTCAACCGGGCGGACGAGGCTCGAACGCACCTTGCGCGCATCGACCGGCCCAGCGAGCCGACGTATCTGCAGCATCTGCGTACGGGTCAGTGGACCCTCATCAGCCTCGTACTGTGGCAGGATCTCGCGAGCGAGTGCCCGCAATGCCAGGTGGATTGCCTGGGTCTCGTCGACGCCGAGCGCCTCGGCAAGTCGCCGCGCCGTTTGCCGAGTCACCCCCGATGGGCTGTCCGAAGAGCGGTAGCGAAATGCAATCTGGGCGGCGGACTTGCTGGGCATCGAGATTTCCTCCGGATATCTAGAAGATATCTCGTGTGCCGAACCGGGGTCAAATCCCGGTCCTGGCCGATAGCCTGTCGAAAAACCTGGGCGCACCCGCCGCGATCGTGGGGTAAACTCCGCGCCTCTGGAGCTGTCTCAAGCTCCAGCGCGTTTGCAAAGGGCAAATCCGCCGCGAGGCGGGGACGCAAAGCCTCCGGTCCGGGCCGCCGACGAGTCACGGATAGCGGGGTTGCCGGACCGACGCCCGGGCCGCTCCAAGGGCCCGCGCCCCCGCCAACTCCCCTGTCGCTCGCGGCCGCCCGCCTCACCGGAGAACCCAACGGACTTGGCTTCCAGGCACGGCAGGATGAGGATGACCGGAACTTTCCGCAACATTTTCAAGAGCTTGTTGTTGACGACGGCGCTCGCCGTCATTGCGGGCTGCGGCGGGGGCGGCGGGTCGTCCGACCCGAACCCGGTGAACCGCGCACCCACGATCAGCGGCAGCCCGCCGACGACGCTGGTCGAGGGCGCCGCGTATTCCTTCCAGCCCACAGCGAGCGATCCGGACGGCGACGCGCTGACGTTCAGCGCCAGCGGCCTCCCCGCCTGGCTCGCGATCAACTCGGGAAGCGGGCTCGTTTCGGGCACGGCCCCGACGGGCTCCGCCGGCAGCTACTCAGGCATCGTCATTTCGGTTTCCGACGGCCGGTTGTCGGCGAGCCTCGGCGCTTTCACGCTCACCGTGAGCAAGCCAGCCGGCAATCGTCCACCGACGATTTCCGGCACGCCGGGAACGCTGGTATCACCGGGCCAGGCCTACTCGTTCACCCCGACGGCCTCCGATCCCGACGGCCAGACCCTCGCCTTCGGCATAGCCAACAAACCGGGTTGGGCCAGTTTCGACACGGCGACGGGCCGGCTCTCGGGGACGCCCACGACGGCCGACGTCGGCACCTACTCGAACATCGTGATCTCGGTGTCGGACGGCATCGCCTCGGCGACGCTGCCTGCCTTCAGCATCCTCGTGGCGGGTGCGGCCGACCTGAGCTGGGTCGCGCCGACGCAGAATGACGATGGCTCGCCGCTCACCAACCTCGCCGGCTTCAAGGTGCGCTACGGGAAGACCGTCGATTTCCTGACGGAAGTACTCGTCGTGCCGGGCCCATCGGTGACGACCGCGCGTGTCGAGGGCCTCGGCTCGGGCACGTGGTATTTCACCGTCGCGGCGTACACCGACGTCGGCATGGAGAGCGACCAGACCGCGCCGGTGTCGAAGACGATTCTCTGAGTTGAACGGGAAATTCGGGGACATTCCCCTATTTCGAATTCGGGGAACCCCGAATTCGAAATAGGGGAATGTCCCCGAATTTCCCGAATTTCCCCGAATTTCCTACGGATCGACGGTCAGCACCTTCGACTTGGTGATCCCGTTCGCCGTCGCCTTGATCGTCGCCTTGGTGCGGACCGCAACCGGCGTCGTCGTCACCGTGAACGGCAGCGTCTTCACGCCGACCGGGAACACGAGTGACGCGGGACTCGGGCTCGCGAGCGTCGAGTTCGTGCTCGACAGGTTGACGGTGATCGGCCCCGGGCCCGCGTTGCACTCGAGTTTTCCGGTGCCAGCCACCGAATTTCCGCCGACCACGGGGTTCGGCACCAGCACGGGTGCCAGCGGCCCGATCGGGCGCAGCGTCAGCGTCTGACTCAACGTCGTCGCCCCCAGCGTCGCGTTCACCGGGCCGCTCTGAGACGCCGCCACCGCCGTCGACTTCACGGTGAAGTTCTTGCTCGCGACGCCCGCCGGGAT
>CAZRKS010000271.1:0-3599 GCA_964600315.1 uncultured Steroidobacteraceae bacterium | reverse complement strand
CGAGCGCGGCGCTGATGCCGCCCTGCGCCGCCACCGTGTGGCTGCGGGTCGGGAAGACCTTGGTCAGGCAGGCCGTGCTCAGGCCCTGCTCGGCCAGGCCGAACGTGGCGCGCAGTCCCGCGCCGCCGGCGCCGACCACGACGACGTCGTAGGTGTGATCCGTGAACGTGTAGGCGCTCATGCCGCGACTCCGAAAGCGACGCGCAGCACCGAGACCACGCCGACGACGGCGGCCACGACGAGCGCAAACTTGACGACGATGAGCACGGCGGTGCGCTGGCCCTTGTCGGCGACGTAGTCCTCGATGACGACCTGCAGCCCGAGGGCCGCATGCCAGGCCGCCACGGCGACCAGCAGCAGCGCGAGCGCGGCGTTGAACGGCGAGGCGAGCCACCCCGCGACCCGGTCATACGACGCCCCGCCGAGGCAGGCGAGCGAGACGAAAAACCACACTCCGAGCAGCACGAGCGCGATTGCGGTCACGCGCTGGGCGTACCAGTGGGCGGCTCCGCCCTTGGCGGAACCGAGGCCCAGCACGCGCCCCAGGGGACTCTGCAGGCTCATGCGCCACCTCCGAGCGTTCCGCGCAGGAGGAACCAGGCGGCGAGCGCCAGCACGACCGCACCGATCGCCGTGAGCCGCGCACTGCGTCGGGCCGTGGCGAGTTCGAAGCCGCGCCCGGTGTCGAAGGCCAGGTGCCGGATGCCGTTCAGCAGGTGGTAGCAGAAGGCAAAGGTCGCCCCGAGCAAGACCAGTTGAACCGGCCAGGACCCGATGCAGCCGAGCGCCTGCGCATAGCGCGCAGGCCCGCCGGCGGCGGCGGCGAGCCAGTAGACGAGGATGAAGAAACCGAGGCTGAGCAGCACTCCGGTGATCCGGTGCAGGATCGACAGCGTGTTGGTGTACTGCCAGCGGTAGTGCAGAAACGGGGATAACGGCCGCTCGCGCTGGGCCATGTTCGCTTACCTCCTCGACCGGCCGCTAGAAATCAATGCAACGCCCGGCCTTTTCCCAGTCGCCGAAGCGGGTCGGCTCGGGACCGTCCCGCCCTCCGATCTCGCGCGGCGGCCTCTGCGCCGGCAACGGCGGTGCCGTCCGCGCGGGCGCGTCGGCCTCAGGTGCCGACGCAGGCTCTTTCTCTTGCGGTGCATTCATGGGTGGAACATCAAATTCTGCCAGAAGCGCCGCACGTTCACCACCTTGATACTTAAGGCAAAACCCGTGGTCGGGCGCCCGCCGGCCTGCTGCTGTCCAATGAGAACCATTGCACTGCCGAAGATGCCCGCCAATTCGTAGAATTCCGTCCACTCGCCATGAACGAACCCACCCAGACCCTGCACGCGGCCCTGCTGCCCTTTCTCGGCGTCCTGCGGATTGGCGGCGCCGATGCCGTGCCATTCCTGCAGGGCCAGCTGACCAACGACGTGCGGCTGCTCGAGGACGGCCGCACGCTGCTCGCGGCGTACGACACGCCGCAAGGCCGGGTGATCGCCCTGCCGCGCCTGCGCCGCGGCGAGGACGCCATCCATGCGCTCCTGCCCACGGACCTCCTCGAACGGGTGAGCTCGCTGCTGCGTCGCTTCGTGCTGCGCTCCAAGGTGGAACTGCAGATCGCGGCCGATCTGCAGGTCGGCTGGATCGGAACGCAGCCGCTGTCGGGGACCCTGGAGGCTGCCGTCGACCTCACACGGACGATCTCTGTCGTCCCGGGTTCGACCGCGGCCCCCATGGTCGCCTTCGACTATGCCCCGGGCCGGCAGGTCGTCGCGGTCACGCCCGACGCGTGGCGGGCCATGACCGGCCTGTCCTCGACACGGTCGCATCCCCGCATCCGCGACGAGTGGCTGGCCGCCGACATCGCCGACGGGTTGCCGCAGGTGTTGGCCGCCACGTCCGAAGCCTTCGTCCCGCAGATGCTCAACCTCGACCTGCTCGACGCCATCAGCTTCACCAAGGGCTGCTACACCGGGCAGGAGATCGTGGCCCGCACCCAGCACCTCGGGCGCATCAAGCGGCGGTTGTTCCGCTATCGCGTCGCGACGGGGCCCGCGCCCGCGCCGCTCGCCGCCCTGCTCGACCGCGGCACCAAGGTCGCGGAAGTGCTGCTCGCCGCCGAGCGCGACGGCGCGATCGAACTGCTGGCAGTGACCCAGCTCGAATCGCGCGACCGGCCGCTCGCCCTCGAGGACGGTCGGCGCGCCGAACCGCTGCCGATGGCCTACGCAGTGCCGGTCGCCTGAGCCTCAAGATTGCTGCATCGCGCCTAGCTCCCGGGCGGGCTGCGGGCGTACGCTGCGCCGACCAAAGAGTCCGCGCGATGCCGCGGGCCACGCAGGGGGTGCAACATGTTCGCGAGCCACGTGCAACGCTGTGCGTTCCTGTTCCTGGCGTCCTGCCTCGCTGCACCCGGGCCCGCTCCCGCGGCGGACGCGACGCCCAAGCTGCCGCCCGCCGTGGCGGCCGACGTCAAGTCGAATGCCGACCAATGCACCGAGGCGGGCGGCAAGGTCGACACCAAAGGTGCCGTGCAACGTGCCGACCTGAACGGAGACGGCATCGAGGACTACGTGACGCTCGCCGGCTGGATCCGCTGCGAGGGCTTCGCGTCGCTCTACGGCGACCGCGAGAAGGCGGTGGCCGTGTACGTCGGCGACGGCAAGGGCGGCGCGACCGCGGCATTCAACGACTTCGTGTTCGACGCGAAGATCGAAGGTGCCGGCGCCGCTGCGCGGCTCTGGCTCGACGTGATGGGCCAGATGTGCGGCAAGAAGCCGGCCGCCGATTTCGCGAGCGAGCATTTCTGTTCCCGCGCCATCGTGTGGAATGCCAAGACGAAGAAATTCGACTACGCCCCGGTCTCGACCGTGCGCATGATCGAGTAGCCGCGGCCCGACGCGGCCGGTCACTCCGGCCGCAGGTGCGGGAACAGCAGCACGTCGCGGATCGACGGCTGGTTCGTGAACAGCATCACCATGCGGTCGACGCCGATGCCGAGGCCGGCCGTCGGCGGCAGTCCGTACTCGAGCGCGCGCACGTAGTCGGCGTCGTAGAACATCGCCTCCTCGTCGCCCGCGGACTTGCGCGCCACCTGCTCGCGGAAGCGCGCGGCCTGGTCGTCCGGGTCGTTCAGCTCCGAGAAGCCATTTGCGAGCTCGCGGCCGCCGATGAAGAACTCGAAGCGGTCCGTGATGAACGGATCGTTGTCGTTGCGGCGCGCCAGCGGTGAAACCTCCGCCGGGTACGCATACACGAAGGTCGGCTGGCGCAGCTCGTGCTCGCCCGTCTTCTCGAAGATCTCGATCTGCAGCTTGCCGGCGCCATCGGCGGCGTTCACCGTCGCGCCGAGTCGCTCGCACACGCCCCGCAGGTACTCGAGGTCGCGAACCTTTGCGCGATCGAAGCCCGGCGTGAAGTGCACTACGAGGTCCTCGACCGTCACGCGACGGAACGCGGAGCCCAGGTCGATCGTCTCGCCCTGGTACTCGATCTGGCGCGTCCCGCAGACCGTGTCCGCCACGCCCTGGAAGATGCGCTCGACCATGTCCATGAGGTCGCGGTAGTCCGCGTAGGCCTGGTAGAGCTCGAGCATCGTGAACTCG
>CAZRKS010000270.1:0-3615 GCA_964600315.1 uncultured Steroidobacteraceae bacterium | reverse complement strand
CACCTGCCACGCCGCGATCATCGCGCGCGAGCTCGGCATCCCGGCGGTCGTCGGCTGCGGCAATGCGACCGCGCTGATCACCGAGGGACAGCCGGTCACGGTCTCCTGCGCCGAGGGCGACACGGGCTACGTCTACGACGGCGCGCTCAAGTTCGACCAGACGCAGGTCGAGCTCGACGCCATGCCGCCGCTGCCGGTCAAGATCATGATGAACGTCGGCAATCCCGACCGCGCGTTCGACTTCGCGGCAATCCCGAATCGCGGCGTCGGCCTCGCGCGTCTCGAGTTCATCATCAACCGCATGATCGGCGTGCATCCGAAGGCGCTGCTCGGCTTCGACCGGCTCGACGCGGAACTGCAGGACACCATCCGCCGGCAGATGGCGGGGTATTCGGACCCGGTCGAGTTCTACGTCGCGAAGCTCTGCGAAGGCATCGGCACGATCGCCGCGGCTTTTGCGCCGGAGCCGGTCATCGTGCGCCTGTCGGACTTCAAGTCGAACGAGTACGCCAACCTGATCGGCGGGCGCCAGTACGAGCCGGAGGAAGAGAATCCGATGCTCGGCTTCCGCGGCGCGGCGCGCTACGTCGACGAGAGCTTCCGCCCGTGCTTCGAACTCGAGTGCCGCGCGTTGAAGCGCGTGCGCGGCGAGATGGGGCTGAAGAACGTGTGGGTCATGGTGCCGTTCGTGCGCACGGTGCGCGAGGCCGAGCAGGTCGTCGAACTGCTCGCGGCGAACGGGCTGCGGCGCGGCGAGGACGGGCTCAAGGTCATCATGATGTGCGAGGTGCCGACCAACGCGGTGCTCGCCGACCGCTATCTCGCGCACTTCGACGGCATGTCGATCGGCTCGAACGACATGACGCAGCTCACGCTCGGGCTCGACCGGGATTCCGCGATCATCGCGCGGCTGTTCGACGAGCGCGACGAGGCGGTCAAGGCCATGCTGCACATGGCGATCCAGGCCTGCCGCAAGGCCGGCAAGTACATCGGTATCTGCGGCCAGGGACCTTCCGACCATCCCGACCTCGCGCGCTGGCTGCTCGAGGAGGGGATCGAGAGCATGTCGCTCAATCCCGACACGGTGGTCGAGACCTGGCTGTTCCTCGCGGATCCGAACGCGCAGGCGCGGAAATAATCGCGGCCCGGCGCGGCGTCGCCCGACGGTCGGGAGTCGAGGCAGCATTCGGGGCCTGTCCCGGCGCGCGAAGAAGACATGCGCGCCCGGACAGGCCCCGAATGCTGCCACCGAGTCCCGCGCCTGAGCGAGTCTTCGCCGGGGCGCGAAGACTCGCACGGCGCATGCATCTGATAGATCGCGGCAATCGACCGCCGGCCGTCAGTTGCGTGATGAGCACCGCGCGGCGCTCAACGGGTCCTGATGACGATGCCTGCGTCGAGCGAAATTCTTCACCCGAACGCCTGTCGCCCCGCGAGCGCGTGGGCGAGCGTCCCGCCGTCCACGTACTCGAGTTCCCCGCCGACAGGCACGCCGTGCGCGATGCGCGAAGCCTTGAGCCCGAAGCGCGCGACGACGTCGGCGAGAAAGTGAGCCGTCGCCTCGCCCTCCACCGTCGGGTTGGTGGCGAGGATCACTTCGCACGCCTCGCCTTCCGCGAGCAGGCGTTCAAATGCTTCGATGCCGATCTCCGCCGGGCCGATGCCGTCGAGCGGCGACAGGTGTCCCATCAGCACGAAATAGCCGCCGCGATAGCTCGCCGACTGCTCGATGGCGACCACGTCGGCCGGCGACTCCACGACGCAGAGCAGTGTGCGGTCGCGACCCGGCGCCGCGCACACCGGGCACAACTCTCCCTCGGCGAACATGCGGCAGCGACGGCAATGGCCGAGCGCATCGACGGCCGACCCGATCGCCGTCGCGATCTCGCGCGCGCCATTGCGGTCGCGCTCCAGCAGGTGGAACGCCATGCGCTGCGCCGACTTCGGGCCCACGCCGGGCAGGCAGCGCAGCGCATCGATCAGCCGGCTCAGGGACGGCGGGTAGAGCATCGCCCGCGCGGCGTCAGCCGCCGAATGGCAGCTTGAGTCCCGGCGGCAGGTTCATGCCGCCCATGAGTCCCGACATCTTCTGCTGCGAGGCCGCCTCGAGGCGGTGCACGGCGTCGTTCATCGCCGCGGCGACGAGGTCTTCGACCATCTCGCGGTCGTCGAGCGGGACCGACGCGTCGATCTGCACGCGCTTCGCCTCGTGACGGCCATTGATCGTGACTTTGACCATGCCGCCGCCGGACTCGCCGGTGACCTCCATGGCCGCGATCTCTTCCTGCGCCTTCTGCATGTTCGCCTGCAGTTGCTGCGCCTGTTTCATCAGGTTGCCGATGCCGCCTTTCATGATGCTGGGGTCACTCCGGAGATGTCAGTTGAGGGGCTTGATCGAGCCGGGTTGCACCTTCGCGGCGAATGTCTCGCGCAACGCACGCACGGCCGGGTCTTCGTCGATGGCGCGCTCCGCGGCGCGCTGGCGCTCGTCCGCGGCCTGGGCCTGCTGGCGCGCTGGCGTCGCCTGCGCGGCGTCCGTCGCGCCCACGGTGATCTCGAGCCGCACCGGCGTGCCGAAGTGCTGCGACAGCGCCTGCGCGAGCTTCTGCACCAGTTGCGGACGGTTGAACGTGTCGCCGGCGGGATCGAGCCGCAGCCGGACGAGGTCGCTGGTGCGCCCCGCCAGGACACAGTGCGCCGCGAGCTGACCCGCGGGCCCTTGCAGCGCCAGGGCGGCGACGATCGCGGGCCAGTCGCCATTGGCCGCATCGCCCGCAGCGCCGAGCGCAGACGGCGGAGCCACGGCCGCCGCCGCACGCGGCACGTTGTGAACCGCCGCGGTCGTCGCGCCCCCGCCGGCGCGTGGCGCGGCGGCAGCGGACCGACCCGAGCCCGAGGGCGCCGCCGGCGCCGCGGCCAGCGCCGACTCCGGCCGGAACGCCAGCATGCGCAGCAGGGCCATCTCGAAGCCGCCGCGCGCGTCGGGTGCGAAGTCGAGATCGCGCCGCGCCATGATCGCGATCTGGTAGAGCAGCTGCAGATCCTCGGGCTCAAAATCGGCCGCCAGCACCGCGAGCGCCTGGTCCTGTTCCTCGTCCTCGCCGCGCAGGTCGGGAATCGCCTTGAGCAGCGCCATGCGCTGGATCGCGGCCGCCAGTTCGCCGAGTGCCTGGTCGTAGTCCGGGGCCCGCTCGTCCAACTGCTGCACGCAGGCCATGAGCGCCGCCCCGTCCTTCGCGGCGAGGGCCTTCAGGATGGCCTCGACGTGACGCCGGTCGAGCGTGCCGAGCAGCGCCCGCACCTCGCCCTCGAGCACGCGGCCGCCGCCGAAGGCGAGCACCTGGTCGAGGAGCGACAGCGCATCGCGCATGCTGCCCTCCGCGCCGCGAGCGACCGCGCGCAGCGCCGCCGCCTCGAACTCCACCTTCTCCGCCTGCGCGATGGCGGTGAGGCGCTCCTGGATCTGGGCGAGCGGCAGCCGGCGCAGGTGGAACTGCAGGCAGCGCGACAGCACCGTGACCGGCAGTTTCTGCGGGTCGGTGGTCGCGAGCAGGAACTTGACGTGCGGCGGCGGCTCCTCGAGCGTCTTCAGCAGCGCGTTGAAGGAGTGCGTCG
>CAZRKS010000269.1:0-3645 GCA_964600315.1 uncultured Steroidobacteraceae bacterium | reverse complement strand
AAGCTCTGACTCCGGCCTCGCGTCCGGTTCGCGGGCCGAGGAGTCGGGACGAGGGGAGTCGTCAGCACGCTCGTGTCTCTGCAGTGTCGAAGATTTTTACATGTGTGGGCTTGCAGCCCTGAAGATCCCGCTCTTCTTGGTTCCAACTCGCTGAGTTGCAAGTGTTTTGGTGTCGCGGTACAGAAATTGCAGAGCATCGACAGGATTTTGGAGCTTTCGAACAGAGCAGGTGCGGGTCACGGTACGACCCGTTACCGAACAAGGGGCGCCACGGGAGCGCGGAGTGATTTTCCAGGAGTTGTCTGCACATGCAGCGCACTGATGAAACTGTTGGTGAAGGCGCACTGATGCCAGCGGCAGAGCAACCGGTCGAGTTGTCGAGCGCGAGGCGGGTTGCGCGGTTCAATCGTCGTCGGCTCGTGCAGGGTGCGGCGGTGGCGGTGCCCACCATACTGACCCTGCGCAGCGGTGGAATTGCAGCGGCGAGCCTTTGCCCGGGTCAGATCGCGGGTACCGCGACCGTGAATCCGGACGGCACCCTTACCGCCTATCAGCAGATCACCGGGCCATTGCGGACCGATGACGTCTGCTTCAGCCAGGTGACGGCCTGCACGGGGGACACGACGCACGTTTCATCCGCGTCCCCGTCAGACATTCTGGGCTCTGTTACGCCGAATTCATCGGGCGGGTTTACCTGTGGCACTTACGTGCCGCCATCCGGTTTGACAGGTACGACGACCGGTACGACCACGGGCGGAAAGAAGAACAACAAGAAGCAGCCCTCCGGGACGACCGCGCCGACCACGGGCAGCCAGACAGTCGTTATCCTGACGCATTCGTCCGCTGTATCCTTGCTCTGACCTGCCGCCCGCAAGCCGGGCCAACTGGCCCGGAGCAGTCTCGTTGCCGTACACTCCTGTTCCGTGACGAAACAGCCGGACTCAGAACAGCCCGTGTATCGCGCCACACTCGCCAGCGCGTCGCTGCTGGTGGAAGAGTGGGAGCACTCCTATTCCGTCTATCAGCGAGCGTCCGGAGAAACCCACGTATTCAATGACGTCACTGCCGCGTTCCTGGAGTGCGTGTGCGAAACCCCCGGAAGCCTGGAGTCTGTGGTCGCCCGGGTCGCGCTGGCACTCGGCATTGCGGATGACGCGGTCGATACCGACGATTTTCGTGATGTTGTCGCGCGCCTCGAGGAATTGGGCCTGATCGAGCGGACCAATCCCGCGGGCAGCGTCGCTGCGTGAACGTCGGCAACTGCTCGACGACCGACATCGCCGCCCGACTCGCCGGGCCGGGCCTCTGTGTCAGTTTCGGTGCGTTCAACACCCGGATTCGCAGCGGTTTCAGTTCACTCGCGCCCCTGTTGCAGCGCTTGTACGACGGGTATCCGCTCGTCCCGACGAAGGGCATTCACGATTTCGATGTCCAGGTTCGTCCCTCGAGCCGCCTGAGGCCCGGCCGCAGCCAGGCGCGCTTCGTGGTTGACGGGCGAGTACCGTTCTGGCCGTTGCCGGCCGCACACGCCCTGCCGGCCCTGGAATGGGGCATCAACTGGTGCATCGCGACGCGCTCGCATCACTACCTGATGCTGCATTCGGCGGTGGTCGAGCGCGGAGGCAATGCCATACTGTTCCCGGCGTGGCCCGGTCACGGCAAGTCGACGCTGTGCACGGCTCTCGTGCATTCCGGTTGGCGTCTGCTGTCCGACGAGTTCGGGCTGATCCGCCCTGAAGACGGTGTGCTCGTGCCGTTGCCGCGGCTCATACCGCTCAAGAATGCGTCCATCGAGGTGATCCGCAACTTCTGTCCCGGCGCCGTGATCGGCCCCGCGTTTTTCGGTACCCGCAAGGGGACGGTCGCGCACGTGCGGCCGCCGGCGGACAGTCTCGCGCGGGCGCAGGAGGTGGCTACGCCACGGTGGCTCGTGTTTCCGCGATGGGTGGCCGATGCGCCGTTGAGCCTGGAGCCCGTGTCCAAAGAGCAGGCATTCCTGATGGTCGCGACAAACGCCTTCAACTACGAGGTGATGGGAGAGGTCGCGTTCCGCATCGTTACCGACATGGTCAGGCGCTGCGACTGCTTTTCACTGACCTATTCCGATCTCGACGAGGCCATCACGGCGCTCGATCGCCTGGGCGCCGGGCGCGATGGCTGATCCCGCTCCCGGTGCCGGCGCGTTGCTGCTGCGAGCGCTGCGCGCTCCGGCGACCCTTGTTTCCCTGGGCGAAGCCGAGTGGGATCTGCTGCTCCGCGTGGGGCGCCGCACCCGGCTGCTCGCGCGCATCGACGCGGATCTCGCCGCGAGCGGTTTGCTCGAGCGCATACCGGCTGCGGCCGCGGCGCACCTGCGTGCCGCGCGTCAGGTGGTACAGCACCGCCAGACGCTCGTCAGCTGGGAAGTGAACCGCGTGGCGTGGGCGCTTGCCGCGCTCGATGTTCCGGTCACCTTGCTCAAGGGAGCGGCCTACGTACTGGCGGGCCTGCCGGCTGCACGCGGGCGCCTGTTCGCCGATCTCGACCTGATCGTTCCGCATCCGCGCATCGGCGAGGTCGAGCAGGCGCTCGTGGACCACGGCTGGCTCCGCATGAAGATCGATCCGTACGACGAGCGCTATTACCGCGTCTGGATGCACGAGATCCCGCCATTGCGGCATCGCGAGCGCAACACCGAGATCGACATCCATCACGCGATCCTGCCGCGTACCAGCCGGCTGCAACCTTCCCCCGAGTTGCTCCTCGCGGCGGCGCGCCCGCTGGCGGATCCACGGGTGAGGATCCTCTCGCCTCCCGACATGGTGCTGCACGCGCTAGTGCACTTGTTGCTGGAGGGCGATCCGGTCGAGGGGTTGCGGCTGCGTGATCTCGTTGACGCGCACGACCTGCTGTTGCATTTCGGTCGCGAGCCGACGTTCTGGCAAGCCCTGGTCCCGCGCGCCCGTGAACTCGGCCTGCTGCGACCGCTGTATTACGGGCTGCGCTATGGTCGTGCGCTGCTCGGCACCGAGGTGCCTCCCGAGGTGCACCAGGCAGCCGAAGCCGGTGCGCCGGCGGCGCCAGTGCGATGGGCGATGGACTGGCTCGTACCCCACGCGATCTTGCCGGATCATCCCGATCACCCGCGCTGGGGCGCACGACTCGCGCGTTGGCTTCTCTACTCGCGGGCGCACTGGTTGCGCATGCCCCCGTTACTGCTGGCGCGTCACCTGGGCTACAAGGCGTGGCTGCGGCTGCGCGGTGTGCGCAAGGGGGTGGATCTCACCCAGTTGGACCTGAAGCAGTAGGAACGCGCAACACCCTGTGGGAGCGCGCCCGACCCTGTGGGAGCGCGCCCTGCGCGCGACAGCATGATTGTGGGAAATGTCGCGCGCAGGGCGCGCTCCCACAGGGTGGTGCGCGCTACAGCCGCCAGACCTCGATCCCGTTGCACGCGAACGCCGCGCGATCCACGATCGACTTCACGTCCATCAGCACGGCCGGATTCGACATCAGGGCATTGAAATCGTCGACCGCGAGCGCGCGGTAGTGCTTGTGCGCCACCGCCAGCACCACGGCCTGCGCCTTCGGCAATTGATCCCAGGGCGTCAGAGTCACACCGTATTCGTGTCGCGCTTCCCCGGCATCGGCCAGCGGATCGTGCAC
>CAZRKS010000268.1:0-3670 GCA_964600315.1 uncultured Steroidobacteraceae bacterium | reverse complement strand
ACGAGCCCGAAGACCAACCGCAACGCCTACGAGATGATCCACCACGACACGATCTACACGAACGTCGCGGTGACCGCGGAGAACGAGCCGTGGTGGGAGGGGCGGATCAAGGGCGCGCCGGTCACCGACTGGCAGGGACGGCCGTTCGACAAGACCAACGGTCCGGCGGCGCACGCCAATTCGCGCTTCACGGTGTCGGCGAAGCAGAACCCCGCCTACAACCACCTGATGGAGCATCCCGAGGGCGTGCCGATCTCGGCGATCCTGTTCGGCGGGCGCCGGCGTGAAGTCGCCCCGCTGGTCTACGAGGCCCGCGACTGGAAGCACGGCGTGATGGTCGGCGCGGGCATGGCGTCGGAGACGACCGCTGCGGCCGTGGGCCAGGTCGGCGTCGTGCGCCGCGACCCGATGGCCATGAAGCCGTTCGCCGGCTACAACTTCGCGGACTACTGGGCGCACTGGCTCTCGTTCGAGGGCCGGGTCACGAAGCTGCCGCGCATCTTCCACGTCAACTGGTTCCGGCAGGACAAGAACGGCAAGTTCCTGTGGCCGGGCTTCGGCGACAACCTGCGCGTGCTGTCGTGGATCATCGACCGCTGCGAAGGCCGCGCCCAGGCGCACGAGACGCCGATCGGGCTGCTGCCGCACAAGGAAGATCTCGATCTCGCGGGCCTCGACCTGCCGGCGGACACGCTGCACCAGTTGCTCGATCTCGACCTCGCCGCGTGGCACAACGAGATCGACGACATCGGCAAGTACCTCGACGAGTTCGGGAGCCGCATGCCGGCGGCGCTGCGTGCTGAGTGCCAGCGGGTGAAGGCGGCGCTGGGGTGAGGAAATAGGGGGAAATAGGGGACATTCCCCTATTTCCGTCTGGAAATAGGGGAATGTCCCCTATTTCCCCCTATTCGTCATTCTTCCAACTGATACTGGATCGCGTCCGGAGCGTTAGCCTCGGGCAACTTGCCGAGCCCGATCAGTCCCTGTCCCTGCAGCGCCACCGAGTCACGCCGCACAAATGACTCCTTGCCGTCCTGGCCGGTGACGAACGTCCCGTTGGTGCTCTGGTCGATGAGCAGCACCTTGTTGCGCGCGATCTCGATGCGCGCGTGAATGCGCGAGATCAGGCTGCCCTGCACCGTCACGTCATTCTCGTCGGCGCGGCCCATGGTGAGGCTCTCGCGCCCGTCGCCCACGAAATAGTCCTTGCCGTGGAAGCGCAGGCGGACGCGCTTCGGCCGGTGGCCGGTGCGCGCGTCGATCTCGATGGACGGCAGCATGCTGGTCGCGTCCTCCTGCTGCCAGATGACCTCGAAGAGTTCCATCTCCTCGGTGCGCCCGCGAACGGGCGTCACGTCGATCTGCCGCGTGACGGCCCGCCACTCCGGCGTGAGCCGCTCGACCATCGCGGTGGTGAGGATGATCTGCCCCGCCTTGGCCTGGCTCGTCATGCGGTTCGCCGTGTGCACCGACGAACCGAAGATGTCGCGGCTCTCGAGCACCACCGGGCCGAAGTGACAGCCGATGCGGATCGCCACGTGCTGGCCCTGCACGGCGAGCTCCGGGTGCGCGCCGATGTCCTGCTGCATCTCGACGGCGGCGTTCACCGCGTCGCTGGGCGTTGGAAAGATGGCGAGGATCTCGTCGCCGATGGTCTTGATGACGGTGCCGCGGTTGCGCTCGGTCGACGCGCGCATGAGGTCGACGCAGGACACGACCATGTCGCGCGCCTTGAGGTCGCCGAGCACCTCGTAAAGGCGCGTGCTCCCCACGACGTCCGCGAACAGGACGGCAACTTCTGTGTCGCTGCTCATCGGCGGGTCGACCCCTGCAGCCGGCGTAGAAGGACGAAGTGCGCCGGTCCGCGCCTGATTATACAGACGCTTGCACGCGATACCTCAGGCGACCTCCCGGAACACCTCGAGCGAGCGCCGCAGCACGTCGGCGTCCGCGCCGGGCCGCGCGCCCTGCTCGCTCAGGTAGCGGCGCCAAGCGCGGGCGCCGGGAAAGCCGGTGTAGAGGCCATGGACGGGGCGCAGCATGACCTGGAGCGGATGGCCTGCGCCCAGCATGCGCTCGACATAGGCCGCATAGCGCTCGATGATCTCGTGGCGCTCGAGCGGCGTCCACTCGCGGTCCACGAATTCGCCGTGCAACTGTGCGAGCAGGTACGGCTCCTGGTAGGCCTGCCTCCCGAGCATCACGCCGTCGCAGTGGGTCCACCATTGCCGCACCTGCGCCACTGTCTTGAGCCCGCCGTTCAGGATCACCGTGAGCTCCGGATGATCGCGCTTCAGGCGCGCGACGGTTTCGTAGCGCAGCGGCGGGATCTCGCGGTTCTCCCGCGGAGTGAGGCCCGTCAGGATCGCCTTGCGGGCGTGGACGATGAAGACCTCCACGCCCGAACGGCGCACGGTCTCGACGAAGTGATGGAAGAAACCGTAGTCGTCGAGTTCGTCGATGCCGATGCGGCACTTCACGGTGACCGGGACGGCGACGGCGTCGAGCATCGCGCTCAGGCAATCGGCGACGAGCTGAGGCTCGGCCATGAGACAGGCGCCGAAGTTGCCGTCCTGCACTCGGTCGCTCGGGCAACCGACGTTCAGGTTGATCTCCGCATAGCCCCACTGCTCGCCGAGCCGCGCCGCCTTCGCGAGCAGCGCAGGGTCCGATCCGCCCAGCTGCAGCGCGACCGGCGACTCCGCGGCGTCGAAGTCGAGCAGGCGCTCGAGATGGCCGTGACGCAGCGCGAGCGCGGTGACCATCTCCGAATAGAGCAAGGCGCCCGGGCTGACCAGCCGGTGCAGGTACCGGCAGTGGCGGTCCGTGTAGTCCATCATCGGCGCGACCGAGATCCGCCGGTCGATGATTCGGTGAGTGGCACCGAATTTGGCATCGAATTTCATGCGCGGGCGGTCTCGGCGATCAGCCAGTCGACGACGGCGCGCAGGGCCTCCGCCTCGGAGGCGCCCGCGGCGAGCGCCTCGTCGTACACGCGCAGCTGGCGGTGCGCGCTCGTGCCGCGCTGCATGATCTCCCGCAGGCCCTCGATCTCCGCGACGCAACCGAGCGCCTCGGCATCCTCCCGCACGACCGAGATGAGTTCCTCGAGCAGCTCCGCAAACGGCACGATCCGCTGCTGCCCGAGGTCGAGCAGCCCGGCGTCGTACGAATAGCGCATCGCGCGCCAGCGGTTCTCGCCGAGCAGCAGATGCGAGTACATGCGCCAGCGCTGGTTGGCGCGTCGCAGGCGGTACAGCATGCGCAGCAGGCACTGGTTGAGCGCCGCCAGCCTGAGCGCGTCCTCCAGGGTCGTGCAGCAGTCCATCACGCGCGTCTCGAGCGTCGGGTAGCGCAGGCTCGGGCGCAGGTCCCACCAGATGCGCGAGGTGTCCGCGATGATGCCGGTCTCGACCAGGATGTCCGCGTGCCGCTGGTACTCGCCCCAGCTCGAGAAATGCTGCGGCAGGCCGGTGCGCGGCACGCCGCTGAAGACCATCAGGCGGAACGACATGAGGCCCGTGCGCTCGCCCTCCCAGAAGGGCGAGCTGCAGGACAGCGCGAGCAGGTGCGGCAGGAAGTAGGTGAGCTGGTTCAGCAGGTCGATGCGCAGCTCGTCGTCCTCGAAGCCGACGTGCACGTGCAGCCCGCAGATCATCATGCGCCGCGC
>CAZRKS010000267.1:0-3687 GCA_964600315.1 uncultured Steroidobacteraceae bacterium | reverse complement strand
GGTCCTCGCGCGCGATCACGGTCTCGAGGTACATCTGCATGCGCGTCTCGGGCGACCGCCAGCGGAACAGCCGGAACGCGTCGCCGGAGAATTTCGCCTCGGCGACGAAGGCCGGCAGGCCGGCGAGCAGCAGCACCGCGACCGCCCAGGGCGAGAACTGCGCGAGCAGCCCGCCGAAGCTCGCGAGCGCGATCGTGTTCTGCACCAGCCCGAAGCTGCGCATCACGAGCGAGAGCGGGCGGCTCGAGGCCTCGCGCCGGGCGCGGGTCAGCTTGTCGTAGAACTCCGAGTCCTCGAAGTGGCGCAGCTCGAGCGTGAGCGCCTTCTCGAGGATCATCTCGTTCACCCGCTGGCCGAGCTGCGCGCGCAGCAGCGACTGGCAGGTCGACAGGCCGCGCTGCGTCGCGGCCAGCGCCGCGACCAGCAAGGCCTCGAGGGCGACATAACCGAGCACGGGGGCGAGGACTGCGGCGCCGGTCTCGTGGCGCACAGCGATTGCCGCCACGACGGCATCGACGATCAGTGCGCCGACGTAGGCGACGCCTGCAGGCAGCAGACCCGCGCACAGCGTGAGGAGCGCGAGCGCCACGGTGAGCCTGCGGCTCGTCGCCTGGACGAGCGCGAGGGCGTGGCGAGTGTACTGGAAGACTTCGGGCAGGGCCCTGAGCGTCGCGGCGCCGCCCTCGGCGGGAGGACCGCCCGAGGGTGGCAGGTTCAGGTGACGGCCGGCGACCATGACCGCGCCAGCTTGCCACAGGTGCCGGGCCGCGACTCGTCCCTGAGTCGTGGCCGGCAGACCGGCCGGCGATCAGCGCGCGTAGACGCGATCGAAGACGCCGCCGTCGGCGAAGTGCGTGGCCTGCGCCCTGGCCCAGCCGCCAAAGTCCGCGATCGTGACCAGCGTGCCGATCTTCGGGAACACGCTGGCGTATTTCGCGGCGACCTCGGGGTCGCGCGGGCGGTAATGGTGCTTTGCGACGATCTCCTGTCCCGGCTTCGAGTAGAGGTACTCGAGATAGGCACGCGCCACGTCCGCGGTGCCGCGGCGCAGCGCCACCTTGTCGACCACGGCCACCGGCGGCTCCGCGAGGATGCTCACCGATGGCACCACGATCTGGAACTTGTCCTTGTCGAGATCGCGGGTCGCGAGGAATGCTTCGTTCTCCCAGGAGATCAGCACGTCACCGATGCCGCGCTGCGCGAACGTCGTGAGCGACCCGCGCGCGCCCGTGTCGAGTACCGGCACGTTCCTGAACAGCTTGCCGATGAACGCCTCAGCGGTGGCCGGACTGCCGCCGGGCTGGCGCAATGCCCAGGCCCACGCGGCGAGGTAGTTCCAGCGCGCGCCGCCCGAGGTCTTCGGGTTCGGCGTGATGACCGACACGCCCGGCTTCGCGAGATCGCCCCAGTCGCGGATGCCCTTGGGATTGCCCTTGCGCACCAGGAACACGATGGTCGACGTGTACGGTGCGCTGTTGTCCGGCAGCCGGGCCTGCCAGTTCGCGGGCAGCAGCTTGCCCTGCGCGGCGATTGCGTCGATGTCGTAGGCGAGCGCGAGCGTCACGACGTCCGCAGGGAGCCCGTCGATCACGGTGCGTGCCTGCTTGCCGGACCCGCCGTGCGACTGGCGGATCGCGAGGTCCGCGCCGGTCTTCTGCTTCCAGTGCTGCTTGAAGACGGCGTTGTAGTCGTCGTACAGCTCGCGCGTCGGGTCGTAGGACACGTTGAGCAGGGTGGTCTCGGCGCGCACCGTGCCGGCCGTGAGTGCCGCCGCGGCCGCGAGCGCCGCAAGGGCCGCGCGAGCGGGGAATCGCTTCATCGTCATTGCCGTCTCCTCAATAGGCTCCGGGCTATTGGCTATAGCTTTGGTCGGAGGACGCGGTGCGCCTCTGGCCACAGCCCACAGCCTTCAGCCCACAGCCTTCAGTCTCAGAATCCGAGGGCCACGCGGGTCAGGAAGGCCTTTTCGTCGTCGCGGTCGGTGCCGCCGGGGCCGCCGCCGTCGAACGCCGTCTGCTCGTAGTCGAGCACCCACTTGAGGTTCTCGTTCAGGTACCAGTTGAGCCCGACCGTCCAGGCACTCGCGCGCGAGGCCTGCGTGTTCGGGTCGGCGAACGAGCGGGCGCCGCCGGCGAACGCGGCGCCGTCCACGTCGAGCACATGGTAGCGAGCGACCAGTTCCCAGGCGCCCCAGGTGCGGTTGTCGAGCGAGAAGACGCTGACGGGCTTGAATCCCCGATATGCTGCTTCCTCGCCCGTGAGGAACCACGACGCCGAGAGTTGCCACGCGTAATTGTCCAGCGTGCCGCTGCGCGAGTCCGTGCCGATCGTGCGCGACACGTCCTGCGACTCGTGCGTGTACTCGCCCATGAGTCCGAACGGGCCGACGTAGTAGAAGAACTGCGGCGCCAGGCGGACGCGCGAACCGTCGGCGATCGTCGCGGTGCTGCCCGTGCGGTACTGGAAGAAGTTCGTCTGCGCCGAGGTCTTGTAGGTCGGCAGCAGTGTTTGCGAGGTCGTGCCTTCCTGGTCCGTGTAGGTCGAGGCGAGGCCCAGGCCGAGGCCGCGGAGCGCGAAGTGTTCGCTCTCGGCGAATGGCAGCGCAAAGAGCCGGCCCGCCCATTCCTTGTCGCTGTTCGGGTCAGTGTCGCCGGGCGAGAAGGAATCGCTGCTGCCGCCGTCGTTCGAGCCGTTCAGGTACGCGGCCGCGTAGCTCAGCCGGCCGTCGAGCACGCTGCCGGCGACCTGCAGGCCGAGGTCGCGGTTCGGCGCGAGCTGGGTCGGGAAGGCACGGGCGACGAAGCGGATGTCGTTTGCCGACTGCAGGCGCTCGAGCCCGACCGGCGACTTGAACTTGCCGGCCGTGACCTGGAACTCCGGCAGGAAGCGTCCCGTGACGTAGGCGTCCTGAACGATGGCCTTGCCCTGGCCGAAGTCCGCCGTGAAGCGGAAGTCGTAGAGGCCGGCCAGCGTGCCCTCGATGATCGGGCGCACGCGCGTGGTCTGCCAGGTGTCGGGCGGATTGCGCGGATCGTCGTCCGTGAGGAACCGGCCGTCGAAGTGCAGCAGGCCGCGGAGCTTCACCTGGTTCCTGCCGTCGGCCGACTGCAGCGCGAAGCCGCGCTCGCTCGCCTTCACGACCGGCGTCGAAGCGGCCGCCGCCTTGTCCGATTCCTCGCGGATCTCGAGCTTGCGCTCGAGCACCAGGATCTTCTGCTCCTGCTGCTCGATCCGCTGCAGCAGTTCGGCGATGGTGGGTTCGGCGCCGGCGGCCGCGGCGCGGGTCGCCGCGAGGGGCGGCAGGCAGAGCGCGGCGATCGCGAAGGCGCGCCAGTGCAGGGAAGTTTGGGTCATGTTTCGCTCTCCGGACTCGGGATCCGTCGAGCGAAATGCTAGGTTCGCGGCGGTGACGGCGTCAGTCGAATGCCGGTGACAATCCGGTGACCCGCGGCCGTCAATGCCCCACCGCCGACCTCGCGGGCGCCGCCGCAGCCTCGAATTCCCCCTCGTCCTGCTCGTTGCCGAGGAATCCGCCGCTCTGGTGCGCCCACAGCCGCGCATAGAGCCCGCCGCGCGCGAGCAGGGTCGCGTGATCGCCTTCCTCGATGATGCGGCCCTTGTCCATCACGACGAGCCGGTCCATGGCCGCGATGGTCGACAGCCGGTGCGCGATGGCGACCACCGTCT
>CAZRKS010000266.1:0-3688 GCA_964600315.1 uncultured Steroidobacteraceae bacterium | reverse complement strand
GCTCGATACCGAGGGCCATGCCTTCGGACTGGTGTTCTGGCGCTACTTCCTGCCCACCGGTCCGGTCGAGACGCCGCGCGCCGAAGTCGTCCCCCTGGCATCCCTTTGAAATGATCCCTCCGTCCCCTTTCCGGGCGGGTCGAGCGGGGTAGGGGACCGCTATTGGGGCTTCGGGGTCGCTGGGTTATGATCCGGCAAAACAACAGACGAGGACCCGGCTGGATGGCGGTTCCGAGCAAACAATTCCAGGCGATCGCGGCGCCGCCCGTGGCGGACGCCACGATCGCGGCTCCCGCCGCCGAATGCGCTGTTGCCGGCAGTCTCGCGTCGCTCCTCGCTTCTCGCTCCTCGCGCGAGGCTTCCCCTTCTGCCCGCGGGCGACGCTGCGCCCGGTCGCGCCTGGCGGGCCCCGCGCCGGTCGCGCGGCGGATTCCGCGCGCGCGCCGGGGGGCGGGCCGAAGTCACGCGGGAATCCCGTCCGAATGCAATCTGGATCAAGGAATCGCGCGTAGTCACGACTAGAATCCGGTACAAGGCCGCACCGGGGCTAAAAATAAACCAAACGGAGAAGACACCATGATCACGAGCAAGAGCACCTCGCCGGTCGCGAGCCGCCGCCGCGCGTTGAGCAGCGCGGTCGCGTGCGCCGCCATGATGACGGCCGGCAGCGGCTGGGCGATGCAGTTCGACACTGGCAACAGCGACCTCGAGGTGCGCTGGGACAATGCGTTCAAATACAACGTGATGGCCCGCGTCGAGGACCAGGACAAGGACGTCACGAACAGCGCGAGCCCGGCCCTCTTCGACGACGCGGACCTCGCCTTCGATACCGGCGTCGTCAGCAACCGCGTCGACCTGCTGAGCGAGCTCGAGGTGGTCTGGAAGCGGGAATTCGGCTTCCGCGTCAGCGCCGCCGGCTGGTACGACCACGCCTACAGCGGCGACAGCGACCACCCCGGCGTGAACAAGGATTTCCGCGTCAACGGCAACTACACCGACACGTGGGGCTCGCTCACGGTGCCCCCGGGGCAGTACAACGACTACGCGGACGACATGGCCTACAAGGGCGGGGAGCTGCTCGACGCCTTCGTGTTCGCGAACTTCCGCGTCGGCAGCGGGGAGGGCAGCGTGCGCCTGGGGCGGCACACGCTCTACTGGGGGCAGAGCCTGTTCGCCTCCGGCGCGACCAACGGCATCGCCGGGGCGATGGCGCCGATCGACCAGGCCAAGGGGCTCGGGGTGCCGGGCTCAGAGGCCAAGGAACTCTTCCTGCCGACCGGCAAGCTGTCGGGTTCGTTCCAGATCAACTCGAACCTGTCGCTGGTGGGCTACTACTCCTACGAGTGGGAGCCGACGCGCTACCCCGCCCCGGGCAGCTACTTCGCGCTGTTCGAGATCTCGATGGACAAGGCCGAGTACCTGACCCTGATTCCCGGGCAGGTCGACCCGGCGACCGGCGCCCTGGTCGCCCCGCGCACCGGCTTCGTGCAGAACAGCTCCGACGAGCCCGAGGAGGGCGAATGGGGCCTCGGTGCGCAGTACGTCTTCGAGGACGGGCTGGAGCTCGGCCTTTATTACCTCAGCTACCACGACAAGGCGCCGCAGGGCGTGGTCGGTGCGCTGAACGTCGGGCAGTACGCCACGGCGCTCGCGCAGACGAGTTCCACGGCGAAGTTGCTGGTCGGCCTCTGGCCGGCCTTTGCCGGCGGCGCGCAGCCCGACCAGTTCGGCTATTACACGGGCGGCGGCTATCCCGCGGTCGGCATCGGCCGCTTCAAGTGGACCTATCGCGAGAACAACGACCTGTTCGGCATGAGTCTCGGCAAGGAGATCGCCGGCATCTCGTTCGGCATGGACCTCGCGTACCGGCACGACGTGGCGATCGACTTCGGCCGGGCCACGCTGTTGCACACCGAGCCCTATCCCAACTTCGGATCGCTGGCCGGTACCGTGGAGGCCACCCTTGCCGGCGCGGGCTTCCCGACCGACAACTTCGACTTCGACGGCGCCGACAACGACAGCAACTACGCCGGCGCCACCGGCGACGTGCTGAGCCTCGTGGTGAACGGGCTGGGCTTCCTCGACCCGAGCGCGTTCTGGGACGGCGGCTCCTACGCGATGGAATTCACCGCCACCTCGCTGCTCAGTTACGGCGACAACGAGGAGGTCGCGAGCAAGTACATCGACGAGAACGACATCGCGACCACGATCTACGCCGTGTTCGCGCCGCAGTGGTACCAGGTCTGGCCGAGCCTCGACCTGAAGATGCCGATGTCGGTGTCCTACGGCATCAACGGCCACTCGCCGCTGCGCGGCGGCGGCGACCAGTCGCTCGGCATCGCCTCGATCGGGCTTTCCTTCGAATACAGCCAGGTCTGGCTCATCGACGCGAAGTACAACGTGTTCTTCGGCGACCAGGATCGCGGCAGCCTCGGCAACCTGATCGACCGCGACAACGTGTCGTTCACGGTCAAGCGCACTTTTTGAGCAGGGCATTCCACAGGAGTAGCGAGATTATGAAAATAAAGAGCATGCTTGCGGCGGCGATCATCGGTGTCGCCTCGTCGTCCGTGCTGCACGCGGCCGTCAGCGCCGAGCAGGCCGCGCGGCTCGGCGCCGACCTCACGCCGGTCGGTGCCGAGAAGGCCGGCAACGCCGACGGCTCGATCCCGGCGTGGGACGGCAAGGGCGTCACGCCGCCCGCCGGCTGGAAAGCGGGGGGCGAGTATCCGGATCCCTACGCGAACGAGAAACCGCTCTATTCGGTCACCAAGGACAACCTGGCCCAGTACGCCGACATCGTCTCGGAGGGAACTCAGGCGGTGCTGAAGCGCTACGGCGACCAGGGTTTCCGGCTCGACGTGTACCCCACGCACCGCAACGTCACGCAGCCGCAGTGGTTCTACGACGGCACGAAGCAGAACGCGACCGCCGCGAACCTGGTGGCCGACGGCCAGAAGGTCGAGGGCAACCTGCCGGGCGTGCCGTTCCCGATCCCGCAGAGCGGGCTCGAGGTGCTCTGGAACCACATGATCCGCTTCCAGGGCGTGCAGTCCTACTACAAGTACGACAGCTACTACGTCGACGCGAACGGCAAGCCCGTGCTCGCGGCCACCGCCGACAACTGGTTCGAGTACCCGATGTACATCGACCACTACCTGAAGCGCAACTACGACACCAAGGACATGCGCTACGCGTACCTGCGCATCGACTACCTCGCGCCGCCGCGCCGCGCCGGCGAGATCCTGCTGGTGCACGAGCCGGGCGCCGACTACACCGCCGGCAAGGGCCGCGACGCGTGGCAGTACCTCACCGGGCAGCGCCGCGTGCGCAAGGCGCCGTCGGTATCCTTCGACACGCCGAATCCCTCGACCGCGGGCACCTCGACCTACGACGACTCGTACATGTACAACGGCTCGCCGGAGCGCTTCGAGTGGAAGCTCATCGGCAAGCAGGAAATGCTCCTTCCCTACAACTGCAACACCTTCGTGTTCGAGAAGAGCGCGCTCGAGTTGCTCGACAAGCACTTCTTCAAGCCGGAGTACGTGCGCTGGGAGAAGCACCGCGTGTGGATCGTCGAGGGCACGCTGAAGTCCGGCAGCCGCCACATCTACGCCAAGCGGCGCTACTACATCGACGAGGACAGCTGGACCGCGCTGCTCGGCGACCTGTGGGACGGCAAGGGCGA
>CAZRKS010000265.1:0-3689 GCA_964600315.1 uncultured Steroidobacteraceae bacterium | reverse complement strand
GCGCCGTCGAGCACCAGCACGCGCTCGCCCAGCAGGCGGCGGAATTCACGGACGCGCTCGGGTCGCAGCATGGTCAGGCCTCCGCCGCCGCCCGGGCCGCCGGCGCGCGCACGCCGAGGGCGTGGCAGATCGCGTAGGTCAGCTCGGCGCGGTTCAGCGTGTAGAAGTGGAACTCGTTCACGCCGTGCTCCTGCAGGCGGCGCACCTGCTCGATGGCGAAGCTCGCGGCGATCATGCGGCGCGTCTCCGGGTCCTCGTCGAGGCCGTCGAAGCGATGCTGCAGCACATCGGGCACGCTCGCGCCGCAGCGCTGCGCGAAGCGCAGCATCTGCGGAAAGCGCGTGATGGGCAGGATGCCGGGAACGATCGGCGCGCTGATGCCCGCCGCTGCGCACTGGTCGCGGAAGCGCAGGTAGGCGTCGGTGTCGAAGAAGAACTGCGTGATCGCGCGGCTCGCGCCGGCGTCGAGCTTCGCGCGCAGGTTGTCGAGGTCGAACCGCGCGCTCGGCGCCTCCGGGTGGACTTCGGGATAGGCGGCCACGGAGATGTCGAAGTCGCCGACGCCCTTCAGGCCCCGCACGAGGTCGACGGCGTAGGCGAAACCGTCCGGGTGCGGGGCGTAACCCGCCTGCCCCGCCGGCGCGTCGCCCCGCAATGCGACGATGTGCCGCACGCCGGCATCCCAGTAGGCGCGCGCGACGTCGAGGATCTCCCCGCGCGGCGCCCCGACGCAGGTGAGGTGCGGCGCAGCGGTGAGCGGCGTCTCGCGCAGGATGCGGCTCACGACGTTGTGCGTGCGCTCGCGGGTCGAGCCGTCCGCGCCGTAGGTCACGGACACGAAGCGCGGCGAGAGCGGCGCGAGGCGCTGGATCGACGCCCAAAGCGTCTGCTCCATCGGCGGGTCGTTGGGCGGGAAGAACTCGAAGGACACCGTCACCGGTTGCATGTCGGAAGGCTCTCTCGGAAAGAAGGGCAGCGCCGGCCGCTCAGGCGGCCGCGGCCTCGGGGTCCAGGGTTGCGGTGGCGAGCAGCAGGTGCGCGCCACTCAGGTCGATCGGGCGCAGGCGATCGCAGGCGAGTCCGGCGTCGGCCAGCCACGCACGCAGCAGCGCGAGCGGGTGAGTGTCGGTCGCGCCGCGCTCGAGTGCGTCGAAGTCCTCGACGACGAGCAGACGCCCGCCGGACCGCAGGACGCGCGCCGCTTCACGCAGTCCGTCACCTGCGCGCCCGGCGCCGGCGAGCACGCGATCGACCACGACGACGTCGAAGCTTCCAGAGGGCTGTGGCAGCGCCGCGAGTTCGCCTTGCTGCAGCACACAATGGTTCATGCCCGCGGAGTGCAGCAGGGCACGCGCGCGCTGCACCACATGGCGCGACGGGTTCATGCCGACGACGCGGCGCGCGCGGGTGCCGAGGCCGCCGAGTATGTCATCCGGTGTCCGGCCGAAGTAGAGCAACGACCCGTGGCCCTGCTCGCCGAGCTCGGCTGCCACGAGCGGCACCAGTTCCTCGGCATCGACGACCGTGGTGCGTCCCTCGTCCACGGACGCCCGGCCCGCGCGCTCATCGAGCACGCGGCGCAGGCGCTGGCCGTCACCCGCGAGGACCGGATCGTCCGGGTCGAGCAGCTCGAGCAGCTGTCGTGCGAGCCGCCCGCCTTCGGTGTCGCCCGCGACGCGGTAGTAGATCCAGTGCTGCTCACGGAAGCGCTCGAGCAGGCCACAGTCATCGAGCAGCTTCAGGTGACGAGACACCCGCGGCTGGCTCTGGCCGAGTACCGCGGTCAGCTCCGAGACGGAGAATTCCCCGCGCGCGAGAATGGCGAGCAAACGCAGCCGGGATGGCTCGGCGACTGCGCGCAGACGGGGAAGCAGCGTCTCAAAGGCGTTCGACATGCAATTTAAATATAAAGATGTCTTTATGTTTTGTCCATTTCCTGGCGAAGGGCCCGGCCGGGATCCGCAGGCCAGGGCTGGGCAGGCCAGCCACAGCGTATATGCTGGGCAGACTGACGCGATGGAGCTGCCTGATGGCCTCGAGTGCACGGTGTCAAAGCTGCGGAATGCCGCTGCGGTCGGACCCGAAGGGCGGCGGGACCCGCGCGGACGGCAGCCTGAGCGACGAGTATTGCAGCTACTGCTACGAGCAGGGCCGGTTCACGAATCCATCGATGACCGCAGACGAGATGCGCGCGCTGATCGTCGAGAAGCTCGGCGAGAAGGGGTACCCGCGTTTCATCGCCAGGATCTTCACTTTCGGGCTGGGCCGGCTGAAACGCTGGCGCTGACCGGCCGACGGTTTATCCTTGCGCGCCGGCATCAGCCGCCCGGCCAGGATTCCGCACGTTGACGACGATCACGAGCCTCCCGCGTGACCCGGATCAGACGGGCGCCAACCGCGGAGATCCGTTTTCCAGGGCCGACCTCGAGCGCGGGCCCTGCCGCCCGCTGCACGAAGGGCGCTGGGCCAATGCCGTGGTCTCCGTGTACGACTTCGGCGACCAGCGCTGGGTCGTCAAGGACTTCCGCCCCCGCTCCTTCCTGGTCCGCAACCTCGTCGGCCGATTGCTGATCCGACGGGAGTCGCGCGGCCTCGTGCGACTCGCTGGCGTGCGCGGCACGCCCGAGGGCGCCTTCCGCATCGACGCCTTCGCCCTCGCCTACCGGTTCGCGCCCGGCCGCGGGTTGCGACGCTTCCCGGGCACGCTCGGGCCGGAGTTCTTTCCGGAACTCGAGCGCACCGTCCTCGAGATGCACACCCGGGCCCGCGTCGTGCACCTCGACCTGCGCAACGCAGACAACGTGCTCGTGGCTGAGTCGGGCGAGCCCATGCTGCTCGATTTCCAGTCGCACCTCGGCACGCGGTGGCTGCCGCGGCCGCTGCGCCGCTTCGTCGAACGCATCGATCTCGCGGCGATCTACAAGCACTGGACGAAGCGCAGCCCCGACAGCCTGGGACCCGAGCGCGCGGCCGCACTCGCGGCGATGAACCGGTTGCGCCCGCTCTGGGTGCTGCGCGGATACATCGGCGCAGGCGGCGCCGGCAAACAGCAGGGCAAACGGCGATAATGAGCCGCCGATCCGTCGAGGAGATCTCCGTGGCCGAAGCCATCCATCGCCTGTTCAACAACCCGACCCTGCGCAAGGTGCTCGTGAAGAGTCGCGTCCTGCTCGGGCTCGCCGTGGTCGCCGCGATCATCTGGCGCATGGACCCGCAGTGGCTCGCGCCCGGGTTCCTGGTCTCGATGTTCGGCGAGGCGATCCAGCTCTGGTGCTTCGCGTCGCTCGACAAGGGGCGCACGCTCGCCTGCAACGGGCCCTATGCGATGGTCCGCAATCCGATGTACCTCGGGCGGTACTTCATCATCCTCGGCGGCCTGATGCTGCTCGGCAGCCCCTGGCTGCTCGTCGCCTACACCGTCGTGTACTACTTCTACATGGTGAACCGCGTGAAGCGCGAGGAAGAGTACCTGCGCGGCGTGCTCGGCGCGCCCTACGCGCAGTACCTGCTCGAGGTGAACCGATTCCTGCCGGGTGCGCCGCTCCCCGGCAACCCGGTCGCCTTCTGGGACTGGAAGCTCCTCAAGCAGAACCACGGCACGACCAATCTGGTCGCGACGCTGGCGTTCTGGATCGCCGCGTTCCTGCGGGCGCGCTACGGGATCGCGTGAACTCCCGCCTGAAAACATC
>CAZRKS010000264.1:0-3710 GCA_964600315.1 uncultured Steroidobacteraceae bacterium | reverse complement strand
AGTTGTCGGCGAGCCAGCCGCCGATCAGCGGCGTGAAGTACACGAAGCCGGTGAAAAGGCCGTAGAGCTTGAGCGCCTCGGACTGCGACCAGCCGAAGCCAGGGTTCGTGGCCTCGACGCCCGCGATCAGCGAGAGCACGAGCAGCGCGCGCATCCCGTAGTAGCTGAACCGCTCCCACATCTCCGTGGCGAAGAGCAGGAAGAGTCCCTTGGGATGGCCGAGCCAGGTGTCCCGCGCGACGGCGGGGAGGACGGAGCTGGACATGGTTTTTACTTCTGTTTCAGGTGTTTGCGCTAGGCCGCGCGAGGCTGGCAAGTCTACCGAAAAATAGGGGACATTCCCCTATTTCCGGCCACGCCTCGGCGTGCCGGGAAATAGGGGAATGTCCCCTATTTACTGCGCCTTGTCGGCCGCGCGCTGTCGCACGAGGTACTGGGCGAACAGGATGCCAAACTCGTAAAGCAGGTACATCGGCACGGCCATGAAGCACTGCGAGACGGCGTCCGGCGGTGTCAGGATCGCGGCGACGACGAAGATCCCGAGGACCACGTAGCCGCGGTGCTTCTTGAGCGACTCGACCTTGACGAGGCCGGTCGCCGCGAGCAGCACGACCGCCACCGGCACCTCGAACGCCACCCCGAAGGCGAAGAACAGCAGCAGGACGAAGTCGAGGTAGCTCGACATGTCCGTCATCATCCGCACGCCCTCGGGCGTCGTGGTCGTGAGGAAGGCGAACATCAGCGGAAAGACGACGTAATAGGCGAACGCCACGCCGACGTAGAACAGCACGACGCTCGACAGGAACAGCGGCAGCGCGAAGCGCCGCTCGTGCCGGTAGAGTCCGGGCGCGACGAAGGCCCAGACCTGGTAGAGCACGTAGGGCATCGCGACGAAGATCGACGCCACCAGCGCGAGCTTGAGCGGCGCCATGAACGGCGCGACGACGCTGGTCGCGATGAGCGACGTCCCCTCGGGAAGCTTGTCGAGCAGCGGCCGCGCGAGGAGCGTGAACAGCTGGTTCGAGAACGCGACCAGCGGCAGGAACACGACGAGGACCGCGAGAAGCGCGCGCAGCAGCCGGTCGCGCAGCTCCAGCAGGTGCGAGATCAGCGTGCCTTCGGCGAGCGTCTCGGGTTCACCCGGGCTTGGGCTCATCGGGCTCGTCCGCCGCGGCGGGGGCGGCAGCGACAGGGGCAGGGGCAGCTACAGCGGCCGGAGCGGGGGCAGGGGCCGGGGCGGGCGAGGCCGCGTGAGGTCTCATCGTCTGCGTCGTCTGCGTCGAATCCTGCAGCGGGTCGTAGTGCACTTCCTGCTCGAGCTGGGTGCGCAACTGCCTCGCCATCGCGCGCGCGCGTCCCGCCCAGCGCCCGACGTCCGCCGCCAGCTTCGGCAGGCGGGCCGGTCCGAGCACCAGCAACGCGATCGCGAAGATCAGCAGGATCTCGCTGAACCCCACCTCGAACATCGGCGGCTCAGGCTTGCGGCGTGCTGTCGGTCTTGGCGGCGCCGGTCCGCTCCTTGAAGTCCGCGTCCTTGCCGGACTGGTCGCTCAGTTGCTTCGTCTGCTCGTCGTCGCCATCGTTGACGGCCTTCTTGAAGCCGCGCACCGCGGCGCCGAGGTCCGAGCCGACGTTCCGGAGCTTCTTCGCGCCGAACAGGATGAGCGCAATCACCAGGATGATCAGGAGTTCGCGAAAGCCGATTCCCATTTCAGGTCTCCGGGCGCAGTTTGAGCGGCCCAATCATACGCGAATCGCGCCTCACGCCCCGGGCGCCGGGCGCGCCGCCCGCAGCCAGAACGTCACCGGCCCGTCGTTCGTGAGGCTGACCTGCATGTGGGCGCCGAAGCGGCCCGTCGCCACCCGCCCGCCGAGCTGCGTCCGCGCGCAGTCCACCGCGTAATCGAACAGGGCGCGGCCCAGCTCGGGGGCGGCGGCTCCGGTGAAGCTCGGCCGCATCCCCTTGTCCGTGTCCGCCGCGAGCGTGAACTGCGGTACGAGCAGCACGCTCCCGCCCGTGTCCCGGACGCTCAGGTTCATGCGTCCCTGGGCGTCCTCGAAGACCCGGTAACCGAGCAAGCGCTCCACCAGTCGTCCGGCCTGGGCCTCGGTGTCGGCCGGCTCGACCGCGAGGAGCACGAGCAGCCCCGGCCCGATCCGGCCCACGGTCTCGCCGTCGACCTCGACTTGCGCCTGGGTGACGCGCTGCAGCAGCCCGATCACGAGCCGGCCCGGCTTGACGACTGCCCACCTGAAGCCAACACGATGGCGAAGACGGGGCGATACTCCAGACAATCAAGCCGCATTTTGTAAAAATTTAGCAGGCCTTTCCCACGCTGAGCGCCAAATGAACAATCTTCAACAAAACCTATCATCACGCGCTCGGATATGGGCGAATGTGGATAATCTGAGATCAGTTTTGCAGGAAATTAAAGAGAGGTGGGCGGCAACAGGAAATTTCGTTCTGAACTGTCGCGCAACAGGCTAATGAGATGCCAACCCGCGGGCCTTCTCGGTCGCTTCCTGGGCCTGGGCATTCTTGCCGCGGGCCCGCAGCGAGTCTGCGATCAGCTGCCACGCGAGCGACTGGGTGCGGTCGTCGCCGACCGACATTGCAAGCGCCTTGCGTCCCATGTTCTCGGCCTGGGGGTAGTTGCGCTGGTCCATGCGCAGCCGCCCCATCTCGATCCACAGCAGCGGGTTGTTGGGCTCGATGCGCAGCGCCCGGTCGAGCGAGACCGTGGCACCCGGCAGGTCGCCTTTCTTGCGCTGAGCCTGTGCCTGCGACACCAGCGCCTGGCTGGCAGGGCTCAGCCGGGCGGCCGGCGCCTTGGGGCGCTCCTTCGGCGGCGGAGGGGCGGGCGGCGTCTCGGCACCGGCGCCCGTCTCGGGGGCGGGTGCCGCAGCCTCTGGAGGGGGCGCGCCAACCGCAGGGCCGGCGCCTGAGCCGGTGGATCCGGCCGAACCCGCAGGCTGGGCCGTCGAGGCCTTGCCGTCACCGGTCCGGAAGGGTTCGATCGCGCAGCCGGAGACGGCAAGCGCGAACGCCACGATGATCGGCAGGTGGGAACGCATGGCGGCGATTGTCCGGCCCGCGGCCGCGACAGATCAAGGCGACGGAGCGGGATCCGGGGCGGTCCCGGGTGCGGTGGTGAAGTCTCCGGGTTCGGTCCCGGGCGGCGCATCGAGCGGCGCCTGCGCTCCGGGCGGGCAGCCTTCGCTCGGCCACAGCGGCGTGCCGATGCGGAAGGGCAGGTCGACGGCCGAGCCATCGCAGTACGGCGAGGTTTCGCGGCCGGTGTAGTAGTCGATCCAGCGGTCGTCGAGCGACTCCGGCATCAGCGGCTCGAACGAGCTCGTCGTGATCGACGCCATGAGTTTGGACCACGCGGCGAGCGCGCCGGTCGTGCCGGTCAGCCCGGTGGCGGAGTTGTCGTCGTGCCCCATCCACACCACGACGAGGTGCGAGCCGGAGAACCCGGCGAACCAGCTGTCGCGGTAGTCGTTCGACGTCCCCGTCTTGCCGGCCACCACGAGTCCGGGCGGCAGCGACTTGCGCGCGGGCCGGCCCGTGCCGCGCTCCATGACTTCGATCAGCATCCGATCGAGCGTGTAGACGGCGTCGGCCGGCGCAGCCTCGGTGACCTCGAGCTCGGGCGCCTTCAGCAGCTTGCCGGATTCGGCCTGCACCGCGCGCACGGCACGCAGCG
>CAZRKS010000263.1:0-3742 GCA_964600315.1 uncultured Steroidobacteraceae bacterium | reverse complement strand
CATGATCGCCGCCTGCTTGCGCTCCACCCAGGTGAGCACCGCGCCGAAGGTGAGCAGCACGGCGAGCGCGTAGCCCACGTAGACCAGCGTGATGGCGAGGTCCTGGCTCACGGGTGCCCCCGGGCCGGCGCCGCGAGCGCCTTGAACAACGCCTCGGCGTCGAGCACCTGCTCACCCTTCGCGAAACAGGGCTCGAACGGGCTCACCACGCCCTCGAAGTTCGTGTAGTGGCCCGCGCGCTCGGTCTGGAGGCTCGTCGCGAAGAACACGTCGGCGTGCCCGTTCTCGGGCTGCAGGTAAGAGTTCAGGAAGATGACCTTCGCCTGCGGCGGGATCTTCGCGAAGTCGTAGCCCTCGCCCCAGACCAGCACGAGGTCGGTGCCGTCGTGGTAGGCGGGGTCGGCGGCGTCGAAGAGCTCCAGCGCCTTCCTGGTGTTCGGATTCTTGTCCGGGCGGATGAGCAGGTCGTCCGCGACGCGCTCGCCCTCGACCGGCTGCCAGTCGCGCTTGACGTGCGAGCTGAACACCTCGCCCAGGTGCCGCTTGAACGCGTCGAGTTCCTCGTTCGAGCCCCAGTTCGACACCAGCGCCACCGGGTGACGCGCCGCGCCGATCAGGCGCCGCGCCGCGTCGAGCGCCTCGGCCACCGGCACGGGCCGACCCTTCAGCATCGGCCGGTCCGCGCGCGTGCGCTCGAAGATGCGCGCGAGGTCGCGGCCCTTGTTGCAGATCCACGGCCCGTTCACGGCCGGGTTCTCGAGCGGCGTGACGCGGGCGATCGAGGTGTTCTGCCGCGCGTCGAGCGACTTCAGGAACCACTCGCGCTTGCGGTGCCAGACCTGGATCGTGCAGCCGCGCTCGCAGCCCGGGCACACCGACGGTGTCGCCTCGAGGTACCAGACGCGCGACTTGTACAGGAACTGCCGCGACTGCAGCGCGCCCACCGGGCAGAGGTCGATGATGTTGTCGGAATACGGGTCCTCGCCGAGCGGCCGGTCCTCGACCGGGCGGATGTTCGACACGTCGCCGCGGCGCTCGACGCCGAGCGCCATCGACTTCGACACCTCGTGCGTGAAGCGCGTGCAGCGCAGGCACAGGATGCAGCGCTCGTTGTCGAGCAGGATGCGGTTCGACAGGTTGTAGTACTTGGTCGAGCGCACCTTCGCGTCGACCGAGAGCGACGCCTCGCCGTTGTAGGCGTAGTGGTAGTCCTGCAGCGTGCACTCGCCCGCCTTGTCGCAGATGCCGCAGTCGACCGGGTGGTTCAACGTGATGAACTGCAGGATCGCCTTGCGGTGCGCCTTCACGTCCTCGGAGTCGGTGAGCACCTTCATGCCCTTGCTCACCGGCATGTTGCAGGCGATGTCGAGCCCGCGGCCCTCGACCTCGACCAGGCACATGCGGCAGTTGCCGGCGATGGAGAGCTCCGGGTGCCAGCAGAAGGTCGGGATGAAGTGCCCGTTCGCGAGGGCGACCTCGAGCACGGTCTGGTCGTCGCGCGCCTCGACGGGCTGCCCGTTTATGAAGATCTCAGGCATTCCAGGTTTCCGCCGTAGCGCGTGCGCTTGTGCTCGATGCAGTACTCGAACTCGTCCCGGAACTTGTCGAGGATGCCGCTGATCGCATAGCCGGCCGCGTCGCCGAGCCCGCAGATGGTCGTGCCGTCGTTGAACTTCGCGATGTAGTAGAGGCGCTCGATGTCCTCAGGGCGGCCCTGGCCCGCGACGATGCGGTCCATGATGCGGTGCAGCCAGCCCGTGCCGTGGCGGCAGGGCGTGCACTGGCCGCAGGACTCGTGGTGGTAGAAGCGCATCAGGATCTGCGACAGGGTCACCATGCAGGTGCCCTCGGCGATCACGATCATGCCGCCCGAGCCGAGCGTCGAGCCCGCGTCCCACAGCGCCTCGTGCGAGAGCACGAGGTCCTTGATCTCGGCGCCGGTGAGCACCTTCGACGACACGCCGCCCGGCACCACGCACTTGATCGCCTTCCCGCCGACGATGCCGCCGCAGTCCTCGTCGAGGAACTTCATCCACGGGTAGCCGAGCTCGACCTCGTACACGCCGGGCTTGTTGACGTGGCCGGAGACGGAGAAGAGCCGCGTGCCCGGGCTCTTCGGCGTGCCGACCTCTTTGTAGGCCGCGGCGCCGTGCGCGATGATCCAGGCAATGTTCGACAGCGACTCGACGTTGTTCACCACCGTCGGGCGCTGGTAGAGCCCCTTCACGGTCAACCGCGGCGGGCGGTTGCGCGGGTAGCTCTTCTTGCCTTCGAGGGACGCGATGAGGCCTGATGCCTCGCCGGCGACGTACGCGCCGGCGCCGCGATAGACGACGATGTCGCAGGAGAAATCGGTGCCGAGGATGCGCTCGCCGAAGAACCCGGCGGCGTAGGCCTCCTCGACGGCCGCGGCGAGCCGCTGGTAGGGCAGGTCGAACTCGCCGCGGATGTAGACGAAGCAGTTGCGCACGTTCAGCGCGTAGCTCGAGATCAGCATCGACTCGAGCAGCACGTGCGGGTTGTTCTCGAGGATCCAGCGGTCCTTGAAGGTGCCGGGCTCGCCCTCGTCGGCATTGGCGATCAGGTAGTGCGGCTGGCCGTCGTCGTAGATCACGACCTGCCACTTGCGCCCGACCGCGAAGGCCGCGCCGCCGCGGCCCTGCAGGCCCGAGGCGGTCACTTCCTTCACGATGTCGGCGGGCTTCATCGACCGGAGCGCCTTCTCGAGCGTGCCGTAGCCACCGCGCGCGCGGTATTCCGCGAGCGAGTGCGAGGTCGCGGTGAGCGGGAAGCTCATGATCAGCTGGCGGCCGGCCATGGCTACTTCAGCCCCTCCAGCAGCTCGTCGACTTTCGCGACGGTCAGGTTCTCGTGATAGCCCTCGTTCACCATCATCATCGGCGCGGTGCCGCAGGAGCCGAGGCACTCGGCCACGGACAGGGTGAAGCGCCCATCGGGCGTCGACTCGCCGGGCCGGATGCCGAGCTTGCGCTCGACGTGCTCGAGAATGCGCTCGGCGCCGTTCATCGAGCAGCTCACGTTGTGGCAGAACTGCAGGTGCCAGCGGCCGATCGGCTTGCGCCGGAACATCGTGTAGAACGAGAGCACTTCCTCGATCTGGATCTGCGGCACACCGAGGTAGGCGGCGAGTTCCGAGATGTCCGCGTCGGAGACGTAGCCGCGGTCCTCCTGGATGCGCCGCACGCAGGGCAGCACCAGCGAGGACTCGAAACCCGCCGGGAAGCGCGCCCGCAGCCGGTCGAACTCGGGGAGCAGGTGCTTCACCTGTCGCACTCCCCGCCGATCATGTTCATCGAGCCGAAGGTCGGCACGATGTCGGCCAGCTGGTATCCGTCGAGCATCCGGTGCACGCCGCCCATGTGCACGAAGCTCGGGGCGCGGCAGTGGACCTTCCACGGCACGCCGCCCCCGACGCTCACGAGGTAGAAGCCGAGCTCGCCGTTCGCGCCCTCGTGCGCCGAGTAGACCTCGCCCGGCGGCACCTGCGGGCCTTCCATCACCAGCTTGAAGTGGTTGATGAGCGACTCGATCTCGGTGTAGACGAGCTGCTTGTCGGGGAAGGTGCAGCGGCGGTCGTCCACGCAGACCGGGCCGTCGGGCAGCATTTCCACGAGCTGGCGGATCATGTGCGCCGACTCGTCGATCTCGCGCATGCGCACGTAGTAACGGTCGTAGTTGTCGCCCTTGATGCCCACCGGCACCTCGAAGTCGAGCTCGGCGT
>CAZRKS010000262.1:0-3795 GCA_964600315.1 uncultured Steroidobacteraceae bacterium | reverse complement strand
AGGACCACGTGCTGCCGTACTCGACCGGCGGCATCCTCACCGGCCTGATCCTCGGTCTCTCGCGCGCCATCGGCGAGACGGCGCCGATCATCACCATCGGCGCGCTGGCGTTCATCGCGTTCCTGCCGCCGTCGCCGGTCACGGGCCACTTCCCGTTCCTGAGCTTCGAGTGGCTCAGGAGCGAGTTCACGGCCATGCCGATCCAGATGTTCAACTGGATCTCGCGACCGGACCAGGCCTTCCAGGCGAATGCGGCGGCGGCCGGCGCGATCCTGCTCGGCATGAGCCTGCTGATGAATGCGGTCGCCATCTTCATCCGTTATCGTTTCCGTCGACGGATCAACTGGTGAGCGCCGTGGCCGAGACGGCGACCCGGGCCCAGCATCTCCCATATCAGCAGACGGCTCCCATGCAAGGCGAAAACACGGCACAGAGCGCGGGCATCCGGCCGCTTTCGATGACGCTCACCGAGCGCAGGCCGACGCGTGCCAATGCGCCGAAGGCGACGGCGGAGAAGCTCCATTTCTGGTACGGGGAGCACCATGCGTTGAAGGGCATCGACCTCGTCATTCCCGAGCACCAGGTCACGGCGCTGATCGGCCCGTCGGGCTGCGGAAAGAGCACCTTCCTGCGCTGCTTCAACCGCATGCACGACCTGCAGCCGGGCACGCGGTACGCGGGCGCGATTACGCTGCGGCCGGACGACGTGAACCTCGTCGGCCCGCAGACCGACCCGATCGAGGTGCGGATGCGCATCGGCATGGTGTTCCAGAAGCCGAATCCGTTCCCGAAGTCGGTCTTCGAAAACGTCGCCTACGGGCTCCGGCTGAGAGGCATCCGCAACCGGACCGAGCTCGCCGAGCGGGTCGAGAAGGCGTTGCGGGGCGCCGCGATCTGGGACGAGGTGAAGGACCGGTTGAGCGATTCGGCGCTCGCGCTCTCCGGCGGGCAGATGCAGCGCCTGTGCATCGCGCGCGCGCTGGCCACGGAGCCCGAGATCCTGCTGTTCGACGAGCCGACCTCGGCGCTCGATCCGATCGCCACGGCGAAGATCGAGGAGCTGATCACGGAACTGCGCCGGCGCGTCACGGTGCTCATCGTCACGCACAACATGCAGCAGGCGGCGCGCGTGTCGGACTTCACCGCCTTCATGTACCTGGGCGAGCTCGTCGAGGTGGACGCGACGTCCCGGATCTTCACCAACCCGTCGAAGAAGGCGACCGAGGACTACATCACGGGGAGGTATGGATAGAGAGGCTGTGGGCTGTGGGCTGTAGGCTGTAGGTCGGAGGTGCTGCCGTGCCCTCTGGCCACAGCCCATAGCCCACAGCCTATAGGCTTCGACTCACTCCGCTCCGCGCAACAACTCGTTTATCCCCACCTTCGCCCGCGTCTGCGCATCGACGCGCTTCACGATCACGGCGCAGGACAGGCTGTACTTGCCGTTGACGGCGGGCAGGGACCCCGAGACCACGACCGCGCCGGCGGGCACGCGCCCGTAGCTCACCTCATCGCGCTCGCGGTCGTAGATGCGCGTGCTCTGCCCGATGAAGACGCCCATCGAGACGACGGCGCCCTGTTCGACGATGACGCCCTCGACGACCTCGGAGCGCGCGCCGATGAAGCAGTCGTCCTCGATGATGGTCGGATTCGCCTGCAGCGGCTCGAGCACGCCGCCGATGCCGACACCCCCCGAGAGGTGCACGTTGCGCCCGATCTGCGCGCAGGAGCCGACCGTCGCCCAGGTGTCGACCATCGTGCCTTCGCCGACGCGCGCGCCGATGTTGACGTAGCTCGGCATCAGCACCGCGTTCCGGGCGACATATGCGCCGCGGCGCACGACCGCCGGCGGCACGACCCGCACGCCGTCGGCGCGGAACCGCTCGGCGTCCTGCCCGGCGTACTTGAGGCCCACCTTGTCGTAGAAGCGCGTGTAGCCGGCCTCAATCACAGCGTTGTCGTTCAGCCGGAACGAGAGCAGCACGGCCTTCTTGAGCCACTGGTGCACGACCCACGCGGATCCGACCTTCTCGGCCACGCGCACCGCGCCGCAGTCGAGCAGGTCGATGGCCGATTCGACTGCCCGCACGACGTCTGCAGGCGCGTTGCCCGGCGAGAGCTTCGCGCGATCCTCGAAGGCCGCGTCGATGGTCGCGGCGAGACTGCTGTGGTCGTTCATGCGGGTACCCGGTGGCATGGAGGCTTCGTGGAGGGCAAGGTTAGCGGACGGCGCGAGTGTCGTAGCACATGCCTTCGGACGGTTGCGGGTTCGGAAGGCTCGGGAGGGCTTCCGGCAACCGTCCGCGACAGGACGTCGCGGCCGGAGGCCCCAGGGATGGGTTCACGCCGTTTGCCGGAAGCCCTCCCGAGCCTTCCGAGCCCGCGATCGCACCGGTGCGATTGCCGCAGGTTCACTCGTGCTGCTTCGCGAACGCGACGATCCGCCGCGCCGCCTCGACGCAGTCGGCGACGCTCGCCACGAGCGAGATCCGCACCCGGCCGCGCCCGGGATTCGTGCCGTCGGCCTCGCGCGACAGATACGAGCCTGGCAGCACCGTCACGTGCTGCCGGGCGAACAGTTCGCGCGCGAAGACCTCGTCGTCCTCGACGCGCGGCCAGAGGTAGAACGCGCCGGCCGGCATCTCGACGTCGAGCACCTCGCGCAGCATCGGCACGACGGTGGCGAATTTCTCGCGATAGAGCCGGCGGTTCTCGCGCACGTGGGCCTCGTCCCGCCAGGCGGGAATGCTCGCGAGCTGGGTGTGCACCGGCATGGCGCAGCCGTGATAGGTCCGGTACAGGCGGAACGCGTCGAGCACGGCCGGGTCGCCCGCGACGAAACCCGAGCGCAGCCCGGGCACGCTCGAGCGCTTCGACAGGCTGTGGAAGACGACACAGCGCTCGAAGGACCCGTGTCCCGCGGCCTGCGCGGCCTGCAGCAAGCCCGCCGGCGGCGCAGTCTCGTCGAAGTAGATTTCCGAATAGCACTCGTCCGACGCGACGAGGAAATCGTAGCGGTCCGCGAGCTCGAGCGCCCGCCGAAGGTACGACTCCGGCATGACCGCGCCGGTCGGATTGCCCGGCGTGCACAGGAACAGCACCTGGCAGCGCCCCCACGTCGCCGGGCCCACCGCATCGAGATCGGGCAGGAGCCCCTGCGCCGGGTCGCACGCGAGGTACACCGGTTCCGCGCCGGCGAGCAGGGCCGCACCTTCGTAGATCTGGTAGAAGGGATTGGGCATCAGCACGGCGGCGTCGCGGGTCGCATCGACGGCGGCCTGCACGAAGGCGAAGAGTCCCTCGCGCGTGCCGTTCACGGGCAGCACCATGGTCTCGGGGCGGACGGATCCGGGTGCGAGCGCGAAGCGACGCTCGAGCCACTGCGCAATCGCGCCGCGCAGTTCCGGCAGACCGAGCGCGAGCGGGTAGCTGCCGAGCGAGGCGAGGGCGGCCGTCAGCGCCTCCGCGATGAACGGCGGCGCGGCGTGCTTCGGCTCGCCGATCGACAGTGGAATCGGCTTCAGGTCGGCGGGAGGCGCCGCGCCTGCCAGCAGTTTGCGCAAACGCTCGAACGGGTACGGCCGCAGGCGGGCGAGGCGCGGGTTCATCCGGCGGCCGGGACCCGCTCGTCGAGGCCGCGGAGATCGAGCGCCGCGTGCAGCTGCTCCTCGAGACGGCCGCGCCGGTCGGCCGGCAGCTGCCCGCCGAGTTCGTCCGTCACGTAGAACACGTCCTCGGCGCGCTCGCCGATGGTCATGATGCGGGCGGTCACCACGTCGACACGCTCGGCGAGCA
>CAZRKS010000261.1:0-3797 GCA_964600315.1 uncultured Steroidobacteraceae bacterium | reverse complement strand
GTCCCCGCGGGCCCGGTGAAGAGATCGGAGAGGTCCGTGCTGGCGCTGCCGAGCGCACCGGTGAGTGAGATCGTCGGGAAGTACTGGGCCTTCGCGGCCCCGATCTGCGCGTTCGCCGCGACGAGAAGCTGCTCCGACTGAAGGATGTCAGGACGCTGCTCGAGGAGTTCGGAAGGCAGCCCGGCCGGCACGGGCGGGATCGCGATCTCGAAGATCGACTTGCCGCGCGGGATCGAGCCCGGCGACCGGCCGACGAGCACGGACAGGCCGTTCTCGACGATGGCGATTTCACGCCGCAGCCGGGGGACCTGCACCGCCGCCGACTCGTAGCGGGCGCGCGCCTGGTCGACGTTCATCTGCGAGACGCGGCCGTACTGGAACTTGAGTTCCATCACGTGCAGCGATTCCGCGTAGGCGGCCAGCGTGCGCTCCGCGACCGCGAGTTGCTCGTCGAGCCCGCGCAGCTGCAGGTAGCTCGTCGCGACGGTCGACACGAGCGACAGCACGACGCCACGCTTCGCCTCCTCGCTCGCGAGCAGATCCGCACGGGCCGCCTCGGTGAGGCGCCGCACGCGCCCCCACAGATCGATCTCCCAGGTCGCGCCCGCGAGCACCTGGTATGCCTCGGTCGGGTTGCCGATCCCCGTCGCGAGGTCTGTCGTGCTGTTTTCGGAGAACCGGTACTTTCCGCCCGATCCGTCGTACCCGACCTGCGGAAAAAGCGGTGCACGGGTGGTCGTGAGCACGGCCGCGGCCTGCTCGACGTTGGCGGCGGCGATCTTCACGTCGTCGTTGCTGGCGAGCGCCTCCGCGATCAGCGAGTCGAGGACCGGGTCGCCGAACTGTCGCCACCACTGGGCGTCGGCCGCCGCGGCGGCCTCGGCCGGCTCGAACCGGTACGCCTGGGGCGTCGCGATCTCGGGACGTCGATAGTCGGGACCGACGGTGCAGGCCGTCGTCGCGAGTGCCGCGAGTCCGAATGCCAGCAGCCGGCGCACGTCAGTGGCCCTCCGCAGGCGCGGCCGGCGGGGACGGCGCGTCCGCCTGGGCCTGGGGCGTGGTCTCGCCCTTGCGCCCGAAGAACCGTTCGCTCGCCGACTCCAGCAGCCAGAAGAACATCGGGATGAAGAAGATCGCGATCAGTGTCGCCGCCAGCGTGCCGCCGATCACACCGGTGCCGATGGAGTGGCGGCTGTTGGCGGACGCGCCGGTCGCGATCGCGAGCGGCACGGTGCCGAGCACGAACGCGAACGACGTCATGACGATCGGCCGCAGGCGCAGGCGGGCCGCCTCGACGGCGGCGTCGAAGAAGGACTTCCCTTCCTTGCGGTTCAACTCCACTGCGAATTCCACTATCAGGATCGCGTTCTTGGCGGCGAGGCCGATCAGGGTGAGCAGGCCGATCTGGAAGTAGAGGTCGTTCGGGATGCCCCGGAGCGCGATGGCCGCCAGCGCGCCGAGGATCGCGAACGGCACGGCCATCATGACCGCGACCGGCAGCGACCAACTCTCGTACTGCGCCGCGAGGATCAGGAACACGAACAGCAGGCCGAAGAGGAACGCGATCGCGGAGGTCGAGCCCGAGGATACTTCCTCGCGCGCCTCGCCGGCCCACTCGTAGCCGTAGCCCTGCGGCAGTTCCTGCTCGATGATCTCGCGGATCGCGGCGAGCGCCGCGCCGGAACTCACGCCCGGCGCCGGGGCGCCGTTGATCGCGATCGACGGATAGTTGTTGAAGCGTGTCACGAGGTCGGCGCCCGTGACCCACTCCGTGCTCACGAGTGCGGAGAGCGGCACCATGCCGCCCTCGCGGTTCTTCACGTAGAAGCGGCCGATGTCCTCGGGCGTCATGCGGTAGCGCGGCTCGGCCTGGAGCACCACCTGGTAGAGACGCGAGTCCCGGGGAAACTGGCTGACGTACAGGGAGCCGAACATCGTCTGCAGCGTGCTGTACGCATCCTGGACCGGGACGCCCAGCACCTCGGCCTTCTGCCGGTCCACGTCGGCGAGCATCTGCTGGCCGTTCGTGTGGATGGTGGTGCCGAGGCCCGCGAGCTCGGGACGCTGCTTGCCTTTCGCGATGATCTTGTCCACGACCTCGGAGAGCTGCTGGTAGTTGCCCGACCCCTTCTGCTCGATCCACACCTGGAACCCGGCCGTGACGCCGAGGCCGGGGATCGCCGGCGGATTGACCGCGCGCACGAGCCCGCCCTGGATGCCGGGGAACTGCCGGCCCGAGGCAGCGATCACGTCGTCCGCAGACATCCCCTTGCCCTTGCGTTGCTCGTAGTCCTTCAGCGACACGAACAGCACGCCGAAGTTCGTCTTGTTCTGTGAGTCGATGAGGCTGTAGCCGTCCACCTGCGAGACGTTCGCGACGGCCGGGTGCTTGGCCACGATGGCGGCCGCCTGCGCACCCACGGCATTCGTGCGGTCCAGGCTCGCCGAGTCCGGCAGGAAGTAGCCTACGAACACGTAGCCCTGGTCCTCCTGCGGAACGAACGCCGTCGGCAGGAGCTTGAAGAGCCCGACGCAACCGAGCACCACGACCGCGAACGCCACGAGTCCCCGCGCCCAGCTCAGCGTGACCCACTTGACGCCGTTCTCGTAGGAGTTCGTCAGCCGCTCGAGCGTGTCGTCGAACCACTTGAAGAAGCCCTTCTTCTCCTCGTGCCGCGCCTGGATGAGGATCGCCGCGAGCGCGGGCGACAGGGTGAGCGCAATGAGCCCCGAGAACACCACCGAGATCGCGATCGTGACCGCGAACTGCTTGTAGAGCGCGCCGGTGATGCCGCTCAGGAACGCCACCGGGATGAACACCGCGTTCAGCACCAGCACGACCGCGATGACGGGGCCGGACACCTCGTCCATGGCGCGCTTGGCCGCCTCCTTCGCGGAGAGGTGGTACTGCACCATGTTGCGCTCGGTGTTCTCGACCACGACGATCGCATCGTCCACCACGAGGCCGATCGCGAGGATCATGCCGAAGAGCGTCAGCATGTTGATCGAGAAGCCGAGCAGCAGCATGCCGACGAGCGCGCCGAGGATCGACACCGGGACCGCGAGCGTCGGGATGATCGTGAGCCGCAGGCTGTGCAGGAACACGAACACCACCAGCACCACGAGCACGACCGCCTCGAAGAAGGTCTTCACGACCTCGCGGATGGACGCCTGCACGAAGAGCGTCGTGTCGAGGGCGATGTCATACTCGAGGCCGTCGGGGAACTCCTTTGCGAGCTCGGCGAGCGTGGCGCGGACCTGCTTCGAGACTTCGATCGCGTTCGCGCCCGGCTGCTGGTACACGGCGATGAGCGTGGCCGGCTTGCCCTGGTAACTGGTACGCAACGAGTAGCTCTGCGCGCCGAGTTCCGTCCGGCCGACGTCCTTCACCCGCACCAGCGCGGCGTCCTCGTTCGAGGCGCGCAGGATCATCTCGTCGAACTGCCTGGGCTCGGTGATGGTGCGGGTGGTGACCGGGAACGTCTGCTTGACCGGGGACGGCGTCGGTGGGGCACCGATGCGGCCCACCGCGAACTGCTGGTTCTGGTTCTTGACCGCGTCCGCGATCTCGCTCGTCGAGATCCTGAGCTGCGCCATGCGGTCGGGCTTCAGCCAGATGCGCATGGCGTACTCGGGCACGCCGAAGATGGACGCCTGGTTCGCGCCCGGGATGCGGTTGATGGTGCCGAGGATCTGCGTGTTCGTGTAGTTCGAGACGTAGTCGTCGTCGAGGCGGCCGTCCGGCGAATAGAACGCGAGCACCATCAGGAACGTGTTGGTCTTCTGCTGGACGTCGA
>CAZRKS010000260.1:0-3799 GCA_964600315.1 uncultured Steroidobacteraceae bacterium | reverse complement strand
GGTACTCGACGATGCGCTTCTTGATCTTCTCGAGGCCGTAGTGGTCGGCGTCGAGCACGCCGCGTGCCCGCTCGATGTCGATCGACTCGGCGTCGAGCTTCGACCACGGCAGAGCGATCAGCGTGTCGAGGTAGGTGCGCGCCATCGAGTACTCGCCGCTCGCCTCGTTCATGCGCTCGAGGCGCTTCAGTTCCTTGCGCGCGTGCTCCTCGATGTCGGGCGGCATGCCGGCCTTGGCGATCGCCTCGCCGAGCTCCGCGATCTCCTCGCCGCCGGTCTCGTCGCCCAGTTCCTTCTGGATCTGGCGCATCTGCTCGCGCAGCAGGATCTCGCGCTGGCGGTCGTCGATCGCCTCCTTGGTCTGCTGCTCGATCTGCCGGGACAGCTTCAGCACCTCGACGCGGCGCGTGAGGTGGCCGGACACGACCTCGAGTCGGTCACGCACGTCGATCGTCTCGAGGATCGACTGCTTCTCGGCGGGCTTCACGTCGAGGAAGCTCGCGATCATGTCCGCGAGCGCCGAGGGCGATTCCATGGCCTGCACGCTGTTCGCGAGCTCGGCCGGGGCCTGCGGCAGGAGGGAGATGGCCTCGACCGCCTTCTGCTTGAGGTACAGGGTGCGGGCCTCGACCTCGGGGTGCGTCGCGCCGGTGTCGGGCAGGAACTCGACGCGCGCGACGAGGTACGGGAAGCCGCCGACGCGGTCGAGCACCCGGAAGCGCCGCTCGCCCTGGCACACGAGGTGGTGCGTGCCGTCGGGCGCGGTCAGGAAGCGGATGATGCCGGCGACGGTGCCGACGCGGTGCAGGTCGTCGAAGTCCGGATTCTCGGTCTCCGGGTCCTTCTGCAGCAGGAAGCCGACCTTGGTCTCGGTGCGGACGGCTTCCTGGGCGCCGGCCACGGTCTTCTCGCGCTTGATCGCGACGGGCATCACGACGCCCGGGAACATCACCAGGTTCCGCACGGGCAGGATGATCAGCATGTCCTCCGGCAGGCCGGGGGCCGGCGCGGCGGACGGAGCGGTCTTCTCGGTCTCGTTCGTGTTCATCCGTTCACCTTTGTCCGGTCAGCGCCGGGCCAGGAGCAATTGCAGACAACCGTTCGCGAATTCCCGGGCCACCAGTTCCCAGGTGCCGGCCGGCAGGGTCAGGCGCCGCTCGAAGCGGCCGTACGGGATCTCGAGGCGGTGGATGGGTGCCGCACTCCAGCCGCCCGGCAGCCGCCGCTCGCCGCGCACGACGAGTTCGCCTGGGGCGCAGACGAGTTCGACCCGTTCGCTCGGCACGCCCGGCAACGCCACCTCGACGAGGATCTCGTCCCCGCGCGAGTAGACGTCGACCGGCGGCTCCCAGCGCGGGCGCGCCTCGCCGGCGGCCAGCCTGAAGAACTGCCGCTGCATGCGCTCGGCCTGCTCGAGCAGGTCGACCGCTTCGGCCCACAGGAGCGGGCCCCGGTTGCGTCGATGCATCCCGTCCACCTCGATCGTCCGATGACCCGGACGTTGGGGCGCCGACGTCACGTCTCAATGCCGCCGGCGGTGAGGCAGTCGGCGCAGGCTGCCGCCGCGGGTGGCCCGGGCGGCGTCGCCGCCTCGGAATTCATCAGCGAAAATTGACAGCCACATCAGAATCCATCGGATTAGAGCCTGTCCGTTCAGCTATTCTTTGCGGATGCCTCGTCGAGACAGCGCTCGCTTCGACGCCGAGTTCTACCGTCGGCACTACCTCGACCGCCGCACACGGGTTGTGACCCGGGCGGAAATGGAGCGCCGTGCCGAGTTCGTCGTCGCGTTCCTGCGCAAGGGCGAATTGCGGGTGCGTTCGATTCTCGACGTGGGCTGCGGTCTCGGCCTGATGCGCGGCTCATTGCAACGCCACTTCCCGCGCGCCCGCTATGTCGGCCTCGAGGCCAGCGAATACCTGTGCCGCCGCTACGGCTGGGAGCAGGGCTCGGTAGCGAGCTTCGACCCCGGCCGGTCCTTCGATCTCGTGATCTGCTACGACGTCCTGCAGTACCTCGACTCGCGACCGGCGGCTGCCGCGATCCGCAATCTCGGTCGACTCTGTTCCGGCGTGCTGCATTTCGGCGCGCTGACCCGGGAGGACTGGGACCTTTACTGCGACCAACGCAATACCGACCGCCGCGTTCACATGCGCCACGGCGCCTGGTATCGGCGGCGCCTTGCCCAGGACTTCATCAACGCCGGCTCCGGCATGTTCGTGCGTCGGGGTGCCCCGGTGCATCTCTGGGAACTGGACCAGGTGGAGGTCCGGCGATCCAGGCGCGGCTAGGCGCTTCCTGACGCGCACCCGCGCCGTGCGGCCGCCCGCCCCGGCGCGCCGCACCGGAACGCCGGGGCCTGTACAATGCCGGCCTTCCGCCAGCCCTTCCGGTCGTCCCGATGCGCGTTACCCCGCTGCGCCTGCTGCTGTCTGCCCTGCCGTTGCTCGCCCTCGCCGGGTGTGGCACACCCCGGTCCTGCGGCGGCAACCAGGAGTACCTCCAGGCCCAGGAGCGGCCGAGGCTGCAGATGCCCCCGGACGTGCTCGCGAGCGAGCGCATGCAGCCGGTCGTGATCCCGCCGGCGGCGCCCGATCCGCAGAAACTCGATCCGCCGCCACGGTGCCTCGACTTCCCGCCGCCCTATTTTGCGCGCAAGCCGGGATCCGCACCGGCACCCGCGGCGCCGGCGCCGGCCGCTGCTCCCGAGGTCAAGCCCGACGCTCCGTGACCGGCCCCTCAGTCCGGGCCGCCCGCCGTCCGGCACAATCCCGACCGTGAGAAACACGTCTCTCCTGAGCGGCATCAGCCTCGCCCCCGGCACGCTGCGGGCGGTTCTCCTCGACCGCCTGACGCGCTATCTCGGCAAGCACCCGGACACCGCGACGCAGCGCGACATGTACGACGCGCTCTCGCTCGCGGTGCGCGAGGAACTCGCCGCGCGCTGGCTCGCGACGCAGCGCCGGGTCGCGCAGGCCGGCGTGAAGCGCGTCTGCTACCTCTCCGTCGAGTACCTGCTCGGCCGCACGTTGATCAACGGGCTGTCCGCGCTGGACGGCGAACTCGTCCAGGAAGCACGCGAGGCGCTGCAGGAACTCGGCTTCGATCTCGACAAGGTCGCCCAGGAGGAGATCGACCCCGGTCTCGGCAACGGCGGCCTCGGCCGGCTCGCGGCGTGCTTCGTCGACTCGCTCGCGACCCTGCAGTACCCCGCCGTGGGCTACGGGATCCGCTACGACTACGGCATCTTCACGCAGGCGATCGACGAGGACGGCCGCCAGCGCGAGATCGCCTCGAGCTGGCTCCGGCAGCGCAACCCCTGGGAAATTCCGCGTGACGACGCGCGCTACGTCGTCCGCTTCGGCGGTCGCTGCGTCGCCACTCAGGACGCGCAGGGACGCACGCGCTACCGCTGGACCGACACGCAGAACATCTGGGCCGTGGGCTACGACCAGCTCATCCCCGGCAACCGCGGGCCGACCGTGAATCACCTGCGCCTGTGGGCCGGCCGCGCGATCGCGCCGTTCAACGTCGAGACGTTCAACGCCGGAAAGCACGCCGAGGCGTCGGTCGAGGAGGTGGACGCCAAGAACGTGTCGCGCATCCTCTATCCCGACGACACGACGCCTCAGGGCAAGGAGCTGCGCTTCAAGCAGCAGTACTTCTTCGTGAGCGCGAGTCTGCAGGACATGCTCGCCCAGCAGCTCGCCGAAGGGCGTTCGCTCGAGTCACTGCCCGACTCGATCGCGATCCAGCTGAACGACACGCACCCGGCGCTCGCGATCCCGGAGCTCATGCG
>CAZRKS010000259.1:0-3812 GCA_964600315.1 uncultured Steroidobacteraceae bacterium | reverse complement strand
GGCTCGCGTAGGACACGATGCGAGCGATCGGCTTCAGGCCCCGCGCCTTCGCTGCGTCTGCGCTCGCGATGACGATCGCCGCGGCGCCGTCGGAAATCGACGACGAGGCAGCCGCGGTTACCGTACCGTCCTTGCGGAACGCCGGCCGGAGCGACGGGATCTTGTCGATGTCGAGGGTGAACGGCGTCTCGTCCTGCGCCACGACCTGCTCGCCCTTGCGCGTCCTGATCGCGACCGGCGCGACCTCGGCTGCGAAGTCGCCGGCGCGCACCGCGCGCTGCGCGCGCCGCACGGACTCGGCCGCGAACGCGTCCTGTGCTGCGCGCGTGAAACCGTATTTGTCCGCAGTCGCGTCCGCGAAGCAACCCATGGCCTGGCCGTCCCACGGGCTCTGCAGGCCGTCGTAGAACATGTGGTCGAGGATCTCGCCGTGACCCATGCGGTAGCCGCTGCGGGCCTTCGGCAGCAGGTACGGCGCGTTGGTCATGGATTCGAGGCCGCCCGCGAGAATGGCGGAGGCGTGACCGGCGAGGATCTGGTCCGCGCCGAGCATCAGCGCCTTCATGCCGGAGCCGCACATCTTGTTGACCGTGGTTGCCGGCACGTCGAGCGCGATGCCCGCGCCCACGGCGGCCTGACGGGCCGGCGCCTGGCCGAGTCCGGCCGACAGCACGCAGCCGAAGATCACCTCGTCGAGCGCCTCGGACGGCAGCCCCGAGTCACCGAGCGCAGCGCGTGCCGCGGCGGCCCCGAGTTGCGCTGCGGTCAAGCCGGACAGCGCTCCCTGGAAGGCCCCGATGGGGGTGCGGCGCGCGGCCGCGATCACGAGCGGTTCGTTCATGGAGCATTCCTCGGCATGTTGGCGTGGTGCGCGCTCGGGCCTGCGGGACGCAGCTGGACGCAGTCTGGAGTGAAGCTCCGAAGTTTAAGCCCCGGGCATTTTGCAACGCAAGATCGCGGGGCTGTAAGGGTCGCCGCGCCGGAAGTGGTACGCTAGCGGATCAACAGCCGGGCGAGGCCCGGCATCGGAGACGATCATGACGTCAGGCAAGGCGACGGGCACGGCGCAAAGACTCACCGAGGCGCGGGCCGACGCCCCGCTTCGTTTCGTGAGCGCAGCCTCGCTCTTCGACGGCCACGACGCGGCGATCAACATCATTCGGCGCCTGCTGCAGGCGCACGGTGCCGAGGTCGTGCACCTCGGCCACAACCGCGGCGTGGCCGACATCGTGCGCGCGGCGATCCAGGAGGACGCGGACGGCATCGCCGTCAGTTCCTACCAGGGCGGTCACAACGAGTACTTCCGTTACATGGTGGACATGCTCCGCGAGCAGGGCGCCGAGCACATCCGCGTAGTCGTGGGCGGCGGCGGCACGATCGCGCCGCACGAGATCGAGGAACTGCAGGCCTACGGCGTCGAGCGGATCTACTCGCCGGAGGACGGCCGGACGCTCGGCCTCGACGGCATGATCGACGACGTGCTCGAGCGCGTGCGCGCCTGGGCGCGGCCGGCGTTCCGCTTCGGTCCGGTCGGACCGCGCGATCACCAGCAGATCGCGCGCACGATCTCGGCCCTCGAGATCGAGGACGAGGCCGCCGGGCTGCGCGAGACGCTGCGCAAGGCGGTCGGCCGGTCGGCGCAGCGCGCGCCCGTCGTCGGCATCACCGGCACGGGCGGCGCCGGCAAGTCCAGCCTCACCGACGAACTGCTGATGCGCTTCGTGCGGCACTTCCCGGATCGCAACCTCGCGGTCGTGGCGATGGACCCGACCCGCCGGCGCAGCGGCGGAGCGCTGCTCGGCGACCGCATCCGCATGAACTCGCTCGCCGCCGAGCAGGTCTTCATGCGGTCGCTCGCGACCCGCCGCCAGAACCTCGCGACGAGCGCGGTGCTGGCCGACGTGCTGAACCTGCTCCGGTATGCCGCGTTCGACCTGATCGTCGTCGAAACCGCGGGCATCGGCCAGAGCGATTCCGAAATCGTCGACCTCGTCGACGTGCCGATGTACGTGATGACCAGCGAGTACGGCGCCGCGAGCCAGCTCGAGAAGATCGACATGCTCGACTTCGCGCAGCTCATCGCGCTCAACAAGTTCGAGAAGCGTGGTGCCGAGGACGCGCTGCGCGACGTGCGCAAGCAGTGGCGCCGCAACCACGTCGCCTTCGAGCTGCCGGACGCCGACGTGCCGGTGTTCCCGACCATCGCGAGCCGGTTCAACGACCCGGGCGTCAATGCCCTGTTCGGCGCGCTTTGCCGCAAGCTGGACGACGGGGCGGGCGGCGGGCGCCGCTGGGCCGTCGCCGACCCGGGCTCGACGGTGCTCGTCGAGCGGCACGCACTGGTGCCCGCGAGCCGCACGCGTTACCTCGCCGAGATTGCCGCGAACGGACGCCGTGCGGCCGCGGACCTGCAGCACCGCGCCGACGCGGCGAGCCGCGCCAACAGCCTGTACGAAGCTCTGCGCGCGCTCGACGATCCCGAGCTGCCGGCGGCGCTGCAGCGCTTCACCGACGCTGCCCTGGCCGGAAGTGCCGACGCAGCGCTGGCCCGGCTGCGCGAGGCCTACGACGACGCACTCGATACCGTGGGTCCGGAGGCGCTCGAGTTGCTGCGACGCTGGCCGGCACTCGCGAAGTCGGCGACGGACACCGAGTACTCCTACGTGGTGCGCGGACGCGAGATCCGCGGCGCGAACTACTCCGAGTCGCTGAGCCACACGCAGGTGCCGAAGCTCGCGGTGCCGCAGTATCGCGACTGGGGCGACCTGCTCACCTTCCTGATGAAGGAGAACCTGCCGGGGCACTACCCGTACACCGCAGGCGTCTATCCGTACCGCCGCGAGGAGGAGGACCCGACGCGAATGTTCGCGGGCGAGGGACCGCCGGAGCGGACCAACCGCCGCTTCCACTATCTCGCGCACGGCCACGGCGCGGCGCGGCTATCGACGGCGTTCGACTCGACGACGCTCTACGGCGAGGACCCGGACGAGCGCCCCGACATCTACGGCCGCATCGGCAACTCGGGCGTGTCCATTGCGACGCTCGACGACATGAAGAAGCTGTATTCGGGCTTCGACCTTTGTGCGCCGACGACCTCGGTGTCGATGACCATCAATGGTCCGGCGCCGATGATCCTCGCCATGTACATGAACACGGCCGTGGACCAGCGCGTCGAACGCCACCTGCGGGAGGCAGGGCGCTGGGCGGAGGCCGAGAACAGGATTGCGGAGATCTACCGCGGTCGCGAGCGGCCGGCCTACAAGGGCGAGCTGCCGTCGGGGCACGACGGTTCGGGCCTCGGTCTCCTCGGCGTGACGGGCGACCAGCTGCTCGACCGCGAGACCTACGAGCGCATCCGCGCCGAAGCGCTCGAACTCGTGCGCGGCACGGTGCAGGCCGACATCCTGAAGGAGGACCAGGCACAGAACACCTGCATCTTCTCGACGGAATTCGCGCTCAGGATGATGGGCGACGTGCAGCAGTTCTTCTCCGACAACGACGTCCGCAATTTCTATTCCGTCTCGATCTCCGGCTACCACATCGCGGAGGCGGGCGCGAACCCGGTGTCGCAGCTCGCCTTCACTCTGGCCAACGGCTTCACGATCGTCGAGTACTACCTCGCGCGCGGCATGCAGATCGACGACTTCGCGCCGAACCTGTCGTTCTTCTTCTCGAACGGCATGGACCCGGAGTACGCCGTGATCGGCCGCGTCGCGCGGCGCATCTGGGCGCGGGCCATGCGCGATCTGTACGGCGCCGGGCCGCGCTCGCAGATGCTGAAGTACCACATACAGACGTCGGGACGCAGCCTC
>CAZRKS010000258.1:0-3814 GCA_964600315.1 uncultured Steroidobacteraceae bacterium | reverse complement strand
GGGACCGTGCGCGGCCCTTCGACGGGCTCACGCGACCGGACGACTACCCCTGGAAGTCCTCCGGGTCGACCTCCTCCAGGAATCGCTTGAACTCGGCGAGCTTCGCCTCCTCGTCCTCGTGCGAGCCTTCCGTCTCGTCGGCGATGCCCGCCTCGGCGAGCACCTCGTCCGCCACCCAGATCGGCGCGTCGACGCGGGCGGCGAGCGCGATGGAGTCGGAGGGCCGGGCGTCGAGGACGCGGCGGCCGTACTGGGTCTGCAGGGTGATCTCGGCGTAGAAGGTGCCGCCTTCGATCTTCGTCACCTCCACCCGCTCGACCTCGGCGCCGACCGTCTCGAGCGACTCTTCCCCCAGATCAACCGGGTACTCAGGATCAACCAGCTCGACACCATCACCGACGACGTCGTCGAAGCCGCCGCCAGCATCCTCGTCATCGGAAACTAGCGACACCGGACGATCACAGAACACCGCCGAAGAGCGCCGAACTTCACACGCCGTGCCGAAACCCTGTGCCGAAACCGATCTGTGCCGAATCGCCCACCCGACCGTTTTCGGGTCGAGGATGATGGGCTTGTGCTCAGTGTTCGTCGCCGTACCGAAGTCGACTTGTCGACGGTGGTCGGATGGATTCCAGATGCGGGCGCGCTGTACTTCTTCACTGGACCTCGTTTGGTGTGGCCACTTACCATCGAGCAGCTAGCGGCGATGGATGCCGACGAGAGCTTGACGGCGTGGATGGTGCTGGACGAGCGCGCACAGCCGGTCGGTCATTTCGACCTCACTGTTGTCGACCGAATCGCGCGGCTGGGCCGAGTGGTGATCGATCCGGCGCAACGCGGCCGGGGGTTGGGGCGCGAGCTTGTCGGCTTGACGGTCCAGACCGCTCGTGCGCTCGGCGCAGACGAGTTGCGGTTGAACGTCATCGCGGACAACCACCCGGCCGTCCGCACCTATGAAGGCGCTGGCTTCCGGTCGCTACCGCAAAGCGCTCGGCCCGACGTCCGGTCAATGACTCTGGCGCTTCATTGATGACGCAGTGTGCCGAAACCTCCTATAGATCGTTTTCGGGATAAACGGTAGACTGAAGGGAGACGAAGGGAGCCCATCGTGGCTGAGACGTTCACCGTCGAGGAGCAGTGGCCGGAGCTGTTCGCGCAGCTCGACGAGACGCAGCGCGACAGCGTGCGCCAGGCCCTCGCCGCGGGATGGCACGAGGGGTTCACCCCGACCCGCGAGGACGTCGAGAACGTGACCGACTACACCCGCGGGGCGATCGACCTCGCGGAGTACCGTCGACGCGGCCACGCTGCCGCTCGCCGCGCTGCCGGCGTCGTCGGCGCCGGCCGCTGACGTGGCATCCCAGTTCGATAGCTGGGAGTCGTACTTCTACCCCGACACGATCGACCCGCTGACGGGGATCGGGACGCTCCGCAACCTCTACGACGAGCGCGACGCTCAGGTGCTCTCTCGGATGGAGTACACCGACACAACCGTGCGGGCCGTGCAGCTCGGCAACGGCGAGGCCGACGTGCCGCGAACGTACGACGGGGCGCACCTACGCGCGATCCACGGGCACCTGTTCCAGGACGTCTACGAGTGGGCGGGGGAGTACCGCACCGTGAACATGTCGAAGGGTCCGGGGCGAGGCTTCGGTGACGTCAAGACGGGCGAGGTCGACCGGTATCTGTCGGACGTGCAGCAGCTCGTCACGTCGACGGACTGGGGCAAGCTCAGCCGGAACGATTTCATCGCCACCGCCTCGACCGTGTTCGCGTACGTCAACCAGGCCCATCCGTTCCGGGAGGGCAACGGACGCACATCGAAGGTGTTCATGGCGCACGTGGCCGAGCAGTCGCCGTACCGGTTCGACTTCGCCCGCGTGAGCCCGGAGCAGTGGAACGCGGGATCGGCGCTGAGCCGCCCTGACCTGTACGCCTACGCTCCCGACCCGACGTCGCTCGTGCCGGTGTTCGCCGCGGTGACCGTTGAGCGCAGCGCACCGCAGGCCGGCCCCGATCGGGCCGCTCAGGTGCGTTCCGCACTGAGCGCGTCCTACCCGCGTTCCGCGGCCGACGCGACGAGGCAGACCCCGCAGCAGGGCACCCAGGCCCGCCGGGGCACCGCCGGCTACCGCTCCGGCCGGGGGAGCGGCCGGGAGTGACCATGACCGAGCCCGAGCGCGCGCAGACAGCATCCGACGTGAAGCGATCGCGCACGCGCGGGGAGGGCACCCCGATCTATGACCAGCTCGCCGCCGAGCAGGAGCGGCGGGCACGAGAGCAGCAGGAGGCCGAGGGATGACGAACGTCGTCGGCTATGCCCGTGTGTCCAAGCGGGAGCAGAACCCCGCCGCCCAGGAGGCCGAGCTGCGCGCGGCCGGCGCTTCTCGAGTATTCGTCGACCACGGCGAGTCCAGCCGCATCGCAGACCGCCCCCAGTGGCGCGCGTGCCTGGACTACCTGCGCGAGGGCGACACCCTTCTGGTGCGGCGCCTCGACCGGCTGGGAGGCACGGAGCGGATCATCATCGAGACGCTGCTGCACGACCTCGACCGACGAGGCGTGAACATTAAGAGCCTGACGGAGCCGATGATCGACACCACGACCCCGATGGGCCGTGCGCTGTTCGGGATGGTCGCCGTGTTCGCGCAGCTCCGCGTCGACACGATCCGGGAGAACACGATGCGCGGCCTCGCCCACGCCAAGGCGCAGGGCCGGGTCGGCGGACGGCCGTCGAAGATGACGCCGGAGAAGATCGCACAGGCGCAGCGGATGCGTGCCGAGAATCGCAGCCTTGACCACATCGCCGCGGTGCTCAGCGTCGGCAAGTCCACGGTCGCGCGAGCCCTGAGCAGGGCGGATCAGGAACTCACTCAAACGCAGCGGTAGCGTCGCTCTGGTCATCGCGGAGCAGGACGCCCGGGGCGACGTCGAGGGCGCCGGCTATCGCGTTCAGCTCGTCGACGGTGAGGCCCGCCGGATGCGCTGTGCGACCTCCACTGCGATAGAGCGCGTCATCGTCCATCGCCCCCCGTCTCGTCCTCGCGAGTGAGTGTGTCGACCGTCACGACGTCGCTTCCGAGCACCGTCACGGATGCCGCGAGCCGGTAGAGCTGTTGGTCACGCTCGCTCACGTTCCGCAGGAGCCGGCCGCGCTCATCGTCCGACGTCGGCAGTGTCGTTGTCAGCCTGGTCGGCGAGGTGCGCGATCACGGCCGGAGCGAGGTCCGCTTCCTCATCTGGAAAACGACCCTGCGACCGCCAGAACGTCAACTGACAGGCGAGCCCCAGCCTACCGGCATCCGCATTGTCGGCGATGAACGCGACATCGTCGGGCGACAGCGTCCAGAGTTCACCCAGCTCGTCCGCCGACCACAGCCGCTTCATGCACGCTCCCTGATCCATGCCGAAACGGCATTCTAACCCGGATCACCGGGCGCGCGAAGTCAAATGGCCATTTTGCACAGCTTCGCGGTCACGGGGCCCCATACTGCGGCATTGCGGATTGCCAGTGTCGCGTTTGCTACCCGCGCGCACGCCTCCCTCAGCGCTGGCGCGTGGATGAAACGGCGATGGACATGCAGCAATTCCTCGTAACTGACATCGGGTGTTGCGCCAGCGACCCGCTTGAGCCCGGCGTTCGTGCCCAAGCCATAGAGACACAGCAAAAGACGCTGAGCCAAGGCTGCTTTCGACAGGGTAACCCGCGAGGCCGACGTTTCGAAAGCATCCATCAATACCGTGTCCAGAGCAGCCTCTTTCAACACGTCCAGCAGGCCGGTCATCGGACAGCGCTGCGCGATCGCGCTTTTGA
>CAZRKS010000257.1:0-3824 GCA_964600315.1 uncultured Steroidobacteraceae bacterium | reverse complement strand
TCCGGCTCGAAGGCGACGGCGCCGAAGATTACGAGTTGCGCGGTCGGGAACTGCTTTCGCGCACGCGCGAAGGCCTCGATGAGCACGTGATGCCTCTTGCGCGACACGAGGTGCCCGACGCTCGCCACGAGCGGCACGTCCGGCGACACCCCCAGCCGGGCGCGCGCCGCATCGCGATCGCCGGGGCGGAACACGCTGCGCTCGATCGCGTTGTGCACCACGCGGATCCGTGAGCGCGCGACGCCGTGCCGCTCGATGAGTTCGGCGAGCGAGTGACTGACGCAAATGCAGCCCTCGGCCTCGCGCAGCGCTCGCTCGAGCGGTTCCTTCACACCGGGGATCTGCAGGTACTCGTTCTCGAAGCCGCGCACGGTGATGAAGGCCGGCACGCCGAGCCGCCGCGCCTCGGCCACGCAGGCGGCGCCCTCGGGATAGCCGAAATGCGCGTCGATGAGGTCGAGGGGGCGTGCGCGCTGCACGCGCGCGAGCGGTCCGCGGATGGCTCGCCCGAGCCACATCGCGTCGAGCGACTTGAGGATCTTCGGCAGGTAGAACATGGGCGCCATCTCGACCGGCAGTCCGTCGACGTCGCGGGTGCCCGCCCGGCCCCAGGCGGGCAGCGGCTTCACGCCCGGAAAATACGGCACCGGCTGCACCGTGTGCACGTCGGCCTGCCGCGCCATCGCCGCGAGGCGGTTCAGCACGAAGACGCCGGCCGACGGATCCTCCGGCGTCGGCAGCGTCCGGCAGACGCTCGCGATGCGCAGTGGCGCCGCGGACCCCTCGCCGGCCGTCATCGTCAGGCCTGCGCCGGCTCGTGCTTGCGCAGGAAGCCGTCGAACATGAGGAGCGTCCACAGCACGGAACTGTGGTTGCGGCGGCCGGACCGGTGCTCGTCGACGAGTTGCGCGAGCCGCGCCGGATCGAAGATGCCGCACTCCGCGAGCCGCCGCCCCTTGACCGCGGTGGCCATGCGCTCGCGCAGCGAGTCGCGGAACCACAGGTCGATCGGCACCGCGAATCCCATCTTGCTGCGGTAGAGCACCTCGCGCGGCAGCAGCGGCTCGAGCGACTTCTTGAGCAGGTGCTTGCCCTCCTGCCCCTTGAGCTTGACTCCGGAAGGCAGGCTCGAAACCCATTCGACGAACTCGTAGTCGAGGAACGGCGTGCGCACCTCGAGGCTGTGCGCCATGCTGGCGCGGTCCACCTTGGTGAGGATGTCGCCCGGCAGGTAGGTCTTGAAGTCGAGGTACTGGACCAGCGATAGCGTGTCGTCGAACGCGCGGCCCTGCGCGTGGCCGAGGAAGACCTCGCGCGCGTCGTAGCCCTGCAGGTCGCGCCGGAATCCGTCCGCGAACAGGCTCGCGCGCATCTCCTGCGAGCAGATGGAGACACCGTGCAGGTAGGCGTCGACCGCGTTGCGGGCCAGCGCCTGGAACGTCGTCTTGCCGCGCACGAAGCGCGGCGCCCAGTCGAGCTTCGGGTACCAGCGTCCGAGCGGCCCGAACACCGCCTTGCGCAGCCCTTCCGGCAGCCGGCGACGGATCGCCTCCTCCATCGCGAAGAGCTTGTAGCGCCGGTAGCCGATGAAGTTCTCGTCGCCGCCGTCACCCGACAACGCCACGGTGACGTGCCGGCGCGCGAGCTGGCAAACGCGATAGGTCGGGATGGCCGAGCTGTCGGCATAGGGCTCGTCGTAGATGTCCACGAGCTGGTCGAGCAGCCCGTAGTCCGAGGCCTCGACGACCTCGGTCTTGTGATCGGTCTGCTTCTGCGTGGCCACGAGCTGCGCGTAACTCGACTCGTCGTACTGCGCCTCGCGGAAGCCGATCGAGCAGGTGAGGATCGGGCCCGCGCCGATCTCGCGCATCATCGCCACGACCGCGCTCGAGTCGATGCCGCCGGAGAGGAACGCGCCCAGGGGCACGTCGGAGACGAGGCGCTTGCGCACCGCCTCCTGCAGGCGTTCGCGGAGTTGTCCTTCCCACGACTCCGCCGTGCCCTCCGGATGGCGTGCGCCGGCCAGCGGCACGTCCCAGTAGCGCACCGGCGCGAGGCGGTTCGGGCCGCGCGTGTGCAGCAAGTAGGCGCCGGGCTCGAGCTTGTGCACGTCGAGGTAGATGGTCTTCGGGTCCGGCACGTAGCCGAACGCGAAATACTCCTCGACCGCGCGCGGGTCGATGCGGCGGCGCACCTCCGGGCAGGCGAGCACGGCCTTGAGTTCCGAGGCGAACACCAGCCGCCCGTCCTGCGTCTCGGCGTAGTAGAGCGGCTTCACGCCGAGACGGTCGCGGGCGATGAAGAGCCGTTTCTGCCGCTCGTCCCACAGCGCGAACGCGAACATGCCGTTGAAGCGCTCGAGGCAGCGTTCGCCCCACTCCTCCCAGGCGTGCACGATCACTTCCGTGTCGCTGCGGGTGCGGAACGTGTGCCCGCGCGCGAGCAGCTCCGCCTCGATCTCCATGAAGTTGAAGATCTCGCCGTTGAAGGTCACGACGACCGCGCCGTCCTCGTTGTAGAGCGGCTGCTTGCCGCCCTCGAGGTCGATGATGGAGAGCCGCCGGTGCCCGAAGCCGACGCCCGGAGAGAAATGGAAGCCGTCGCCGTCCGGCCCGCGATGGCCGAGCAGCCCGTTCATGCGCCTGAGCACGGCCTCGTCGATGGGCCGGTCGCCGCGCAGGTCAACGATGCCGGTGATGCCGCACATGCATGAGCTCGTCGTACAGGTCTAGGTATCCGTTCACCATCGCACCGAGACTGAAATGCCGCTGCACCCGCTCCGCGCCCGCCGCCCCGTGCGCCCGGCCGAGCGCCGGATCGTCCACGTAGCCGAGCAGTGCGTCCTCGAGACCGGACGGCGCGGAATCGTCGTACAGGACGCCTGTGACGCCCTCCACGACGAGTTCGGGGTTGCCCCCTACCCTTGCCGCGACCACCGGCCGCGCGCTCGCCATAGCCTCCAAGACCGTGTTGGAGATGCCCTCGTTGTGCGAGGGCAGCACGAACACGTCCATGGCGCGCATCAGGTCGGGGACATCCCCCCGCGCCCCGGCGAGCCAGACGGTCTCGCCGAGCCCCAGTGCCTCGCGAGCCTCCTCGAGTTCGCCGCGCAGGGGCCCGTCACCCACGATTATCAGCCGCGCCCGGCCCCGCAAGCCGGGACGCCGGTCAAGGATCGCACGGAACGCCCGCAGGAGCCCAAGCTGGTTCTTGATCGGGTCGAGGCGCCCGACGGTGCCGATCGTGAGCGCACCCTCCGCCGGCCCGGGAAGTCCGGTCGCGCGTGGCCCCTCGGGCCCGAAGCGCGAGAGATCGACGCCGTTGTAGATCTGTCGCACGTCCGCCGGCGCGACACCGACCCTCTGCACCAGCCAGCGCGCGATGTCCTTCGACATGGCCACGTGCCGCTGCACGAGCGGGCGACACAGCCGGCGCAGGCGCAGGTTCTTCGGGTCGAGGCCCTGTGGGTCGGCCGGCGACCAGCCATGCTCGCCATGCACCCGGCAGCGCACCCCGGCCGCGAGTGCGGCCACCTGCATGTCGAGCGTGCCGAGATTGCGCGTGTGGACGATCGCCGGTCGCAGCCGCCGCAGCTGCCGCCACATGCGCGCGTAGGACGCCGGGTCCTTGCCCTCCCGCTTGTCGATCGACACGACGGTGACGTCGGGCCGGCGGATGCGCCGCCGGAACTCCTCGCCGTATCCGGCGAGGCACACGATGGCGTGACGATAGCGCTCCGCCGGCAGGTGGTTCACGAGGTTGACGATGCCGTTCTCGAGCCCGCCGTAGTCGAACCTGTAGACGACGTGGGCGACCAGGGGCGG
>CAZRKS010000256.1:0-3841 GCA_964600315.1 uncultured Steroidobacteraceae bacterium | reverse complement strand
CGGGGACGGCACGCCCTGGAACCAGCGCACCGGGCGCAGGCAGACATAGAGATCGAGCAGTTTGCGCAGGGCCACGTTGAGGCTGCGAATGCCGCCCCCGATCGGCGTGGTCAACGGGCCCTTGATGCCCACCAGGTAATCCTTGAAGGCCTCGACCGTTTCGTCCAGCAACCAGGAATTGTAGGCTTTAAAACATTTCTCGCCCGCGAAGACTTCCATCCACACCAGCTGGCGCTTGCCGCCGTACGCCTTGGCCACGGCCGCGTCGAGGACGCGCACCGACGCGCGCCAGATGTCCGGCCCGGTGCCGTCGCCCTCGATGAACGGCACGATGGGCCGGTCGGGAACCCGCAGCCTGCCGTTGGAAATCGTGATCTTCTCGCCCTGGGCGGGCACGTCGAGCTTGAGCGTGCTGGACATCTGTCGAGCTCCGGAGGTTCGCAGAGACGGGAAAAATAGGGGCGGAATCGTAGCACACGGCGGGCCGCGGCGACGGGCCGGACCCGGCTCAGCGCAGCTTCGCGACCGCGGCGAGCACCTGCGAGGGATCGCCGGGCCGCGTCCAGGCGAAGAGCAGCGCGCCGTCGACCCGAACCATCTGCGGGAAGCCCGAAGAGCGGGCAACGTCGGCCTGCGCCACCGTCACGGCCTCGCCGGCCGCTCCGTCCGGCGTGAAGACGCGCGCCAGCAGGCGGCCGCCGCCCGGCCCATCGGCGATCCAGCTGACCACGGCCCGCTCTTCGGCCAGCAGCACGACGTCGACGCGCCCGGCGACGCCACCCGCCGCAACCTCGATCGGCCGGGCGAACCTGCGGCCGCCGTCACGGGAGAACGCCAGGCGCACGCGCGGCCGGTCGGGCGCCGTGAACCACGCCACCACGACCGTGTCGTCGCGGGCGTCGATCGCCGGGCCATTCACCGGGCAGGCCGCGATCTTCCAGCCGTCGTTCGCGACCGGCGCGGGCTCGGACCAGCCATCCGCCGTGAGGCGCGTGACCGCGATGTTGCGAATCTCCGCGTCGCTGCGGTCGCGGTAGACGACCACGGGACCCTCGCGTGCCAGCGCCGCGTCGGTCTGGCAGCAATCGCACACGCGTCCGTCGAGTTCGATGTCCGGGCCCTGCTGCAGGCCGTCGCGACGGATCTTCGCGCTGCGCAGCGTCATCGCCCCGCCGCCGGCGTGCTCGTGCTCGCCCGAGGTGTGGCGTCCGTCGAGCCAGACCGCGACGAAGCCGTCCGCCTCCGGCAACAGGGTCACGAATCCGTGCTCGGTCGCGGTGCCGTCGTCGTGCGGGGACCACGGTGCCGTCCAGTTCCGGCCGGCGTCGGCGCTGGTCGCGAGTCGCACGTCGTAGGCGTAGACGTTGCCGGGCCGCTGCTCCAGCCAGTGCGCAGCCCGGAGGCCGGCCGGCGAGGCCACGATCGAGGGGAAGTCGGCCCAGTTCACGAACCAGTCGCGGCCCGACGCGACGGTCGCGGGTGGTGTCCAGTGATCGTCCGCGTAGCGCGCGTAGCGCAATGCAAATGCTCCGGCCGCGGCGGGTTCGAGCCAGCTCATCAGGGCGCCGCCGCCGTCCGCGACCAGGTTCGGGAATCGGCTGCCGGGCGCCGCAGGGACCGCAAGCGGCACGGGTCCTTCGAGCCACGCTCGCCCGGGGTCCGGTCCGCCGCAGGCGGCAAGAACGGCCAACATGGCGCCGGAGACGAGGCGGGGAAGCATGGGCAGATTGTGCAGCATTCCCGGGGACATTCCGCAATCCCCGCGGCGCGGGGCCGCAATTTCTTGCCTTGTGGACGCGATCGCGCTACGTTCCGGCGGCAAAGCCTGGATGCCACCGGTGATTCTCGGCCTCAGTTGGATCAGACGGCGACAGCGCGACCTGACGCGTGCAGTGCTCGCGTTGTTCGTGCTCGCGTGGCTGCAGGCTGCGGCGCTGCCCTGCGTCATGGCGCACGCCGGCGCGCCGAGCACCGGGCCAGCTCCGCATCATTGCCCGTACTGCCCATCGGCGGACGGGGCTGCGTCCGGCTCGGGTGACGGCGGTAACTGCAGCTATCCGCACGGGGCGCAGGTGGACGTGCGGGCGGTGTCGCCGCTCTTCATGGCGGTGCCGGCTGCATTGGTCGTGCCTGTGGCGTCGTCACGGCAGGTCGATGTCCCTGGTGCCGCCGCAGGCCTCACCGAACCCATCCCTCGCGTTCCCATTCCCCTCAGCTACTGCCGGTTCATCGAGTAGAGCCGCCCCGCGACCGCGCCCGCAACGGGCGCATTCGTGTTTTCCGGTCCGGGAGGTTCATGCATGTCACAGGTATGTCCGGCGCCTGAGCGGCGCCGGTTCCAGCGGTGGGTCCACGTCGCGGGCCCGCGGCTCGCGGCGTTCGTATGGCTCGTGGCGTCGGGCGGCGCTCCGCTCAGGGCGGACATCCCGCTCTCGCTCGCCGACGCCGAGCGCACGGCGATCGAGCGCGACGCCGTGCTGCAGCAGTTGAACGCCGAGTCCGCCGGCATGCGCGAGCGCGCCATCGCCGAGGGCCAGCTCATGGACCCGCGCCTGCGGCTCGGCGCGGTCAACGTCCCGACCAACACCTTCAGCCTCACGGACGAGGACATGACGATGGTGGAGATCGGCGTCAGCCAGGAATTTCCGGCCGGCCGCACCCGCGAACTCGCGCGCAAGCGCATGACCCAGATCGCGACCGCGAGCGAGGCCGCAGCGGGCGACCGGCGCCGCGTCGTGCAGCGCGAGGTGCGGCGCGTCTGGGTGGAACTCGCCTACCTGGCGGCGGCGCGCGGCATCGTCGTCGACCAGCAGTCCTGGGTCGAGCAGATGCGCAACGCCGCGCGCGCGCGCTACGCGTCGGGCGAAGGCAAGCAGCTCGACGTGCTGCAGGCCGGGCTCGACGTCGCGATGCTCCGCGAGCAGCAACTCGACCTCGACCGCGACGAGACCATGCAGCGTGCCAAGCTCGTGCGCTGGCTCGGAGTCGAAGACGCATCCCGGGCCGGACCGTTCGCCATTCCGTCCGCCACCTCGCAGACGCCGCTCGCCGGACTCGAGGAGCGGCTCGCGCAGCATCCGGCGCAGCTCGACTACGAGCGGCGCATCGAGGCGGCGCAGACCGCGGTCGATCTCGCGCGGCAGGCGAACCGGCCGGGCTGGATGCTCGACGTGGGTTACGGCATCCGTGGCGGCCAGATGGACGGCAGGGACCGCCCCGACATGCTGACGGCGATGGTGACCGTGGACCTGCCGATCTTCCGCTCCGAGCGGCAGGATCGGGAGGTGGCCGCCGCCCGCGCCGAGGCCAGTGGTCTGCACGAGATGCACGCCGATCACCAGCGCGAGATGCGCGCCATGCTCGAGGAAGCCTGGGGCGTGGCGCAGCGCACCGGCGACCTCGAGCGTTTCTACGAGACGGACCTCGTGCCGCTCGCGGACCAGTCTGTGCAGGCGGCGCTGCTCGCCTATCGCAGCAACCGCGCGATGTTCGACGAGGTCGTGACCGCGCGCCGTGCCGCGCTCGACGCGAAGCTGAAGCGCCTGCGACTCGCGGCCGACCGCGCGCAGGCACAGTACGACGTGGATTACCTCGTGGGAGAAGAGCCATGAGCGCCGCCGCAACAAGATTCGCCCTGTTCCTGACGTTTGCGCTGCTCGTCGCGGGCTGCGCGCGCGATGCGGCAACGCCCGCTTCCGAGCCGGTCGCGGCCGCCGCGGACGACACGGCGGTCGAGCATGCCGTGAAGCACATGAATCCGCGCTATCGCTGCCCGATGCACCCGGACATCCTCCGCGATGCGCCGGGACAGTGCCCGATCTGCGGCATGACGCTGGTGAAG
>CAZRKS010000255.1:0-3848 GCA_964600315.1 uncultured Steroidobacteraceae bacterium | reverse complement strand
ACCAGCACCAACCTGATCGTCAACAGCCTGCTGGTGAAGGCCGTGCCCGACGCCGGGCTGGGCCTGTTCAGCCTGGTCTGGATCGGCGTGCCGCTCAGCATCGTCGGCCTGATCTACATGCTGATCGCCACCCCGTGGCTGCTGCCGGACCGCCAGAGCCCGGTGGAGCAGCTCGAGAACGCACGCGAGTACAGTGTCGAGGCGCGCGTCACGCCGAACGGTCCGCTGGTCGGCCGCAGCATCGCGGAAGTCGGCATGCGGAGCATGCGTTATGCCTTCGTGCTGGAGATCGCCCGCGGCGAGCGCCTGCTCACGGCGGTCGGCCCCGACGAGGTCCTGCAGGCGAACGACCGCGTGACTTTCGTCGGTGTCGTGGACGCGGTGAACGAGCTCCGGCGCATCCCGGGCCTGCTGGTCGCCGAGGACCAGACCTACCAGCTGAACCTGCGCCATGCGCAGCGCTGCCTCGTCGAGCTGGTGCTGTCGCCGTCCTCGCCGCTCGTCGGCCAGACGATCCGCGAATCTGCGTTCCGTAGCAAATACAGTGCGGCGGTGATCTCGATCTCGCGCGAGGGCGCGCGCCTCGAAGGCAAGCTCGGCGACGTGCGCCTGCGTCCGGGCGACACGCTGCTCGTCGAGACCGACCACGGCTTCGTCGAGCGCCAGAAATACAACCGCGAGTTCCTGCTGGTGAGTTCGCTGCAGGATTCCTCGCCGCCGGATTTCGCGCGCGCGCCGGTCGCCCTGCTGCTCCTGCTCGGCATGCTGTGCGTCTCGGCGTTCGAGATCATTCCGCTGTTCCAGGCGTCGTTCATCGCCGCGGGACTCATGGTGGCCACGGGCTGCGTGACGCTCGCGGCCGCGCGCCGCAGCATCGAGTATCCGGTGCTCGCCGGGATCGGCGCCTCGTTCGCGCTCGGCTTCGCGCTCGCGGAATCCGGTGCCGCGGACCTGCTGGCCGGGTGGATCGGCTCGATCGCGAAGGGCGACCCGTTCTGGGCACTCGTGGTGCTCTACGTGGCAACGGTGATGGTGACGGAACTGATCACCAACAACGCCGCCGGCGTGCTGATGTTCCCGATCGCCATGGCCGTGGCCCAGGACGGCCACGTGAGCTTCCTCCCGTACGTCGTCGCGGTGATGATCGGCGCGTCCGCGGGGTTCATCACGCCGATCGGCTACCAGACGAACCTGATGGTCTACGGCCCGGGCGGCTACCGCTGGTCCGACTACATCCGCTTCGGAACGCCGCTCAGCATCATCACGGGTTGCACCGCAGTGACGATCATCCCGCGGGTGTGGCCGTTCTGAAGGCTGTGGGCTATGGGCTGTAGGCTGTAGCCAGACGGCGGAAGCTTGGAAGGCTATGGGCTGTAGGTCGGAGGTGCACCGCACCTTCCGGCCATAGCCCACAGCCCAAAGCCCACAGCCTGCTCCCGCGACCCCGGTCACATAACGCCCGGGCGCGCCTCTCTATCATGGCCCGAACTCGTCCGGGGCGGGCCCCGTCGGAATCACACGAATGTCCAGTGTCGCAGCAACGTCGATCGTCGAGGCGGCCGCGCCGGTGCCCGGCGCACGCGTGAAGACCCACCTCGACCAGCTCGAGGCCGAGAGCATCCACATCATCCGCGAGGTGGCGGCCGAGTTCGAGAAGCCGGTGATGCTGTTCTCGATCGGCAAGGACTCCTCGGTGATGCTGCACCTCGCGCTCAAGGCGTTCGCGCCGGCCAAGCCGCCGTTCCCGCTGCTGCACGTGAACACGACCTGGAAGTTCCGGGAGATGATCACCTTCCGCGACCAGCGCGCGAACGAACTCGGCCTCGAGCTCATCTCGTACACGAACTGGGACGGCGTGAAGGCGGGCGTCACGCCGTTCACGCACGGTTCGAAGTACACGGACATCATGAAGACCGAGGCGCTGAAGCAGGCGCTGTCGCGCTACGGCTTCGACGCGGCGTTCGGCGGTGCACGGCGCGACGAGGAGAAGTCGCGCGCCAAGGAGCGGGTGTTCTCGTTCCGCGATTCGCAGCATCGCTGGGACCCGAAGAACCAGCGGCCCGAACTCTGGAACGTCTACAACGGCCGGGTGAATCGCGGCGAGAGCATCCGCGTCTTCCCGCTCTCGAACTGGACCGAGCTCGACGTGTGGATGTACATCCACCGTGAGCGCATTCCCGTGGTGCCGCTTTATTTTGCTGCGCCGCGCACGGTCGTCGAGCGCGACGGGCTGCTGATCCTGGTGGACGACGACCGGCTGCCGCTGCGCCCGGGCGAGGTGCCCGTCGAGCGCGTGGTGCGCTTCCGCACCCTCGGCTGCTACCCGCTCACCGGCGCCGTCGAATCGAGCGCCGCCGATCTCGAGGCGGTGATCGCCGAAATGCTCGAGAGCCGTACCTCCGAGCGCCAGGGCCGCGCCATCGACGCCGACCAGTCGGCCGCGATGGAGAAGCGCAAGCGCGAAGGCTATTTCTAGGAGCGACCATGGCGGCCGTATCCGTCCGTGAATTCATCGCCCGCAACGAGCGCAAGGGGCTCCTGCGGTTCATCACCTGCGGCAGCGTCGACGACGGCAAGAGCACGCTGATCGGCCGCCTGCTGCACGACTCGCAGAAGATCCTCGAGGACCAGATGGCGGCGATCCGCGCCGACAGCGAGCGCTGGGGCACGACCGGCGGCGAGGTCGACCTCGCGCTGCTGGTCGACGGGCTGCAGGCCGAGCGCGAGCAGGGCATCACCATCGACGTGGCCTACCGCTACTTCGACACGGACCGGCGCAAGTTCATCATCGCCGACTGCCCGGGCCACGAGCAGTACACGCGCAACATGGCCACCGGCGCCTCGACCGCGGACCTCGCCGTGATCCTGATCGACGCGACCAAGGGCGTGCTCACGCAGACGCGGCGCCACTCGTTCATCGTCTCGCTGCTCGGCATCCGCCACATCGTCGTCGCGGTCAACAAAATGGACCTCGCGGGCTACTCGGCCGAGGTGTTTGCACGCATCCGCGAGGAGTGCGAGCGCTTCTATGGACGACTCAACGTCCCGGACGTGCGCTTCGTGCCGGTGTCGGCCCTGAAGGGCGACAACGTCGTCGGCCGCACGGCGGCGATGCCCTGGTACCAGGGCCCGTGCCTGCTCGAGGTGCTCGAGACCGTCGACGTCAACCCGAAAGAGACGGCGAGCTTCCGCTTCCCAGTGCAGTACGTGAACCGGCCGCACGCGGCTTTCCGCGGCTATGCCGGCACCGTGGCGGGCGGGTCGATCGAGGTCGGCGACCCGGTCATGGCGCTGCCGTCGCGGCGCCTGAGCACGGTGAAGTCGATCGTGACCTACGAGGGCGAACTCGCGCGAGCCGCGACGGGCGACGCGGTCACCCTCACGCTCGAGGACGAACTCGACGTGAGCCGCGGCAACGTCCTGGTGCACCCGGATCGCTGCCCGAGCGTCGGCGCACAGTTCGACGCCCACCTGATCTGGATGACGGACGCGCCGCTGCTGCCCGGCAAGCAGTACGACTTCAAGATCTCGAGCCACTACGTGCGCGGCACGATCGCGCAGATCGAGAAGCGCATCGACGTGAACGACTTGGGCGAGCACGCGGCCGAGGAACTGCGCCTGAACGAGATCGGCCTGTGCCGCGTGGTGCTCGCCGAGCCGATCGCCTTCGACCTGTACGAGACCTGCCGCAGCACCGGCGCATTCGTCGTGATCGACCGCATCACGCACGCGACGGCCGGGGCCGGCATGATCCGCCGCAGCGCCGCGATCCAGGCGGCGGCGAAGGGGTCGGACGTCTACTGGCAGCCGCACAAGGTCACCCGCGCGCAGCGCTCGAACCAGAAGGC
>CAZRKS010000254.1:0-3860 GCA_964600315.1 uncultured Steroidobacteraceae bacterium | reverse complement strand
GTGTACCAGCGCTCCTGGCTCAGGAGCGGCAGCATGTCGCGCACGTCCTCCCAGCGGTCGGGATCGCGCCCGTGTTGTTGCGCCAGGACGCGCGCGTCCTCGAGGTGGCCGAAGCCGACGTTGTAGGACGCGACGGCGAACCACGTGCGGTCCGGTTCGGGGATCCGCTTCGGCACCATTTCCAGCAGTCCCGCGAGGTACTTTGCGCCACCGTAGATGCTCGCCCGCGGATCGCGCCGGTCGCCGTAGCGCATCATCTGCGCCGTGCCCTCGGTGAGCTGCATGAGCCCGCGGACGCCCGTGAAAGACACGGCGGACGGGTCCCATTTCGACTCCTGGTAGCCCATCGCCGCGAGCAGCCGCCAGTCGAGCCGGTACTTCGTAGCGGCCTCCTGGAACCATTCGAGATAACGCGGCAGGCGGCTCTGCAGGTGCTCCATGAAACTACGCGACAGCAGGTAGTCGAAGCTGTCGCGGTTGCCGTAATAGCGATCGATCACGGCTGCGATGAATCCGTCCGCGCGCGACAGCACGAAGAAGGCATTGACGCGGGCGAGCAGGCTCGGGTCATGTCCGGCGACGCTGACCACCCAGGAAATCGCCCGCTGCGGCGACAGGTCGAGCGCGATCGCGAGATCCGGGTGGACTGCCCGATTCAGCGCGAATTCCGTGGAACTCGCGAGCGTGTACTGCACGGTGCCGCGCGAGACCTCGTTCAGGATTTCCTCCGTGTCCGTGTCGGCGCGCTCGACCCAGGCTAGATCCGGGTGCTGGAGCCGCAGTTCCTCGAGCGTCCGCTGATGCGGGCTGCCGGCCGCGACCTCGATCTGGCCGTCGGCCGCATCCGCCACGGTAGGCGGGCGCGAGCCGCGCCGCCGGTAGATGAGATGTTCGCGGACGAGCTGGTATCCCGGCCCGAAATGGGTGTCGGCCGGCAGCTCGATGCCCGTGGAGAGCCCCGCGGCCGCCAGGTGAGCCCGGCCGGCCTGGACTTCCCGGATCGCGTCCTCCCGGGTCCGGACCGTGTACAGGCGCAACGGGACGCCGAGATGCTCGGCGAACCGGCTCGCCAGCTCGTAGGCCGGGCCGACCGGTCCGCGACTGCCGAGGTAATAGGCGTCCGGGCTGTTGCGGGTCACGACCCTGAGTTCGCCGCTCGAGAGGATCTGGTCGAGCAGGGGCGGCGGCTGGGAACAGGTGCCCAGCAGCAGCGTCGCCACCAATGCGAGCAAGGCTTTCATGCTTGCTATAGAATACGCGGCCCTCGGAGAGGTACCGAAGCGGTCATAACGGCGCCGACTCGAAATCGGATGGGGGCATAACCGCCCCACGTGGGTTCGAATCCCACCCTCTCCGCCACTTCACTCCCGCCCGCGGACGGTGATGTCAGCCGTCCCCGCGGCCACGCCGCCGGCTCGCGAGTTCAGACCGCGTGTCCTCGTACGCGCGGATGAACGCCTCGACGCAGGGGTGGGGCACGCCGGCGACTTCGTTCTGCACGATCACGCGGTAGAGCTCCGCGTAGTGCTCCCAGTACTTCGGCCGCGGGTCCTGCCCGGGGGCGAGCGTGCGCGCGCGTCCCTGCTCGAACTGGTCGGCGACGTTCGAGGGCGCGAGCTGCTCGAGCACGGCCTTGACGCCGGCGCGCATCGCCGCATCGAGCGCGAACTCGTGCTCCTTCGCCTCGAGCAGCACGTCGCGCAGCGCGTCCACCGGGCCGCCGTAGATGCGTCCGTGCGACTCGAACAGCCGCACCAGCGCCTGCTCGACGCTCGACGAGTTCCGCAACGGGTTGCTGCCGGGCGGCTGCGCACTGACGGCACTCGCGGCCGCCGGCCCGGTGGTCGAGCGCGCGAGCTGCAGGTCGTTCAGGCCGACGACGGCCTCGCGCAGCAACTGGCCCGCGAGCAGCGGCAGCATCGACTGCGCTTCCGCGGACAACGCGGCCGGGTCGATGCCTGCGCCGCGACAGAAGGCCTGCAAAGCAGACTTGAGGTCGTTCCAGGAACTCGCCTGCTGGTGAAAGGGCAGCGTCTCCTGCCGGGCCTGCAGCCGGCCCTGGCGCCGGGCCGCCGCGTCCGCGAGTTCCTGCCGCGTGACGGCACGCGTCTTCAGGGCCCATTCCGCCGCTGCCGGCCCGACGTCCCCGGCCGCGGCCGCCTTCGATTCCGGCCGCACGACCACGGGTGACTGCGTCTGCACCTCGGCCTGTGTCTGTGCCTCGGCCCGCTGGATCGCGGCCGCGGCGGCTTCACGCAGTTCCTTCGGCAGCTTGAGTCCGAACGCGTTGCGCACCGAGATCGAACCCGAGTCCGCCGCGTCGTGCGAATCGCGCGGCGAGAGCAGGGCATCGAGGTCGAAGTTCGCGCCGATGTCCGAGTCGAGGTGTTTCTCCGCGGAGTGAAGTTCGGAGGCAGCCGGCAGGAAGTCGATGCGGTCGTCGACGCTCACCAGGACTTCGTAGTCGCCGAGTCGCAGGCGGTCGCCGTCCTGCAGCGCGACCGGACCGGTCTCGGCGACGGAGTCCTCGGACTCGTTGACGAATACGCCGTTCGTGCTCTGGTCGGCGAGCCAGTACTTGCCGCTGCGGTACTCGATGTCGCAATGGTGGCCGGAAACGAGGCGCTTCGGGTCGGGCAGCACCCAGTCGTTGTCCGGCGCGCGACCGATGCTGCCGCCGTTGACTCCGAAGACCCGCGTGCGCTGCTCGCCGAGCTCGCGGTACTGGTCGCTGATGACACGCAGCTTGATGGCCATGGCTCGGGGCACCTTGTAATATGCCTGCCCCTCCCTCTGCAAGCGCACGATGGCCGCGAGCACGCTCTTCAAGGTGGTTTTTGTCAACCAGGGCAAGGTCTACGAGATCTATGCCCGCAAGGTCGGCCACGGCACGCTGTTCGGCTTCGTCGAGGTCGAGGAACTCATCTTCGGCGAGCGTTCTGCGGTGGTCGTCGATCCGTCTGAGGAGAAGATCCAGGCGGAATTTGCCGGCGTGAAGCGCACGTACCTGCCGCTGCACTCGGTGATCCGCATCGACGAGGTCCGCAAGTCGGGGGTGAGCAAGGTCACCTCGGCCGAGGGCTCGAACGTGACGCAGTTCCCGTTTCCCGTGTACACGCCTGGCGAGCCCGGCCCGCGCAAGTAGGCGGGACCTCGGCTGGCCCGCAGCGGCGCGCTCCGGTATCATTTCGCGTCCTGCCAGGCCGGCGCAGGCCCTCAAATGCTCATACTCAGCGGCACGCCCGCGGTTTCCGGATTCCGGCTCGCCAGGCTCCTCGACTCCCTCCGCGAGCGGATCGGCCCGCTCGAGCGCCTCGACTCGCGCTTCGTGCACTTCGTCGATCTCGAGCGCGGGCTCGCGCCCGAGGAAAGCGCGGTGCTCGAGTCGCTCCTGCGTTACGGGCCCGCCGCGGGCCACGCGGCCCCGCGCGGCGAGATGCTGCTCGTCGTGCCGCGCTTCGGCACCGTCTCCCCGTGGTCGAGCAAGGCCACCGACATCGCGCACGTCTGCGGTCTCGCAGCCGTGCGACGCATCGAGCGCGGCATCGCGTATTACCTCGAAGGTCCGCGTCCGCTGACCGAGGCCGACTGGCTCGCGGCCGCGGGTCCGCTGCACGACCGCATGACCGAGGAGGTTCTGCGCGACCCGCACGAGGCCGCCGCGCTCTTTCGTCACACGGCGCCGAAGCCGCTCGCGACGGTGCCGGCGCTCGCAGAAGGCCGCGCCGCGCTGGAACGTGCCAACCGCGAACTCGGGCTCGCGCTCTCCGACGACGAGATCGACTACCTGCTCGATGCGTTCCGCGGACTCGGTCGCGACCCGACCGACGTCGAGCTCATGATGTTCGCGCAGGCGAACT
>CAZRKS010000253.1:0-3869 GCA_964600315.1 uncultured Steroidobacteraceae bacterium | reverse complement strand
CTACGCCAACACGCACACCGAGGACGACCTCACCGGCCGCAGCATGAGCCGCCTGCTGCACGAGGCCGAGCACGCGATCAAGGGCGCCGTGAACGCCGGACCGTGCGGCCGCATCGTCGCCTGCGGCACGGGCGCGACGGGCGCGATCGACAAGCTGCAGCAGATCCTTGGCGTCTCGCTGCCACCCGCGACGCGCAAGGTCGTGGGTGACGAGCTGCGCGAATTCCTGGGCGAGGAACGCTTTGAGGAGTTCCGCCGCTTCCAGCAGGCGCGCCAGCCCGTGGTGTTCGTCGGCCCCTACGAGCACCACTCGAACGAGGTGACGTGGCGGCAGGGCCTCGCGACGGTCGTCGAGGTCAATCTGGCGCACGACGGTGGCATCGACCTGCTGCACCTGGAAAAGCTCCTGAACGAGCCCGAATACCGCGGCCGCCTGCGCATCGGCTCGTTTTCGGCGGCCTCGAACGTGACGGGCATGCGCTCGCCCGTCCATGAAATCGCGCGGCTGCTGCACGCGCACGATGCCTTCGCCTGCTTCGACTTCGCAGCCAGCGCACCGTACGTCGAGATCGACATGAACCCGCCGGTCGGGCCCGACGGTGGCGATCCGTCGCTCGACGCAGTGTTCATATCGCCGCATAAATTCCTGGGCGGGCCGGGCTCGAGCGGCGTGCTGGTCTTCAACGAACGGCTCTATCACCGTGAGTTGCCGCCGAGCGTCGGCGGCGGCGGCACGGTCGCCTATGTGAGCCCGCTCGACCAGGACTTCATCGCGGACATCGAGGAGCGCGAAAGGGCGGGGACGCCCGGTGTGCTGCAGACGCTGAAGGCTGCACTCGCGCTGGAACTGAAAGGTCGCATCGGCGTGGAGCGCATCGAGGCGCGGGAGCAGGACCTCCTCGCGCGCGCGCTGGCACGCTGGAGCGCAAACCCGCGCCTCGAGATCCTCGGCAACCCGGACCCGAAGCGGCGCATCGGCATCGTGTCCTTCAATGTCCGCGACCCGCGCGGCCGTTACCTGCACCCCAAGTTCGTCACGGTGCTGCTGAACGATCTCTTCGGCATCCAGTCACGGGCTGGCTGCTCGTGCGCGGGTCCGTACGGCCACCGGCTGCTCGGCATCGACACGCCGACCTCGGAGCTCTATCGCGACTGGGTGAGGAAGGGGTTCCAGGGCATCAAGCCCGGCTGGTGCCGGGTCGGCTTCCACTACGCGATGGACGACATCGAGGCAGGCTTCGTGATGGACGCGGTCGAGTTCATCGCGCGGCACGGCTACTGCTTCCTGCCGCTCTACGCGTTCGACGCGGGCACCGGCATGTGGAGTCATCGGGAGTGCCGCGAGACACACGCGGCGTTTTCCCTCGACGCGGCACTGCAGGCCACGGGCTGCGAGGAAACGGCGCTGCCGGCGGAGCAGCGCGGGAAGGTCTACGCCGAGTGCCTGGCCGAGGCCCGGTCGTGGGCCGAGCGGCTCGGCGAGCCGGGCGAGGAGCACGTGGGGCCCGAGGTCGCCTGCTTCGGCGACCTGCGGTTCTTCAACGTCGGGTAGTGGCGCGCCGCGCTACACGCGGCGAGGCTGAGGTACCGGTCCGTGCCCGCGTCATTTCGGACTCGACCTGCTGCAGGACCTGGACGAAGGCCTCAGCGGCCGGCGACAGCATATGTCCGCGCAGCCATGCAATACCGTAGGCCGTGGACGGCGGCTCGAAATCAGGTCGAAGCATCCTGATCCGACGGGCCCGCACGTCTTCCTCGATCTGCGACGGCAGGCAAAGACCGATACCGTCCGTCCGCTTCACGATTTCGCGCATCGTCGCCACGGACGTGATCGCGACGTGCGGAATCGTGTCACCGGTCAGGTGATCGACCGTCATGCGGCGCCCGACGACGCCGAGCCGCGGGCCGATCTCCCGTGCCATCGGCACGCCGACGAACGGGTACTTGACGAAATCCTCGAGGGAGAGCCGCGCATGACGGGCCAGCGGATGTCCTGCCCGACAGAAGAAGCAGCCCTGGTGACGCGGCAGCAACTCGACCTGGAATCGATGGTCGGAGACCAGCATCGATGCTTCCAGGACCAGGATTTCGACGGCTCCCGACAACAGCTTCTGTGCGAACTCGCGCCATTGACCTTCGACGAGCAGTACGCCCAGCTGCGGATGGCGCACTATGAGGCGGGCCACGGCCGGAATCACGCTGAACTCCAGCGGATAGGGACCCACGCCGACCGACAGGTAACCCGATCGCAGCCTGCCGTAATCCTCGAGACCCTCGCGGACCCACCTCGCGTTTGCCAGTAGCGCCGTCGCCCGCTCGAGGAACACTGTCCCGGCGGGCGTGGGCCGGACATGACGGGTCGAGCGGTCGAAAAGCCTGACCCCGAGATCGGCCTCGAGGGCCGCGATGCCTCGACTGAACCTCGGCTGCGTGACGCGCATCGACTCCGCGGCGCGACCGAAGCTGCGATGGCGATCAAGGGCCACGGCGAACTCGAGCAGGCGCAGGTCTTTCATGCACAGACTGTAACAATGAATTTCGATAAATGCATTGGACGAGGTGAGGCCGCATGAATAGCATGTGCGGGCCGATCGCTCGACGCGTCGGCCGGAGAAGCCGACGGGTGCGACTTCTCATCGATCATTAGTCGTCGCCAAATCCAGGAGGCCTGAATGAGCCGCTTCGTCATGTGGATATCTGCCGCGCTCGTGGCACTTGCTGTCACAACGGCCCAGGCGGCGGACAAACCCAACATCCTGTTCATCGTGTCGGACGACACGGGCTACGGCGATCTCGGGCCCTATGGGGGTGGCGAGGGGCGCGGCATGCCCACTCCCAACATCGACCGCATGGCGGCCGAGGGCATGACTTTCTACTCCTTCTATGCACAGCCGAGCTGTACCCCGGGGCGCGCCGCCATGCAGACCGGCCGCATCCCGAACCGCAGCGGCATGACCACCGTGGCCTTCCAGGGCCAGGGCGGCGGTCTCCCGGCCGCCGAGTGGACGCTGGCCTCCGTGCTGAAGCAGGGGGGCTACAAGACGTACTTCACGGGCAAGTGGCACCTCGGCGAGGCGGACTACGCGCTGCCGAACGCGCAGGGCTACGACGTGATGAAGTACGCCGGCCTCTATCACCTGAACGCCTACACCTACGCCGACCCGACGTGGTTCCCGGACATGGATCCGCAGCTGCGCGAGATGTTCATCAAGGTCACCACGGGTGCGCTGTCAGGCAACGCGGGCGAAAAGGCCCACGAGGACTTCAAGATCAACGGCCAGTATGTCGACCAGCCGGGCAAGAGCGTCACGCTGCACGGCGTGACCTACCCGGACGGCGTGGTCGGCATCCCGTACTTCGACGGCTACGTTGAGAAGGCGGCACTCGAGTTCCTGGACGACGCGGCGAAGAACAGGAACCAGCCGTTCTTCATCAACGTCAACTTCATGAAGGTGCACCAGCCGAACCTGCCGGCGCCGGAGTTCGAGCACAAGTCGCTGTCGAAGTCCAAGTACGCCGACTCGGTGGTCGAGCTCGACGCGCGCATCGGCCGCATCATGGACAAGCTGCGTGCGCTCGGCCTCGACAAGAACACGCTCGTGTTCTACACGACCGACAACGGCGCCTGGCAGGACGTGTACCCCGACGCGGGCTACACGCCGTTCCGCGGCACCAAGGGCACGGTGCGCGAGGGCGGCAACCGCGTGCCGGCCATCGCGATCTTCCCGGGCCGGATCAAGGCGGACAGCAAGAACCACGAGATCGTCGGCGGTCTCGACCTGATGGCGACCTTCGCGAAGGTCGGCGGCGTGACGCTGCCGAAGAACGACCGCGAAGGCAAGCCGATCTACTTCGACAGCTACGACATC
>CAZRKS010000252.1:0-3873 GCA_964600315.1 uncultured Steroidobacteraceae bacterium | reverse complement strand
GAGGCGATCAAGGACCTGCTGCACGACGACGACCTGCTCGGCACCGATCTCATGGCCGGCGGACCCCGGCAGGCGCGCGGCGTGGGCGTCATCGAGGCGCCGCGCGGCACGCTCATCCACCACTACCGGGTGGACGAGAACGACCAGGTGGTGCGCGCCAACCTGATCGTCTCCACGACGCACAACAACCACGCGATGAACATCGCGATCCGCGAAGTGGCGCGGCAGTACCTCGACGGCCGCAAGGTCACGGAGGGCCTGCTGAACCACATCGAGGTCGCGGTGCGCGCCTTCGATCCGTGCCTGTCCTGCGCGACGCACGCGATGGGCAAGATGCCGCTCGACGTCGAACTCGTGGATACGGAAGGCACGGTGGTCCACCGCCTCGTGCGCGGCGCGCGGTGACCGGGACAGCGCCGATCCTGGTCCTCGCCGTCGGCAATCCGAGCCGAGGCGACGATGCACTCGGCCCGGCGCTCGCGACTCGATTGCGCGAGGCGGCGCTGCCGGGCGTCGAGGTCATCGAGGATTTCCAGCTGCAGGTCGAGCACGCGCTCGATCTCGAGGGCCGCGCACTCGTGGTCTTCGTGGACGCCGGCATGGGCACGCCCGCGCCCTTCGAACTGCGCGAGGCGCGGCCGGAGGCTGACTTCCTCCACACCACGCACGCCATTTCGCCCGAGTCGGTGCTGGCGACCTACGAGAGGGTGCGCGGCGAGGCGCCTCCCCGGGCACTGGTGCTGTGCGTCCGTGGTGAGTCGTTTGAGCTGGGGGCGTCGCTCACGCCGGCCGCCACGGCAGGCCTCGAAGCGGCGTGGTCGTGGCTGCTGGACCTGTGCGCCCGCGCTTGAGCAGAACCGGTTCCATGCGCCGGGTTTCAGGGGAAATCCGCCGCCCGTCAGCCGCCCGTCAGAACCTGACCTCGAAACCGCCCTGCACCAGGCGCGGCATGCCAGGGACCAGCCCGCGGCTCATGTCGACGACATAGAGTTCGTCGGTCACGTTCTTGACGGTCAGGAACAGGTTGCAGTTCCACGCCTCGACCGGGTAGTTCGCGCTCAGGTTCCAGACGGTGTAGCCGGGCATTTCGCCGCGTTGACCGTTCGGCGTGATCTCGACCGTGTTCAGGTCGTCGGTGTACGCGGAACTCGTGTACACGCCCTCGATCTCCACCGAGAGGCCGAACCGCGCCCGCATGCCGAGGGTGGCGGCGAGCAGCTGCTCCGGTGTGTACGGCAGGCGGTTTCCGGTCACGCTCACGTTCGTGAATCCCGGGATGGCGCTGTAGCGCTCGCCCACGTATTCGGCCGTCCACAGCCACGTCCACGACAGGCGCCCGAAGACGTCCACGGGCCAGTCGACGAAGCCCGTGCTCTCGACGTTGCCGGCGACCTCCAGCCCGTCCTGCAGCGTCTGTCCTGCGCTCGTGAGCGCGGCCCCGGTCCCGCCCGCGACGCTCGCGGGCACGATCTGGTTCTCGAAGTCGAGGCGGAACAGCGTCGCTTCCGCATACAGCCCGCTGCGCACGTCGCTGCGCACCCCGAGCTCGTAGTTCCAGGAGTACTCGGGATCGAGGTCGACGCTGCCGCCGAGCGGCGTGATGATGTCCGCGACGCCCGGGGGCGAGAACCCGCGGTGCACGCCTGCGAAAACCGTCGTGCCCGCAACGGGTTCGAAGGTTGCTCCGATGCCCGGGATCCATTCGTCCACCGTCGCAGTGCCGCGCGTGCCGAGCAGGTGGTCGACGCGCTCGTAGTCGACGTGCTCGAAGCGCAGTCCGGGTGTGACCGTCCAGCGGCCGAGGTCGAAGCGGTTCTGCGCGAAGCCGGACCAGGCGTTCACGTCGCGGTCGCTGTCCTCCCTGATGCCGGCATTGCGCCCGGTGCCGGCCCGGCGCGCGCCAGGCGTGTCGCCGTTCGCCTGCACCCGATACTGGTGCTCCTGGTGCAGGCGGAAGCCCGCGTCCGTGACGTTCCGCACGCCGAACATCTCGTGGTTCACCTCGACCCGGGGTTCGATGCCCGCAGTCCAGTATTGGCGCAGGCGTCCCTCGTTGCCGCAGCCCGCGTTCAAGTTGGCCATTCCACCGCATGCCGGGTCACTGGCGTCGTTGGGGCGCTGGCCCGAGTTGCTCGACTGCCGCCACCAGTCGCGGTTGAAGTAGGTGTAGTACGCGCTCGTCGTCAACGTCGTCGAGTCGTTCATCTCGAAGAGGTGCGTCGCCGAGGTGCCCCAGCGGGTCGCGTACATGTGGTCGTTCTCGAACGGGTTGCCGCGCGGGTCGTCCCGCCACTCGGCGAGCGTGAGGCCCGTGTAGGTGATCTGCGAGTCCTCGTCGTAATAGTTGCCGCGCAGGGTCAGCGCCTGCCGATCGGTCAGCTGCTGCACGACCTTGAGGTTCAGGTCGCCGACCTGAAAGTGCATGTTGTCGCGCGTGCCTTCCGATTCCTTCCATGTGCCGTTCAGGATGTAGCCCGTCGGACCGAGGGTGTCACCCAGTTCGCCGTGGAATTCGAGGTAATCCTCGCTGCCGACGGTGGCGGACAGGTTGCCCGCCAGATCGGCGGGCACGCCCGGCGTGATGTAATTCACGAGGCCGCCCAGCGTCTGCGGGCCGAAGAGGATCTGTGACGAGCCCTTCAGCACCTCGATGCGCTCGAAGCGGTTCACCGGCGGGTGGTAGTAGCTGGCGTTGTCGCCGTACGGGGCGTAGGCGAGAGGGATGCCGTCCTCGAGCATGAGGAGCTTGCTCGAGCGCGTGGGGTTCAAGCCGCGGATGCCGAGGTTGGGCCGCAGTCCGAAGCCCTCCTCGTCGCGCGCAAAGACGCCCGGCACTTTGCGCAAGGCCTCGTTGACCGAAAAGACATGGGACTCCTCGAGGATGGCGCGCTCGAGCACCGTGCCGGACCCCGGGATGGCGTCGAGGTTGGCCTTCCTGCCAATGACGACGATCACCGGCTCGAGCTCCGCACCGGCGATTGTCGGAGGCGCCGATGCACTGTCGGCCTGGGTGGAGGTTGCAGCGCACAGCGTGGAAATCGCAGCAGCGAGCAGCCAGCGGGAGCCGGCAGGGTGGGTCTGAGACATGTGATCCGCCAGATAGAGCCTTGTTTTCGTGAAAGGCGACTCTATTGCCAGATTGACTAATCGTCAATGCGAATCATTCGCATTCGCATTAGTATGTTCCGAAGTCAGTGCCAGGCACCGGATTCTCAGTCGCAGGTCTTGCTGCCGACGCGCAGCGGCTCGTCCTGGCGGGCCGTAGCAGCTGCCGCGCCTGGGTCATTCGGCCAGTAACCATCTTTAAATCAATGGCTTATGCCAGTCGAGCGGGGTGCGGCGCCGGAGAGTATAATGCGCCGCCTTTGTGCCCCCCCTCGAGCGACGGTATACCACTGATGCAAAACGAAACTGCCTCGCGCTCGCCCGAAGAGCACGCGCCGATCAACTGGCTCACGACCATCGTCTTCACCGTCACGCCGCTCGCCGCGCTGATCGGTGTGCCGTGGTACGGGTTCACTCATGGTTACAGCGCGTGGGCGTGGGGCAGCCTGGCTTTCTTCCTGTTCGCCTGCGGCATCTCGATCACGGCCGGCTATCACCGGCTCTGGTCGCACAAGGCCTACCAGGCCCACTGGACCGTGCGGTTCTTCTACATGCTCTTCGGCGCCATGGCGCTGCAGAACAGCATCCTCATCTGGGGCTCGCAGCATCGCACGCACCACCGCTTCGTGGACGACTGGGACAAGGACCCGTACAGCGCCCGACGCGGCTTCTGGTTCTCGCACATGGGCTGGATCCTGCGCAATTACCCGAGTGGCGTGAACGACTTCTCGAACGCGAAGGACCTCGAGCGTGACCCGCTCGTGATGT
>CAZRKS010000251.1:0-3876 GCA_964600315.1 uncultured Steroidobacteraceae bacterium | reverse complement strand
GCGACCCCGAGCAGGAGTACTTCAGCGACGGCATCACCGAGGACATCATCACCGACCTCGGCAAGGTCTCCGCCCTGTCCATCGTCTCGCGGAACATGGCCTTTTCCTTCAAGGGAGCGACGGGCGGCGTCGGCGAGATCGGGCGGCAGACCAAGGCCGCCTACGTGCTGGTCGGCAGCGTGCGCAAGGCGGGGCAGAGGGTGCGCATCACGGCGCAGCTCGTGAACGCGGCGAACGAAGCCCAGGTCTGGGGCGAGCGCTACGACCGTGACTTGAACGATATCTTCGCGCTGCAGGACGAGATCTCGAAAGCCATCGTCGCGGCGCTGAAGCTCACGCTGCTGCCCGAGGAGAAGCGCGCGCTGGAGCAGCGTGCGACGACGAACGTCAAGGCCTACAAGCTCTTCCTGATGGCGCGGCAGTTCAGCGTCATGGGCAACGAGCGGCACCAGGAGATCATCGTCCGGCTGTGCAAGCGCGCGGTCGAGCTCGACCCGTCCTACGCCGCGCCCTGGGCCACGATGGCCATTGCCCAGTGGGACATGCACCGTCGCAGCGCCTGCGACGAGGACGGGCAGGACGCGGCCAACCAGGCCATCCGGCTCGACCCGGCACTGGCGGATGCGCACGCGGCCCTCGGTGCGGCACAGCAGGGCCAGGGGCGCTACGAGTCCGGTCTCAAATCGTGCGAGGCCGCGCTCGAGCTCGATCCGAATTCCTACGAAGGCAACCGCGTGGCCGGCATGTGCTGCCTGGCGCTGCGCCGCTACGACGAGGCGATTCGCTACTTCGAGACGGCGGCCGCTGCGGTCGACGGAGAGTTCGTCGCCGCGAGCTTCGCGCCGCAGTGCTACGTAGCCAAGGGCGACCTCGACGGCGCACGCGACGCGTCGCGGCGCGCGATGGCCCGCATCGAACGGGTCATCGCGGCGGAACCGGACCATGGCCGGGCGCTCGGTTACGGTGCGGGCCTGCTCGCGAGCCTCGGCGAGGCCGAGCGTGCCAGGGAGTGGATCGAGCGTGGCAGCTTGCTCGACCCCGACAACACCATCCTCCACTTCAATTTCGTCTGCGCGCTGGCCCGGCTCGGGGACATCGACGCGGCGCTCGACCTGCTCGCGAGCGTGATCGACAAGGCGTCACAGGGCTGGCTCGTCTGGCTCGACAACGACACCGATCTCGATCCGCTGCGCAGCAGTCCACGGTTCATCGAGCTCGTCCGCAACGCCAAGGCCCGGTTCGCGGCGTAGGCCGGCGCGCCTACTTTCGGCCGACCTTAACCGAGACCGCGGCGCTCGGGGCCGACACGTTGCCCGCGGCGTCCACCGCGACCACGGTGTAGCTCCAGGTGCCGCTGCCCGGCGAGTCGGTGTAGGTCGTCGACACCGGCGTCGCGACCTGGGTCGCGCCGCGCCTGACGCCGTAGCGAGCGACACCCGAGCCGCCCGCATCGGTCGCCGCGCTCCACGAGAGCGTGACCCGGCTGCCCTTCACCGACGCCTTCAGGTTGACCGGCGCTCCGGGCGCGATCGAGTCGATCCAGAACGTTCCGCTCGCCGCGACGGCCGCGTGCGTCGCATCGGCGACCGTTGCGCCGCCGACGGGGTAGCTGCCGGCGTCGGTGCCGGCGGGCGCGGTCACGTTCAGTGTCGCACTGCCCGACGCACCCGGTGCCACCGCGAGCGTCGCGGGCACGAACGCGCCGGACCAGCCGGCCGGCACGCTGCCGAGGAGTGCGAACGTGCCGCTGCCGCAGGCTGCGCCGTCGCGGTTCGTGACCGTGAGCGTGTAGCTGCGGGTGGCCGGCAGCGAGGCCCCTGTACCCTGGCTCGTCGGGCTCATCGAGAGCGTCGGCACCTGCGTCGCGCAGACGGTGCTCACTTCGAAGGTTGCCGTGTCCGCGGTGTGGGACAGCTGCCGGAAGGTCACCCCGGACCCCGCATCGCTGTAGGACTGGCCGTCGCCGACGGTGCCGATGTAGCGCGTGTTGCCGCTGCCCCAGCGGTGGATGTTGAGTCGGTTCAGGTAGGTCGCGGGCGAGGGCATGGACTGGTCGTAGCCCGTGGCCGTGCGATAGCTGAGGTAGTACGGGTCGCCGCTGTTCGCGCGTACCTTGACCACCTGCGGGAACGGCGCCGATGTGAGCGCGAGCGAGGAAATGGTGAACGTGCCGCCCGCCGTGCCGTCGACCACGCGTGAGCCGCTCGCCCAACCCATCATGACCTTGTTGGCGCCGTTCTGCGTACGCAGGTTCGGCAGCGCATAGCCCATGAAGTCCGACGTGTCGCAGTACTCGCAGTCGAGCGTTCCGTCGTTGTTGGTGTCGGTGGACGCATGCCACATGCCGAGGTTGTGGCCGATCTCGTGGGCGTAGGCGTCGCTGTAGCCGCAGACCTGGCCGGAGTACGCCTTCACCCAGGCCTGGCAGGCATTGCCGCAACCCACATAGGCGAGCCCCGCCCAGCTGCAGCCCACGTTCGAGGGCACCACGTACACGCGATGCTGGTAGTTCGCGAGCGCGATGCCGGCCGCGGCCGCGGCCTTGTCGGCGGCACTGCCCCAGGCCGAGTAGTTGCAGACGCTGCCGATCGTCGACGCCTCGGTCACCGCGACCCGCACGACATCGAGTGCGCTGCCCGGATAGCCCGCGCCGCCCATGCCGAGAGCCCCGAAGGAACTGTCCTGATAGCAGCCGTCGACGTTCAGCCCGCCGGTCTGCGCCCCGAACATGATGTCGGACGACCTGGCCACGCTGCCGTCGCAGTCGGTGCTCACGCGGCTCACCGCGGCGGTCGAGTCGGTGATGTCCACGAGCATCACGATCGCCTTGCGTGCCGCGACCGGGGCCGCGGATAGCGCTTCGGCGAGCACCGTGACGCTGTCGCCCGCGGGTTCGGCGCTCACCGCGCCGCCCACTGCATGGCCGCGGACGCGGATGCGCGCGCCGGTCCTGAGCTGCCTGCCCTGCGCTGCGCTCAGCTTCAACTCGAAGCGCTGGCCGAGGTTCTGCTCGTCGAGGAAGTAGCGTCGTGTGGCGCGTCCGCGCGCGAAATCGTCTTCGACCGCGACGGAGACCGTGCCTTCGTAGACCACGGGCTCGCCCTTGTCGGCAGCTCCTGCGACAGGAACGTAAGTGACCGCGATGAGCAGGACGGCTGCGCACAGGCGGCCGACGTGACGGGGGATGAGCGGCATGTCTGACTCCAGGGTTCCGGGACCGGCGATCTCGATCGCAGGTCTAGCGCGGCATTCGGCTGCGGGGCGCCGGACCGGACATAAGCGCCGTGGCGGCGCGTACCGCTCATCGTTTCTGTGAAGCAGGGCCGTGAATCGCCAGCGGATTCGGGCGCCCGCGTCAGTCGCAAAGCAGAGCAGGGCGGGGGATTCACGGACCGCGACCATGGGTAACATCTATGTTACGGTGGCGCCGGCTGAGGCAGCTCAGGAGCGTTGGGCGGACTACAAGGCCCGCCGCAAGGGTGAGGAGGCAGGGTGATGAGCAAGACACCGGTCGGACGTTCCTTCCACGAGATCCTCCAGGAGCGCGCTGGGCGCGAGCCAGCCTTCGCTGGCGCGCTGCTCGAGGAAGCGGTGGAATGCCTTCTGGCCGGCGAACTGCCCGTCGCGCGTAGCCTGATCCGCGACGCCATCAAGGGCTCGATAGGCTACGCCGAGCTCAGCCGCCGAACTGGCACCCCGGAGAAGAGCCTGGTCCGCATGTTCGGACCCTCCGGCAACCCCACCGCGGCCAACATGTCCAGCGTCCTGCACGAACTGCAGCGCCACGGCCGCGTTCGCCTGCGGGTGCGCTCCGAGCCGGTTCCAGCGCGAAGGGCCAGCAAGAAGCCTGCGCTCGCATCGCGACACGTCGCTTGA
>CAZRKS010000250.1:0-3916 GCA_964600315.1 uncultured Steroidobacteraceae bacterium | reverse complement strand
GTTCGCCTCGCCGGTGATCTTCGGCTTCGCGGTCGCGGCGACGGCGAAGGTCGTCACGCCGAACGCACCGGTCTTCATGTCCTTCGGCACCACGATGCTCGCGGCGTTCGGCGTCGCGGCCGACGGGATGGAGCTCGTGAGCAGTACGACGACATCGCCGGGCCCCGCCTTGCACTCGAGCGTGGCGGTGCCCGTGACCGGGTTGCCGCCGACCACCGGATTCGGCGACAGCGCGACCGACGACAGACCCATCGGCCGCACGGTCAACGCGCTATTGAGCGTCACGGCGCCCAGTGTCGCCGTCACGAGACCCGCCTCGCTCACCGCGACCGGCGTCGTCTTCACGGTGAACGTCTTGCTGGTGGCGCCCGCCGGTACGGTGACCGAGGCCGGCGTGCTCGCCGAGGCCAGCGTGTCGCCGAGCGTGACCACGACACCCGTGCCGGGCGCCGCTTCGGACAGCGTCACGGTGCCCGTCGCGTTCAAGCAGCCGGCAGCGGTCGACTTGTTGAGCGTGAGTCCGCTCAACACGACGGAACTGCCCTCGAGCGTGACGATCGCGCCGGGCAGCGAGGTGCCGGTCGGGGCCGTCGCCGCGACCACCAGGGCCGTGCCAGAATCGGCCGTCTGCGCCATGACCACGGTCGGGTCCACCGCGACGGTGAACGTCCGCTCACCGGCAACGTAGCCGGCGAAGTCGTAGGTCACGAGCACGTCGAACGGCACGCGCGACTGCAGGAGGTTGGCCGCGCCGAGGTTGAGCGTGATCTCGCCGTCGTCGCTCGGGTACACGCCCGTCGCGAGCTGCGGATCCTCCGCATCGAGCTGCCCGTCGCCGTCGCGGTCCAGCCAGGTCTTCACCGCACTGACGTCCGCGAGATCGTTGCCCGTCCCGCTCGCCCGCAGCTTGAATGCCGTGACCTTGAGCGGCATCGGCCCGTTGTTGACGAAACGGTAGCTCGCGATGCGCACGGACTCGTCGCCCGGCTGCGCCGACGAGTTGCCGACCGGGGTCCCGGCGAGCAACTCGAAATTGGGCAGCCGCGGTTCCACGTACGTGAAGATGTCACTGAGTCCGTTCGGATCGCCGACGCCACCGTCCTGCCAGATGGCGCTCATGGTGTCGAAGGCCCAGATGAAGTTGCCGTGACAGCAGAGCCCGCCGCCCGCGGACTGGTACAGCCAGGTGTTGCCGCCGTCGTAGGTGGCGTACATCGGCCCGCCGGCCGGCGCGAAGCCGCGCCAGGCCGAGACGAAGTCCATGTACTGGGGCAAGGAGGCGTTCAGCTTCTGCCAGGTCGCACCGGCGTCGGTACTCTTGAACAGGCCTGCGCCGAGCGTACTGTACTGAGTCGAGCGCACCCAGGCGAGGTCACCCACCATCGGCACGTCGGCCGTGCCAGAACCGGAATTCGTGATCAGTTCGTTGCCGGGCTGCTGCGTCCAGATTCCGCTCGGGTCGCGCAGTTCGAGGTGCAGCTGTCCGCCCCAGGCATGGGGCGTCGCGAACAGGATCGCCTTGCCTGCGGAGTTCGCGTCGAGCGCGGCGCAATAGCCGTTGTCCTCGAACCACGTGCGGGTGATCGCCCAGGTCGCGCCCTGGTTCGCCGTCTCCCAGATGTTGACGACGAAGGGCGAGCCCACGCCCATGTAGCTGCCCGTGTTCTGTGAGCCGCAGGCGATCCAGCGATTGGCATCGATACGCGCGTAGTTGTGCACCGAGGAGATGCCGTTGGCACTGGCCACGTCGGGCAGGTCGATCACGCTCCAGGTCGTCCCGCCGTCCACCGTCTGCAGCATGCCGAACGGCACGTTGACCTTGGCCGAGACGACGCCCGCGTTCGCGTTCGCGAAGAGCATCGAGCGACCGGTGATGTCCGGTGCGACGACACCTGCTGCATGCGTCCAGTGTCCGATCTTCTTCCACCCCGTGCCGCCATTGGTCGTGCGCCAGAGTTCGTCCTCCTGGGGCGAGACGCCACGATTGCGGAACAGGATGAAGCCGATCTTTGCGCTGACGAAATACGGCTCCCAGATGTCGTAGTCCGCGTTGCGCCACGGCGGCGGATACGACGGCAGGTTCTTCCAGTGGTGGACGAGGCCGAAGGTGACCCCGCCGACGTCACCGCTCACGTCCAGTGCCACACGGCGGGACGCCAAGGTGAACGTGTCCTCGCCCTCGGTCTCGACGTATTGCAGAGTGACCGGCCCGGTGGGCACCCCCGTCAGCGCGAACGTTCCAGTCGTCTGGCTCGTCACCGTCACCGGCACGACGAGGCTGCTGCCCTCGACGCGCACCTTCGGAGCCTTGGAAGCGTTGATCGTGGGCTGATAGCCGCCATCCGAAACCGGCAGGCTGATGGTTCCGCTGACCGTGGCGGCCTGGGCGGAACTGGCTGCGAGCGTGGCGATGACGGCGGCCGATACGAGCAATCCCTTGGGTTTCACGGCGCGACCTCCAACGGGGGGACGCGACGCCTCCCTTCCGCCCGCGTCCCATCAAGGGCACCCTAGCCCATTGCCTGCCTCCGACAATCCGGAATTGAGGAGAGTCAAGTCAGGGAAATCTGTGCCCCGCCGCTTTCGGGCGCCGTGAGGGTCAGGGTGCGATCGTCCCCGTGCGTGCGCTCGTGACCCATGCGGTCTGCGAGGCGTCCGTGCCGCGGATCCAGCCCGTCACCACCCGGTCGGCCGTGACGGCCACGCCGCCGATGCCCGGATTCGGCGCGACGACCTGGGTGTTCCAGGCGGCAGCCTTGGTGCCGATGCCCGTCCCCGCCGTCACCTTGCCGTCCCAGGAGATCGCGAACAGGTTGGACTCCCCGCCGGCGGCGTCGACCTGCGTCGTGCTCACGACGTCGAGCGCGTAGAGCGTGCCCCAGGACTTGCCGGCCGCCGTGCTGACGCTGGCGCGCAGCTTGCCTGTCATGTAGTCGACGCCGTAGATCATCGCACCGCCCGCGCCGCCGCCCGTAATCGCGAGCGAACTGCCCAGCGGGTCGAACTTCGACAGGTGGCGCAGCGCCGTCCAGTTCGAGGTCGGCGTGGAGGTCGACAGGTTCATGCCGCCATAGCGGTTGTAGAGCACGAAATAACCGTTGCCGGACGCGTCGATGGCGGCGTCGGTCGCGTAGGTCTGCCCGGCCATGAACGGGATCGCCTTGGGCGTCGGGTTCCACGTGCCGGTGCTCGAGGATCGCCAGGCGGTATAGCCCGCGATCGCGAGCGCCTGCCCGCTCGAGTTCATGAGCAGGCGCGGATAGCCACCGGGCGTCGTCGTGAGCCGCGTCGGCGCGGTCCAGTTGCCGAGCGGATCCTTGACCAGCACTTCGCTGTCGTACGACTTGAACGAACCGCTCACGCGCAGTGCGGCCATGAGGAACTGCACGTAGCCGGCCTTGTCGACCCCGGCGCCGGCCACGAGCCCGAAGTCCGGATCCGCGGGAATCGGCGTCGACGGCGTCCATGCGCCGGCTGCAAACGCGGTGTAGTAAGAGGCCGCGCCTTCCTGCCAGTAGACCGTGACCGTGCCGTCCGGCGCGACGACGGCGCCCGCGGACGAGGTGTAGAGCGTCGGGCTCGTCGTCAGGCGCTTCGCGGTGGTCCAGCCGCTGCCGTCATTGACCGCAACGTAGAGATGCGTCGTGTAATAGTCGACGCGCTCGTCCCACACGACCGCGGAGACGCCGCCGGCGTTGTTCGCGACGCGGATCTGCGTGGCGCCGTTCACGTTCGGGGCCGAGAGCACGGTTTCCGGCGACCACGTCGCCTGCGCGGCCGATGCGCTGGCGAGCGGCAGCAGGGTCAGCGACACAGTGAAGAGGACGCTCGCCGCGAGCACGCGGACGCGCGAATGAATTTCGTTCGTCACGATTCGGAACCTTGAGCGAAAGCGGATGTCCGTTGGACGGTTCGA
>CAZRKS010000249.1:0-3932 GCA_964600315.1 uncultured Steroidobacteraceae bacterium | reverse complement strand
CGTCGTCCTCGAAGCCGACGTGCACGTGCAGCCCGCAGATCATCATGCGCCGCGCTGCCCCCTGCATCTCCTCGAGCAGGGCCACGTAGCGCTCCTTGTCGGTGCGCTTCTGCTTGGCGGTGAGCGAGAACGGGTGGCTCGAGGCGGCGATCGGCGCGAGACCGTACTTCGCGCTCTCCTCGATCACGGCACGCCGCAACCCGCCGAGTTCGGCACGCGCCTCGCCGATCGAGCGGCACACCGGCGTCGCGACCTCGACCTGCGCGCGCAGGAACTCGGGGAACGCCCGACCCGCAGTGCGCTCGTGCAGGTCCGCAAACAGAGCGGGCGGCGGCTCGCTCGCCACCGCGCGCGTCTCGCGATCGACCAGCAGGTACTCTTCCTCGATGCCGAGCGTCAGCGGTGGTTCGCGCGTGGCCATGCGGCCTCCTGGTGGCGGAGCCGGCGCAGCGCGGGGTCCTGCACGATGTCGCGGATGAGCCGCGACAGGATCCGCACCCAGCGCTCGACCCCCGCGGGCGACTCGAGCTGGTCCTGCCGCACCTCGATGCAGAGGTGGGGCAACCCCGCGCTCTCGGCGTGCTGTTCGACGGTGAAGTCGGACGGATGCTTGCCGCTGTAGGGCTGGTTGTCGCCGACCTCGAGCCCCTCGATGCCGCGCAGTCCCGCGAGCAGCCGCGCCGCCGACTCCGGATCCTTGTCCCACAGGACGCCGACGTGCCACGGGCGCTGTTCGCCGCCCATCTGCGGCGTGAACGTGTGCACGGAGATGAAGTACGGCACGACGTCCCGCGCGCGGAATCCGCCCAGCATGGCCGCGATGACCTCGTGGTACGGGTCGAAGAAACACGCGAGGCGCACCCGGCGCTCGAACTCGCCGAGCGCGCGGTTGCCGGGGATCTCCCAGCCGTCGCTCACCTGACGGAAGGCCTCAGGGTCGTCCGGGTGGCGATTGCAGTCCACGATCAGCCGCGAGTACCCGGCGAGCACCGCCGGCGCGTCGAGTGCGTTCGAAATGCCGCGGGCCAGCTCGCCGGCCCCGATGTCCCAGGCGATGTGCTCCCAGGTCTGCAGCATCGGCAGGCCGAGCCGTGCCATCGCCTTCGGAAAAGCCCGGCTGGCGTGATCGCACACGACGAGTGCGGGCGCCTCCCCGTGCTCGTGGAGGACCACGAAGGGCGGCGGGTCGTCGCGACCGATCAGGGGCAGGCTGGCAGGCAGGTGATCGAGGGAATCTGGGGACATTCCGGGACGCTTTGGGGAGGGTTTCCGAATTGTACCCTGAACCCCTGCGGCGGCCGCCCGAATGCGACGCAGGTCACACCCCTGCAACCTTGGACGCGCCTAGTATCCGCCACGACCCGCCCCATGCAGGGGGGCGGCGGGCATCGTCAGCGACCGCATGAAGCCAGCCCACGACAACGACGACGGCGCCAGGGACGCGTGCGGCCGAGGGGCCGGGCGCAATGGACGTGCGCTCGCGCGGAGCGTGCCGTGAGCCTCCATCCCCTACTCAAGCAGCAGTTCGAGGACGCGCGCCAGGAGGGCGGCCAGCTCGACCTGCGCCGACTGCTGCAGGCCATCAGCTCCGCCTATGCCGAATGGGACGAGGAACGGCGCGGCGTCGTGCGGTCCATCCGCCTGCTCGCCGACGAGACGAGCGCCTTCACCCGTGAGGTGCGCGAGAGCGCCGCGAGCCAGCTGCAGGTGATCCTCGACCACGTCAAGGACGCGATCCTGACGGTGGACGGGTCGGGGAGCATCGAGACGGTCAACAGCACGGGCGAGCGGGTCTTCGGTTGCCAGGAGGAAGCCGTCCGCGGCCGCCGGCTCGACCTGCTCATCCCGTCGCTCGCGCGCCGGCCGCAGCTCACCGAAGCGCTCGAGGAACTGTCGGAGTCGGTGGAGGACACCCAGTTCGACCTCGCACCGCGCGAGACCCGCGGCCGTCGCCTGGACGGCTCGTTGTTCGACGCCGAGATCGGCGTGAGCAAGGTCAAGCTCGATCGGCGCGAGGTCTTCATCGTCTGCCTGCGCGACACCACGGACCGCAAGCTCGCCGAGGCCGCGATCCGCGACAGCGAGGCCCGCTACCGCACGCTGGTCGAGAACGCGCCCGAGGCGATCGTCGTCTACGACGAGGACCTCGGTCGCTTCGTCGAATGCAACGAGAACGCCGTGCGTTTCTTCAAGATGACGCGCGACGAGTTGCTCGCCGTCGGACCCGAGCGGATCAGCCCGCCCGAGCAGGCGGACGGCAAGGCTTCGCCCGGGCTCGTGCGCAGCCACCTCGAGTCGGCGCTCGCGGGCGAGGTGCCGTGCTTCGAGTGGACGCACCGCGACTCGCTCGGCCACGACATCCCCTGCGAGGTTCGCCTCGTGCGCCTGCCCTCCTCCGGCCGGCGGCTGGTTCGCGGCAGCATCACCGACATCACCGAACGCAAGCGCAGCGAGTTCCTCGCGGCCGGCGAGCGGCGCGTCTTCGAGCGCATCACGGGCAACGTCGATCTGCCAGCGACGCTCGAGGCGATCGCCGAGACCGCCGAGCGCGTCACGCCCGACGCGCTGTGCACGGTCAGCATCTACGAGCCGGTCTCGAACACGCTGCGCCACGTCGCGGGCCAGCGCCTGCCGCACGCTCTCCTGAAGGCGCTCGACACGGTCGAGATCGGCCCGCGCAACGGCTCCTGCGCCGCCGCGATCTACCTGCAGCGACAGGTCGTCGTGGCCGAGATCGCGCGTGACGCGCTCTGGGAACACCGACGCGCGCCCGCGCTCGCCGCCGGCCTGCGCGCGTGCTGGTCGACGCCGATCCGTGCCTCCGACGGTCGCATGCTCGGCACGGTCGCCTTCTACTTCCGGCAACCGCGCAGCCCGCTGAAGCGCGACTTCGAGCTGATGGCGCGCCTCACCGCGCTGGCAGGAATTGCCATCGAGCGCAAGCAGTCTGAGCAAGCTCTGCGCAGCAGCGAGGCCCGCTACCGGGGCCTCTTCGAGAACGTCGTCGAGGGGGTGTACCGGACCAGTGCCGAGGGACGTCTCGAGTCCGCCAATCCGGCTCTCGTGAGCATGCTCGGATTCGAACGGGCCGAGGAACTCATCGCGCTGCCGTCGACCGATGTCCTCTACGTCGACCGCCGCGACCGCGAGCGGGTGATCGAGACGCTGCATCGCGACGGGCTGGTGCGCAGCGCCGAATACCAGCTGCGGCGACGCGACGGCCAGATCATCACCGTCACCGAAAATGCGCGCGCAGTGCGCGACGGCGACGGCACCATCGTCGGCTACGAAGGCACGCTCTCCGACATCAGCAACCGCAAGGCGGTCGAACTGCAGCTCTCCGCGGAGAAGGAGAAGGCGCAGGTCACGCTGCAGTCAATCGGCGACGCCGTGCTCACCGCCGATGCCGACGGCCGGATCGAATACCTGAACCCGGTGGCCGAGGAACTGACCGGCTGGCCGACGGCCGACGCGCTCGGCCGCCCGGTCGCCGAGGTGTTCCAGGTCGTGAGTGAATCGTCCCGCCTGCCGATCGACAGCCCGATCCTGCGCTGCCTGCGCGAGGGCCGCACCGTCGAGCTCGCGGAACCGACGCTGCTCATCAACCGTCGGCTGCAGGAAATCTCGATCCAGGACTCCGCGGCCCCGATCCGCGACCGGTCCGGCCGGCTGATCGGCGCGGTCATGGTGTTCCACGACGTGAGCCAGGAGCGGCGCCTGCAGCGCGCGCTCGCCTACCAGGCGACGCACGATGCGCTCACCGGTCTCATCAACCGCCGGGAATTCGAGAATCGCCTCGCGGAGGCGCTGCAGGCCGCGCGCCAGAACGAGGGCCTGAGCCACGTGCTCATGTACCTCGACCTCGACCAGTTCAAGGTCGTGAACGACACCTGCGGCCACGAGGCCGGCGACCGGCTGCTGAAGCAGGTCAC
>CAZRKS010000248.1:0-3992 GCA_964600315.1 uncultured Steroidobacteraceae bacterium | reverse complement strand
CCGGACCGACCGGATGCGCGAACGGCACGTGCGCCACGCAGCCCGCGCCGAAGAATGAGTTCACGCGCCGCACGGTGCGGTCGATGAAGTTGTCGACGATCACGAAGGTGCCGGGCGGGAGTTCCTCCCGGTACGAGCCGCAGGCCGAGAACGAGACGAGGTCGGTGACTCCGAGTTGCTTCAGGGCGTCGATGTTCGCCCGGTAGTTGATGTCCGAGGGCGAGTGGCGGTGGCCGCGTCCGTGCCGCGGCAGGAACACGACGTCGGTCGACCCCACGCGTCCGCAGCGCAGCGCGTCCGAGGGGTCGCCCCAGGGCGTCGACAGGTAGCGCTCGCTCCGGACCTCGAGCCCGGGAAGGTCGTAGAGGCCCGAGCCGCCGATGATCCCGAGCGTCGCCTTGGTCATAAACGTCACCTGCCCGCAGGGATCCACAGTTTACCGGTCCCGACGCTCTCTGCAGCCGTGGCGAACCGGCTGCGGTGCCCGCGGATTGTCGCCTCGCGCGGGGGCTGCTCAAATGCCGGGGCGGACAGCCGGGACGCTGCCTGCCCGTGCGCCCGCCTCGCTGTGACCGACGGCATCAGCATCGCGCGGCTCGAAACAGAAGAGGCTCTCGCGAGCCTGCGATCCGGGCGCACGGGACTGACCGCCGCGGAGGCGACGCGCCGGCGGCAGGAGTTCGGCCCGAACCTCATCGAGCAGGCCGCGCGCAAGCCCGCCTGGCTGCGCCTGCTGCGCGAGTTCACGCACTTCCTCGCCGTCATTCTGTGGGTCGCCGCGGCGCTCGCGTTCCTTTCCGATCTGTCCCAGCCGGGGCAGGGCATGCTCTCGCTCGGCATCGCGATCGTCGTCGTGATCGTGGTCAACGGCGCGTTCTCGTTCTGGCAGGAGCACCGTGCCGAACGGGCCGTGGAGGCGCTGCGCAGGTTGCTGCCGCGGAACGTCCGCGTCGTGCGTCCCGAGGGCCCGCAGACCGTCGAAGCCGGGCAACTCGTGCCGGGCGACGTGGTCAGCCTGGAAGCCGGTGACAACGTGCCGGCCGACTGCCGCCTCATCGAGGCAACCGCCCTGCGGCTCGACCTTTCGACCCTCACCGGAGAGTCCGTGCCCAGGGCGCGCAACGCCCGCGCCGACGTGGCCACCGCCGCGCCCGAGGCGCGCAATCTCGTGCTGGCCGGCACCTCGGTGGTCGCAGGACGCGGACTCGCCGTCGCATACGCCACCGGCATGGGCACCGAGTTCGGCCGCATCGCGCGGCTCACCGGAGCCAGCGACGACCCACCCTCGCCACTGCAACTCGAGATCCGTCGCCTGTCGCGCGTCGTGGCCGCGCTCGCCTCGGCCATCGGCCTGACCTGCTTCGTCGTCGGCCAGCTGATCGGCCTGCCGTTCTGGGGCAATTTCATGTTCGCGATCGGCATCATCGTGGCCAACGTGCCCGAAGGCCTGCTGCCGACCGTGACCCTGTCGCTCGCCATGGCGACGCAGCGCATGGCCCGGCGCCAGGCGCTGGTGCGTCATCTGCCGGCGGTCGAGACGCTCGGCTGCACGAGCGTGATTCTGTCCGACAAGACCGGCACGCTGACCGAGAACCGCATGGCCGCGCGCGAGGTGTTCCTCTGCACCGGACCCGCGCCCGTGCCGATCGGGCCACCGCAGCCGGCGACCGATGCTGCGATGCGTCGGCTCGCGCTCGCCGCGGCTTGCTGCCACGAGGTGAGCGTCGTCACCGTCGACGGTGCCACGCGGCGGCTGGGCGATCCGATGGAACTGGCCCTGCTCGAATTCGCCGAGGCTCGACTCGCGGCGACGCCGCCGGGCCCACGCCTCGCGGAACTGCCGTTCGATTCGGATCGCAAACGCATGAGCGTTTCGGTCCGCGACGACGACGGCGCAGTCGCGTACTGCAAGGGTGCCCTCGAATCGCTGCTCGAGGTCTGCGATCGAGTCGAAGGGATCGAGGGTGCGCGGCCGCTCGACAGGGACGATCGGCGACGCCTGCTCGAGGCCGAGACCGACATGGCGCGCCGCGGCCTGCGGGTGCTGGCATTCGCCTGGAAGCCGGCCGGCGCCGGCGAACCGCTGCAGGAGCACGCGCTGATCCTGCTTGGACTGATCGGGCTCGAGGACCCGCCGCGTGCCGAGGTGCCCGCGGCCATTGCACGCTGCCGCGCGGCGGGCATCCGCACCGTCATGGTCACCGGCGATCATCCGAGCACGGCGCTCGCGATCGCGCGACGCATCGGCATGGTCGACGCGGACGGAGGGCTGGCGCTGCGCGGCGTGCAACTCGACCGGCTCTCCGATGCCGAGCTCGGCCTGCTGCTCGATCGGACCGACGTCCTGTTCGCGCGCACCTCGGCGGAACAGAAGCGGCGGCTGGTGCTCGCCCTGCAACACAAGGGGCACGTGGTGGCGGTGACCGGCGACGGCGTGAACGATGCGCCGGCCCTGAAGAGCGCGGACATCGGCGTAGCGATGGGTGTCGCGGGGACGGACGTGGCGAAGGAAGCGGCCGACGTGGTCCTGCTCGACGACAATTTCGCGACGATCGTGAGCGCCGTAGAGGAAGGCCGGGCCGTCTACCAGAACATCCGCAAGTTCCTCACCTACATCCTGACCTCGAACGTCCCGGAACTCGTGCCCTACATCGCCTTCGTGCTGCTCGGCATCCCGCTGCCTCTGACGGTGATCCAGATCCTCGCGGTCGATCTCGGCACCGACCTGTGGCCGGCCCTGGCGCTGGGAGCCGAGCGGCCCGACTCTGCGGTCATGCGACAGCGTCCCCGGTCGCGCTCGGAGCGGCTGCTCGACGCGCGGCTGCTCGCGCGCGCCTACCTTTTCCTAGGCCCGTTCGAGGCCGCGACGGCGCTGGCCGCCTATTTCTTCGTCCTGCGCTCCGGCGGCTGGACCGACGGACGGGTCCTCGCGGCGTCCGACCCGCTCTATCTTCAGGCGACCACCGCCTGCCTCGCCGGCATCGTCGTCGCGCAGGTCGTCAACCTGTTCCTCTGCCGGCACCCGGTCCGATCGGCCTTCGACCGCGGCGCCGCCGCCAATCGCCTGCTCTGGGGAGCGCTCGCCTTCGAATGCGTGCTGATCCTCGCGATCGTCTATTCGCCCGTCGGCCATGCCCTGTTCGGAACCGCCGCGCTCCCGGCCGACACCTGGCTCGCGGCCGTGCCCTGGGCGCTCGGCATGGCGGCCGCCGAGGAATCCCGCAAGTGGTTCGTGCGCCGCCGCGCCGGGGTCGGCGGCTGATGGGGCGGGTGGACAGCCCGCAACGACCGGACTAGCCTCGCCCGATCTTCCGCGGGAGAACCACCAGCATGTCCGGACGCGACCGCATTCCCCGGGACCCGAAGGCCGACTACACGCGCGACATGGCGACGCGGCGCGCCGAGTTCCTGCAGGCGAAGTCGGGGAGCGCGCTGACGCACGTGCAGTCGTACTCGTTCGATCCGGCCCTGCTGCCGGGCAACATCGAAAACTTCACCGGCGTCGCCCAGGTCCCGATCGGCATCGCCGGGCCGCTGCGCGTCCGCGGCGAGCACGCGCAGGGCGATTTCTTCGTGCCGCTCGCGACGACCGAAGGCACGCTGGTCGCGAGTTACAACCGCGGCATGCGCGTGATCACGGAAAGCGGCGGCGTGACCGCCACGGTGGTCAAGCGCTCGATGCAGCGCGCGCCCGTCTTCATGTTCGACACGGCGCGCGCCGCGCGCGATTTCGGCGAATGGCTGACGGCGAACTTCGCCGGCGTGAAGGCGGCGGCCGAGTCCACGACCCGCAGCGGCCGTCTGGTCGAGATCGAGCAGTACGCGGTCGCGAACCTGCTGTACCTGCGCTGCAACTACACGACGGGCGACGCAGCCGGCCAGAACATGACCGGCAAGGCGACGCGTGCCGCCTGCGAGTGGATCCGCGAGACCCACCCCGCGCACCCGAAGTACATGCTCTCGGGCAGCATCGACACCGACAAGAAGCACTC
>CAZRKS010000247.1:0-3997 GCA_964600315.1 uncultured Steroidobacteraceae bacterium | reverse complement strand
GCGGCGATATCGCACAGCCCGATCCCCCGCGCCCCAGGGCGCGCGGAATCGGGTGTCCTGCGATGCTGTCGGTCAGCCGGCCGCCGCCAGGTCCTGCGGCGTCACCGCCGTCCAGGAATTGTCCGGATCGAACGACTGGATCGTCTCGACGGCGGTGGCGGTCTCCTCGCCGAGATCCTTCTGGAAGACCACGCCGTCCTGGTTGACGATGAAGGTCTGCACGCCGCTCGAGCCGTAGTCCGCAGGCCAGGCGACGAGCGCAAAGCCTCCGGTCAGCACGCCGTCGACGAAGTAGTCCTTAGCGCCGCCGTTCGCGTTCGGCCCCTGGGCGTAGAGCATGCGGTAGTAGTAGCCGTGGTAGGGCGTGCGCACGGCGCCGCGTCGATAGCCTTCCTCGGCGGCCGACGCGACGAAGGGACCCGCGGGGCTCGGCGACTCGCCTTCCGCCGTCGGCCAGTAGAGCCCGTTGTGCATGCCCTCGTCGCTGATGAGCTTGAGCGCATACACGCCCGCCGGATCGCCGTCGCGACCCTCGGACGCATAGTCCACCTGCGCATCGACGAAGCCTTCGCATACGCCGATGGCGCCGAGCTCGTTCGCGCCGACGCGGCGGTAGATGAGTTCGTCGGCGCCCGCTTCGCCGTCGAGGCGCCACTTGCCGTCCTGCTTCACGACCGGAATCGGGAACGGCCAGTCGTCCTGGCCGATCACCAGTGTCTTCGAGTCGGTGCCATCGTCCGTGAGCGCGTGTCTCTCCGCGTAGGCCGCGAGGAATTTCTCCCGCGCGGCGTTGTCCGCCACCGGGTCGCCGGAGGACAGCAGATCCTCGGCACCGGGGCCGAGCAGTTTCTGCAGCGCCGTCACATCGTCCTTCTGCAGTGCCGCGACGAAAGCATCCACCGCCGCGTCGGGCGTGGCGAAGCTGCTGTGGTCCTCGACCTTCGCGCAGGACACGAGCAGTGCGGCGCCGGCGACGGCCAGGGTCATGCGCACGATGGCGGAGCAAGTGTTCTCGAGTTTCATGTGCGTCTCCTAGCGCCTGCCCTTGTTGCCGCCACCGCCACCGCCACTGCGGCCACCGCCGCCGCCTCCACCGCCCTTGCTGCGGGCGCCCTGCGGCATGCTCTGCTTGCCGCGCTGGCTCGCCGCGCGCTCAGCCTGACCGCTGCGGCTGGCGCCGGACATCGCCGTGGACTTGGGCTGCTGCCTCGAGGTGCCGGCCTGGCTGCTGCGGTCAGACGGGCTCGCCGCCGGTCGCGGGGCTGCCGGCTGCGGGCGCTCCACGTTCGCAGGCCGCGCGTCGGGCTTCGTGTAGCCGCGGTCGCCTTTGCCGCTCGCGTTGGCCGGGGCCGGCCGATTCGCGCTCGGAGTCTCCCGCGTGCTCGGCCGCTCAACTTGCGGCTTGGCCTTGCTCGCGCCCGCGTAGCCGCCCTGCGAGGCCTTGTCGCGATCGACAGTGCCGCCCTTGTACGAGCCCTGCACCTTCGGCGCAGGGCGGTCCGACGTCGCGGCCGTGGCGGCGCTCGCCTTGCCCGGCCGGGTCGCGCCGGGTTTCGCGCCCGCGTAACTCGACTGGCCCTTCCACTGCGCAGGCTCCGCGCCCTTGACCGGGCGCTTCGCGTCGGCCGGCATCGGCCGCGGCTGTCGCTTGTTGAGTTCCTGCAGCTCGGGCCGGTTCGACTTCGCCTGGCTGATCGGGCTCCTGGCCTGGTAGGTGCTGGCTCCCTGGTACTGGTTCCGGCGCCTGTCGCGATCGTTCCAGTAGCCGTTCTCGCCGTTGTTGATCACGACGATGTTGTTGTTGTTGAAGCCGTGCTGGTAGTTCGGCGGGCGGTTGTAGCCGTTGCTCGGGTAGTAACCGTTGCCGTAGGCCGGGCGGTACGGATAGGGCGGGTAGTACGGCATGCCGCCGTAGCCGTAGTTCGGATACCAGTAGTCGTTGTCGTAGTGATGGTCGTCGTCGTCGAAGAGTTCGTTGACGAGCATCCCGGCACCGAACGCCAGCAGGCCGGTGGCGACGAGCGTACCCGTGCTGTGGCCTTCGGACGTCGTGGTCGTGGTCGTCGTCGTCGTGGCCGGAGCCGCCACCTCGGCGGGCGCAGCGGCGGCGGGCGCTGCCGCCGGCGGCGGCGGCGCGTACACGGCGACGGGGTCGTACTGCGGCACGTACACCTTTTGATCGGCGGCCGGCTTGAGCACCACGACTTCCTGGCCGCCCTCTTTCTCGGTCTCGACCTGCATCTGCGGCGAGCTCTTCAGGTTGCCGACGTCCATCGCCTGTTTGCGCAGGCGCTGCACGGCGTCCAGCACGCCTTGCTGGTCGGCGACGAAGGCCTGGCCGAGCTCGGTCGTCCAGTCGAGCTCCATGCACATCATGTCGACGGTTTCCGGGAACTGGATCAGCGCGCGGATCGGGGGCGTGAATCCGATCTGCGTCGCCGCGGCGTCGAGTGCCTTGCCCGTGAGGTTCTGGTTCTGCAGCAGCCAGTTGCCGGCGTCGAGGACTTCCTGCGGATTGGTGGCCGCGATCAGCACCTGCGAGAGAACCGGGTCCGGGTAGAGCGCGACGGGCGCGAGCAGCTCCTCGAGTGCTTCGGGTGTCCAGCTCGTCGGCAGCGCGGACTGAGTCGCAGGAGCGGCCGAGGCTGCTGCGGCAGGCGCCGCCGCTGCGGGTGGCGCTTGTGCGGCAGTCGTCTCGGCGGCCGGTGGGACCGCAGTGGTGGTGGCGGGTGCCGGCGGCTCCTTGGAACCGCAGCCGGCGATTGAAACGACGAGGCCGAACGCGATCGCTGCGGACAGCGACCGGCCAAGCAGCGCGTGGGATCTCATCAGGGTGCACTCCCGCCCGCGATGGACGCGGGTCTGGTTCTCGAATCCATCGATCCGTGAATCGTACTCCGCCGACGCGGCACGAACGATCCCGTCAACATGCACCCCCGCGGGGACTCTAGCACGGCTCTCCGGCACACGTGACGCCGAGGCCGCGAGGCCCTTCGTGCCGGACACCCATGAGGAGCTGGGAGTTGCCCGATCGCCATGCACCAGAATGGCGCGACGCCTTTAGGGCATGCACAATCTTGGTGCGCTTCCTCGCCGTGATTTGGCACCTCATCCGCTTGCCGCACTGTCTTTGCGCCAGTCCGGTGCGCTGGCATACTACGTGCATCCAGTTTGGTCCCCAAAGTCATGCTCCGAGGCTGTCGCGGCGAGCGGCCCCGGGCACCCGAATTCGCTGCACTCCGAGGAGAGCCCATGACCACCGCTGCCGACGTTCTGAAGCTGATCAAGGAAAAAGAGGTCAAGTTCGTCGACCTTCGCTTCACCGACACCAAGGGCAAGGAACAGCACGTCACCGTGCCGACCCGCATCGTCGACGAGTCGTTCTTCGAGGACGGCAAGGGTTTCGACGGTTCGTCGATCGCCGGTTGGAAGGGCATCCAGGAGTCGGACATGATCCTGATGCCGGATCCGTCGACCGCGGTTCTCGATCCGTTCTACGAGGAGACCACGCTCGACCTGCGCTGCGACGTCATCGAGCCGTCGAACATGCAGGGCTATGAGCGCTGCCCGCGCTCGGTCGCCAAGCGCGCCGAGGCCTACCTCAAGTCCACGGGCATCGCGGACGCCTCGATCTGGGGTCCGGAGAACGAGTTCTTCATCTTCGACAGCGTGCGTCACGGCAACTCGATGAACGGCTCGTTCTACGAGGTCGATTCGCTGCAGGGCGCATGGAACGCCGGGCGCGAGGTCGAAGGCGGCAACCTCGGCCATCGTCCGGGCGTCAAGGGTGGCTACTTCCCGGTGCCGCCGGTGGACGCCTACCAGGACCTGCGCACCGCCATGTGCCTCGCGATGGAGGAACTCGGCCTCAAGGTCGAGGTGCATCACTCCGAGGTCGCCACCGCTGGCCAGGCGGAAATCAACGTGTCGGCCAACACGCTCGTGAAGAAGGCCGACGAGGTGCAGATCCTCAAGTACGCCATCCACAACGTCGCGG
>CAZRKS010000246.1:0-4011 GCA_964600315.1 uncultured Steroidobacteraceae bacterium | reverse complement strand
ACCTTGCTCAGGTCGGTGATGATGTCCTCGCTGATGCCGTCGCTGAAGTACTCCTGCTCGGCGTCGCCGCTCATGTTGACGAACGGCAGAACGCAGATCGCGACCCGAGGCGCCGCAGCCTCTGCTGCACCCACGGTCCCGGCCGGCGTGGCGGCCGAAGTCGCCTGCGCAGCGGGTGCGCCGCGCCCGGCGCCGACCATGGCGCCGAGCGCGTGCAGGAGTTCCTGGCAGGCTGGACTGCGCGGGTCCTCGTTCCAGCCGTCGAGGTCGGTGGTGTGGATTGCGCGCACGTCGATCGGCAGTCGTGCGCCCCCGAAGCGGGCCGGCACGAGCACGCCGCGCTCGGCCGCCTCGCGCGCTTCGCCGCGGACCCAGCGCGAGGTGACCGACGTCGGGGTCCACACGACCAGCACGGCCGCGGCCGCGTCGAGCTCCGCGTCGATGCGGCCATCGAACTCCTGGCCCGGCACGATGGCCGGGTCCCACCAGACCGACCAGCCCATCGCCTTGATGGCGGCGACGAGCGGCGCGACCAGCGCCTTGTCGCTGCGTGCGTAGGAGACGAACACGTCGGCCATGCTGCCTGTCCTCGCGTGACGGGTCGCGCCTCAGCCCGTCCGGCCGAGTCGCTGCCGCGCCTGCTCGAGCAGGGCGCGAAACCGGGGATCTTCGCGAAGCGGATCGAGGTCGGAATCCGCCTCGATCCAGCTCAGCATGCCGGCGTTCATCTGGTCGGTCACGCTCTGCAGCAGGTCGAGCGCCGCGTCCGGGTCGTCGAGTTGCACCATCGCGCAGGCAAAGTTGTAGAGCAGGCTCACGTTGCCGGGGTCGAGCAGGCGTCCGCGCACGACCCACTCGCGGGCACGATCGCGCTCGCCCAGCGTGGCCAGCATGCCGACGCCGAAGCCGATGGCCCGACCGTGATCGGGTTGTGTGGCCACGACCTTCTCGATCCGGCGGAGCGCCTGTCTCGCCGCCTCGCGCGCCCTCGCCGTGTCGCCCTTCGCCTCGTGGCACTGCACGACGAAGCTCGCGGCCGTGAAATCCGACTCGAGCGACGCAGCGGCGGCCTCGAAGTGCACGATGGCCTGGTCGTACGAGCGCAGGCCGATGCAGCAGAGTCCGGCGATGCGGTGGGCGATGTAGGACGAGGCGTCGATCGCGAGTGCTTTCTCGCAGGACGCGAGTCCTTCCGCGAACTGGCCGCGGCTGCGGCAGGCGGCCGCTTTCGCCGCGTGCGCATCGGCGAGGTTCGGATCGATCGCGAGCGCCCGCGCGGCCGCACTCTCGCCGTCATCCGACGAGTCGCCCCGGTTGAAGACGTTCCACTGCGCGAGCGCGAGCGTCGCCCACGCCTGGGCGTAGTTCGGGTCGAGCTCGACCACGCGCTGGCAGATGCGCACGCACAGCTCGTTGTTGCGCTCGCTGTCGGCCAGCCAGAACTGCCGCGCCATCAGGTAGAGCTTGTAGGCCTCGGCATTCGTGGTCGAGCGCTGCTCGAGGGCGTGCTTCTCCTCCGGCAGCAGCGTTACCTTGAGCGCGGCGACGATCGCCTTCGAGATCTCGTCCTGCAGCGCGAAGATGTCGTTCAGGTCGCGGTCGTAGCGCTCGGCCCAGACGTGCGCGTCGTTGGCGGCGTCGATTAGCTGTGCCGTGATGCGGACGCGGTTGCCCGCCTTGCGCACGCTGCCCTCGAGCACGTGCGTCGCCTTGGTCTGGCGCGCCACCTGCGGCAGTTCGACCGTCTTGCCCTTGAACGAGAACGCCGTGTTGCGCGAGACGATCGTCAACGCCGAGACCTTGCTCAGGTCGGTGATGATGTCCTCGGTGATGCCGTCGCTGAAGTAGTCCTGCTCGGGATCGCCGCTCATGTTGGCGAAGGGCAGCACGCAGATGCCGATGGCCGGGCGCTTCTCTGCGGCCCGCACCGGGCGGGACTTGCTGCCGGGCCCGAGTTTCGACTCGAGCGCCTTGCAGAGGGCGCGGAACGTCGGGCTGCCCGGATCGCTCGCCCAGGCGTCGAGGTCGGTCGTGTGGACGGCGCGAAAGTCGATCGGCAGCCGCGCATTGTCGAAACGCACCGGCACGAGCACGCCCCGGTCGGCGGCGTCGCGCGCCTCGCCGCGCACCCAGCGCGAGTCGACGGAGGTCGGTGTCCAGACGACCACGAGCGCGCGGGCCTGCTCGAGCTCACGCGAGATCAGCGCGTCGAATTCCTCGCCGGGCGTGATCTCGGGATCCCACCAGAGCGACCAGCCCTCGGCCTCGAGGGCTCCGACGAGCGGCGCGACGCGGGCGCGGTCCTGCCTCGAATAAGAGACGAAAATGTCGGCCAACGGATCCCCCTCTGCGCCCGTGCGTCGACTGTAGCACACGCGGCGGGTGCCACCGGACACCCCCGCCGGCGGTCGCACAGAGGCGGCACAGGGGCTATCTTTGCAGTCCCCGGCCGGCCCGTCGGTCGCAGGTCAGGAATCGATCGTGAAACGCAGGTCGCTCCTCAAGGCCGCCGCCCTCGCCGGCGGGGCCATGGTCGCCGCACCGGCCATTTCGAAAGGGCTGATCGAATGGCGCATGGTCACGAGCTGGCCGAAGGGGCTGCCGGGCCTCGGCACGGGCGCCGAGCGTCTCGCGGCCAACATCACCGCGCTCAGCGGCGGCCGGCTCACGATCAAGGTCTATGCGGCGGGCGAGCTGGTGCCCGCGTTCGAGTGCTTTGGCGCCGTCGCGAACGGCACCGCGCAACTCGGCCACGACGCCTCCTACTATCACACCGGCAAGTCCGAGGGCTGCCCGTTCTTCACGGCGTTTCCCTTCGGCTTCACGACGCCCGAAATGGACGCGTGGGTGCTGCAAGGCAACGGACAGACGCTGTGGGACGAGCTCTATGCGCCGTTCGGCCTGCGCGCCTTCCACGCGGGCAGCACGGGCACGCAGATGCTGGGCTGGTTCCGCAAGGAGATCCGCACGCTCGAGGACCTGAAGGGGCTCAAGTTCCGGGCGCCGGGCAACCAGGGCCGCGTGCTGCAGAAACTGGGCGTGACCCCCGTCAACCTCCCCGGGGGCGAGATCTTTCCGGCGCTGCAGTCGGGCGCCATCGACGCGGCCGAGTGGATCGGCCCGTACAACGATCTCGCGCTGGGTTTCTACCAGGTCTGCCGCTACTACTACTCGCCCGGGTACCACGAGCCCGGGCCGAACCTCGAACTCCTCGTGAACGAGCAGGCCTGGCGGTCGCTCACGCCCGAGTTGCAGGGGATCGTGCGCACCGCCGCGAGTGCCGCGACGCGCGACATGCTCGCGGAGTACAACGCGCGCTCCGGTCCGGCCTTGCGCACGTTGGTGAAGGACCATGGCGTGATCGTGCGCGCGCTGCCCGAGGAGGTACTGATGGCCTGCGGTCGCGCCTCGAACGAGGTGCTGAACGAGATCTACGCGGCGGACGCCTCGCCGAACCGCATCGTGCGCCGCATCATCGAGGACTTTCTCGCCTTCCGGAAGGAGATCGTTCCCTGGACGCGCATCGGTGAGCAGGCCTATCTCAATGCCCGGCGGCTGCCGTTCGAGTTCCGCCTGCGCTGAAGGCGGGCCGGGGGCGCGACTGGCGCGTCAATTGGGCACGAGGTCCTCGAGGTTGTCGCGATAGGGTGGGTTGCGGCCGGGCGACGGCTCGTCGAGCAGGTCGCTGAAGTCGTCGGCGACCGGCGAGCCCGAGGGCGCGGTCGGCGCGAGTCCGGCCGGGCCGGCGTCGAGCGCCGGCGGCTCGGCGGCGAAGAGCCGCTCCGGCAGGGTCGTCGCCAGGCCGGGTGCGAACCAGAGCAGCGCCAGTCCGAGCAACTGCAGTCCGACGAACGGCACGACGCCCTTGTAGATGTCGACCGTCCTGAGCAGCGCGCCCGACACCCCGCGCAGGTAGAAGAGCGCGAAGCCGAAAGGCGGCGTCAGGAAGCTGGTCTGCAGGTTCACGCCGATCATCACGCCGAGCCAGAGCGGGTTGACGCCCATCTTGAT